>JBAYSM010000041.1:0-21193 GCA_041676205.1 Rhodospirillaceae bacterium | reverse complement strand
TCTGTTGCTCGGCCGGGGCCTCGGCGGGCGGGGGCGTCTGGCGCTGTTGCGATCCGCCCAAAACCTGATCGAGCAACTGCCGGGCGGCTCCTTCAGGCGTTGCCGGAGCGGGAGCGGCCGGGGCAGCGCCCTCGACTGGGGCGGCCTGCCCCGTCTGCATCCGCACGATGGGGTCGTCGAGCGATCCGGTGACGGCGATGGGGATCACGTCGGGCAGGCGAACGCGACTGCCCAGCAGGGAGGTCAACAGGTTGGGGGCAAGGCGCGCCTGCCCCTGCACGTCCAGGGTCCAACGCGGCAAATTGACGATGCCCTGGAACTGCCCGTTGTAGAGAGCGCTGTCGAGCTTGAGGCTTTGAAACGTCGCCACGCCCTTATCAACCGTAAAGGTTCCGGCCACCTGGGCGAGGCTGTCCCGCCCGGCCCCCAAGGAGGCAAGCTTATTGAGCGCGCCGACCGGACCGAGCAAGGCCTGGCTGGCCCCTTGTCCGCCAGCCTGCCCAGCCGCCACGTTCAGGCGCTCGACGGTCAGTGAACCCGACCCGGCGAGGCTTTCGGCCAGCGCCAACGTGCTCTCGCCGCTACCGTTCAGGGTGGTGGTAAACGCCGCCACGCCGTCCGCCGTCGCCTTGCCGGACAACGCAGTAAGCGCCTGCCCAAGTTGCACGGCATTGCCTTCAAGCGCCACCGTCATCGCCGGAACCGCACCGCTGGCATTGACACTGCCGGTACCGCTGAGCGATCCGCCGAACAGCGACCCCGAGAGCTGGTTGACGGTCAGCGTCGCATCCTGGAGCACCGTCGCCACGCGGGCCTGCTGCAAGACCACGTTCTGCCACGACAGCATCCCGGCATCGAGCGTCACGCGGGCATTGACCATGCCTAAGCCGGACAGGTCCAGCGGCTCGGTCGACCACGGCCCGGCCACTTGCTGGCGGCGGGGCGCGGGGCGGCGGGCCTGCGCCGGGATGACACCGACCGGCGAAGACGCCATGTCGGGCCGCCCCGGAACGAACGCCGCCGGCACGATCATCGACCGCAACGGCGCGATGATCGGCTCCAGCCACGCCCGTTGTTCTGCAGGCAGGAACCTGTCGATCGACAACGCATTGGCCCGTAACGTTGCCGTCACCAGGGGCCGAGGCGCGGCGGCAAGATCGGTCATGACATCGCCTTCAAGGCGCGTATCCCCGACGCCCAGCGTCATGCCGGTCATCGCCACGCTGCCGGCGCTGGCCTTGACCTGCCCCTTGAGCGCGAACGCGCCGAGCGGCCCGGTCAGCCGGACGGTGGGGGCGACCGCGGCAAGCAGGCGGGCCATGTCGGGGTGGGCCGCCTGGACGGCAAGGTCCGCCGACACGGCGCCGAGGACATCGGCAAGCGTGCCGCGCGCCGACATCGCGGCGCCCAACAGGCGGCTGTCGGTGTCGATCTGGAGCGCCTTCAAGGTGCCGCTGATACGGCCGTCCAGCGCCACCTGCCCCACTTGAGCGGCCGGAACCGGCAACGTCACGGCGAACGCACGGGCCAGTTTGGCCACATCGGGCACCCGCACCGTGTAGGCCAGATCCCTGAACTCAGCCTCGCCGCCAAATCCGGTCAGACCGCCGGATAGGCGTCCACTTGCGCCCAGAACCTGCCCGACGCCGCTGTCCTTCAGGGTCAAGACACCGCCTTGCAGAGCGAGGTCGAGGCGGACGTCATGCATGGGCACGTCGCGCAGGGTCAGAGTTTCGATATCGGCCCGCACGTTGGCGTCGACATCATTGAGCATTTCCAACCCGGCCAGCAACGGCTCGGCCGCCGCATCCTTTCCGGCCGGCTGAGGGGCCGTTGCAGTGCCGCCCATGGCAGGCTGCTGCGCCGGAACAGCACCCGGCGGCGGGAGGTAGGCGTCCAGGTTCAGGCTACCCACCTTGACGGTGGCACCGACCGCAAGCCGCTGATCGCCACCGCCCGGACGCACGGTGGCGGCACCACGCAGCGAGGTGGTGTCGATGGTGGCATCAAGGCCGCGAACCGCCAGTTCCTCGGCGGTTCCCTCCACTGTGGCCGCCGCCTGGAAGCGGCCGAGCCGACCGCCCGGCACAGCCGCGACATCAAACCGCAACCACTCCAGCACCGCACGCAGGTTGTCGGACGTGGCCTCCACCGTCAGTTCCGCCCGCGCCACTCCTTCGGGGCTGCGCAAGACCCCCTGCGCGGAAACCGCCGAGTTGCCGGGCAACTGGGCCGACATCTGGTTGACCATCAAGGCCCCATCGGCCAGGGCGGCACGAGCCACCGCCTGCCGCACCAAGCCGTCGCGCCATGTGATCGCGTCGGCGGTGATGTCGATGGTCGCCTCAAGGTCCGTCGGCAGAGCAAAGGCCGTGGCGGCAGGGCTGCTCTGCGGCGCCGGGGGTGGCCCGGCCTGACGCGCCGGGGCGCCCGCCTCCGCCGTGGCCGGGGTGGGCGCCATCCAGCGGTCGGCGTTGACCGCACCGAAAGCCAGCTTTACCGCAGCCTTGCGAGGCTGCGCGGCATGATCAATGGAGGCGGCGCCGGTGGCTTCGGTGTCCGCCAAGGCGATGCGCAACCCTTCGATGCCCGCCGTCTGCGGCGAAACCGCCAGCTCCCCGGACAACTGGAAGGGAGCGGCCATTCCCGTCGGCAAATCCTGGCCGAACGCCTTGGCCGCCGCATAAAGGTCCGACGCCGTCAAGGTCAGGTCGCCGCGAATGCTGCGGGCGGAACCGCCCCCATTGGACGGACTGGTCAGCAAGCCGTTAAAGCGGCCCGTGGCGGACGCCTCCTGCAAGGCCACCTCCGCCGACACCTGGGAGGCCCGCTCGTCGCCCAACTGCCCGACCACCGCCTTGACGAACAGCGGCACGTCGCGCGCCGTCATGGACCCTTCGGCCCGGAACGGCCCCCGCAGGGTTTCAGCGGAAAGTTCAGCGTTGATGGCGGAAACCCGCTCCTCGGTCCCCGTCCTGGTATCGCGGAACGTGACCAATCCATCCTCGATCATCACTTGATCGAGGCGCAGGCCGATACCTCCACCGTCTTGCCCACCGTCCGCGGCTGTACCTTCCTCCACCACCTCGGCGGCGGCGTCCTTGGTCGCAGCGGCGAATTCCCAGGTGGCCCGGCCATCCTCCAGACGTTCCAGGGCGACGACGGGGCGGACCAGCCGGATGCTCTGCACGCGCACATCGCCACTCAGCAAGGCGCCCGCATCAACCCGCACCTCGACGGTTTCGACGCGGACAGTGTGCGGTTCGGCGGCACCCGGAAGACTGGCCAGCCGCACGTCCTCGGCCATCAGGGCGGCACGCGGAAGGATGGACAGCGACAGATCACCGCCGATCTCCAGGGAACGCCCGGTGGCCTGTTCCACTTCGCGGGTGATCACGCCCTTGTACTGGTTCCAGTCGATGAAGGTCGGGGCGATCAGCACGCCGGCGACGAGAACCACCACGAAAACGGCAACGCCGATTAGAACCTTTTTCACCACGACGGCTCCCGGATTGCCATGACCGATGACGAGGAAACTACTGTATGCCCCCGCACCGCCACGGGAAACACTTTACGGCGCCCGCCGGGCCAGCGTCTGGACCACGTTCAGGCGGCGCAGGGTATCGTCGTCGGCCCGGCCGCTCAGATCGGACGGGCGGAAATGCCTTTGAAACGCCACCAGAGCACGCTCCAGCGAACACTCCCCATCGACGCGATACCCGATGGCTTCCAGCAAAGCGCGAGGGTCCCCCGTGGGCGTGGCAGCCGCCACCGCCGCGTCGTCCGGCCACAGACCGATGCCGGCGGCAGCAAGGCGCGGCCAGTCGAACAACTCGCCGGGGTCCTCCTTACGCCACGGCGCGACATCGGAGTGACCGACGACGTTACAGGGCGAAATGGCGTGATGGCGGCCGAGGATGTCATGGCACAGGGCTTCCACCGCCGCCATCTGGACTTCCGGGAAGGCGCGGTAGCCGAACTCGTGGCCGGGGTTGACGATCTCGATCCCGATGGAGCGGTTGTTGATGTCGGAATGCCCGCGCCACCACGCGATACCGGCGTGCCATGCCCGCCGGTCCTCGGCGACCAGCCGCAGGACGCTGCCGTCCTCGTCCACCAGATAGTGGGCCGACACTTCAGCGGCCGGGTCGCACATGCGCTCCAGCGCGGCGCGTCCGGTGGGCATGCCGGTGTAATGCAGCACCAGCATGTCGATGACAGTGCCCGGTTCTCGCGGGCCGTGGTTGAGCGACGGGCGAGCGGCGATGAATTTGAGATTTGCGTTCATGCTCTCTGGAACAGGGATCAGCTACGGGGAGTTCCGGCCACCGGCTCGACCTCTGGAGGTACGACGGGTGCGCTACGGCCTTGCCTAACCAAGATCGTTCCGACCCCGGCGATGGTCAAGGCGCCGCCGATCAGCTTGTACCACGTGAGCGGCTCATCCAGCAGCACGGCGCTGGCCACCACGCCAAGCACCGGGGCCAACAGGGTGAACGGCACCACATGATTGACCGGATGCTTGCCAAGCAGGTGATACCACAGCGAATAGGCCAGCATGGATGCCAGCACGGCGATGTACAGCAAGGCCCCCCACGCCATCCACGAGGCATCGCGCATGGCCGCGATCTGGCCGTCCTCGAACACCGCCGACCACAGGATGGTCTGCGGCAAGGCCAGCAGGGAAATCCATCCAGTAACCGCCAGAGGGTGCACATCGGCCACCTTGCGGATGTACATATTGGACAGCGCCCACCCAAAGGCCGACACCACCAGCAGCACGAACGGCCCGACGGCCGGCAGACGCGGCTCGCCGGCCAGGACCGCAGCGCCAAAGAACGCCAGCACCAAACCAGCGGTGCGCCATGGCCCGAGGCGGTCGCGCAGGAACACCGCCGCCAGCAGTGTCGAGAACGGCACGCCCAGTTGGGACAGGATGGCGCCGGTTGACCCATCAACACTTTGCAGCGCCGCGAACAGCAGACCAAAGTGCAGCGACCCGAACGTCAACGACAGCAACACCAGCCAGCGCATGGCGTGCCACGGCACGGCCATGAATGGAACCACGCAGGCGGCTACGATGGCAAACCGCAGGCTGGTCATCAGGAACGGCGGAAACTCCGCCACGCCGATTTTGATAAGGACGAAGTTCAGGCCCCAAATGGCGATGACGATCAAGATCAGGACATAATCGCGCAGCGGCACGGCAGATCCTTTACTTCAAGCCACGCATGCGGGCGATATCGTCATACGCGGCATTGATGGCCGCCATCCGCCGGTTGGCCACTTCGACAAACTCCGCCGGCATGCCCTGAGCCATCAGCACGTCCGGGTGATTTTCGCGCAGGAGCTTGCGGAATGCCGCGCGCACTTCGGCATCGCTGGCCGCCGCATTCACCCCGAGAACCGCATGGGGATCGCCACCAACCCCGGCGCTGCGCGTCGCGCCTGCCCGCGCCCGCCGCCATGCCTGGGGCGGCAGGCCGAGTTGCACGGCCAGGCGGGTGAGGAACTCCTCCTCTGCGGAGTTCAACGGCCCATCGGCCTGGGCCAGCAGAACCAGCGCAGCAAGCAGTTCCTCCAAGACTCCCGGCGTATCTTGGAACAGGTCGGCCATGCGCGCGGCGTGGGCTTCCATGTCGCCGATCGGCAGACCCCGCCGCAGCACCAGAAGGACGGCGTCCGCCTCATCGTCGGGGACACCGAACAAGCGGCGGAAGGTCGCCTCCTCGGCGGCATTGACCGGGCCGTCGGCACGCGCCAGGGCGCTGCCAAGAGCCAGCAAGGCGATGGCGAACACGGTCTGACGGGCCTGCTCCTTGAACTGGTCCTGAACCACGCGATGAAGCTGGGCGAAGGCCGCGCCGCCGGGCATAATGGCCCACACCGACTGCCACGCCGCCGATGCCATGCGGTCATAGGCGTGCCCCATCGCCGCCCCGAAGGCCGCTCCCAACGGGCCTCCAAGCATCATTCCGGCGGCACCGCCGACAACTTTGCCCCAGATGTTCATTGCCGCGCGTTTCCGTTCACCTTGACCCTGTCGGGCCGAGCCTGCACCATGTTATCCCCCGTAGGCCAGAGAATGTATACAACCCCATGACGTTTGCCCGTACCGCTCCACCAGAATGCCTGGCCGAACTGCGCGCCCTGCTGGGCGAGCGGCTGTCCACGGTGACGGCGGTGCGCGATCAGCATGGCCGCGACGAAAGCTATCATGCGCCCTATCCGCCCGACGCGGTGGCCTTTGCAGCCTCGACGGAGGAAGTCAGCGCCATTGTCAAGATTTGCGCCCGCCACGGCACGCCGATCATACCCTTTGGAACGGGGACCTCTCTCGAAGGGCATGTGGCGGCGCTCCAGGGTGGAGTTTGCATAGACCTGTCGGGGATGAACGCCATCCTCGACGTCCGGGCCGAAGACATGGACGTGACCGTCCAAGCCGGTGTTACCCGCAAGCAACTCAACGAACACCTGCGCGACACGGGGCTGTTCTTCCCCATTGATCCAGGCGCCGATGCGTCGTTGGGCGGCATGTGCGCCACCCGCGCGTCGGGAACCAACGCCGTGCGTTATGGCACGATGCGCGAAAACGTCCTCAACCTGACGGTGGTTCTGGCTGATGGGCGCATCATCCGCACCGCCAGCCGCGCCAAGAAATCGGCCGCGGGCTATGACCTGACCCGCCTGATGATCGGGTCCGAGGGCACGCTCGGCATCATCACCGAGGCGACGCTGAAGCTCTACGGCATCCCCGAAAGCATCCTGTCGGCGGTCTGCCCCTTTCCCAGCGTGGCCGATGCCGTCAACACGGTCATCCTGACCATCCAGTCGGGCGTGCCGGTGGCGCGCATCGAGTTCCTGGACGAAGTGCAGATGCGCGCCGTCAACGGGTACTCCAAACTGTCCTATGCCGAGCAGCCGACGCTGTTCTTTGAGTTCCACGGCTCGACTGCGGGCGTGCGCGAGCAAGTCGAAATGGTCCAGGCGCTGGCAGCGGATCATAGCGGCACCGACTTCCAATGGTCGGGCACGCCAGAGGACCGCGACCGCCTGTGGCAGGCCCGCCACAACGCCTACTACGCGGGGATATCCCTGGTGCCGGGCGGCGTGGCCTTTTCATCGGACGTCTGCGTGCCGATCTCGCGGCTGGCCGACTGCATTCTGGAAACCAAGCGGGATCTGGACGCCAGCCCCCTCGCCACGCCCCTCGTCGGCCATGTGGGGGATGGCAATTTCCACGTCCTGTTCGTGGTCGATCCGACCAAGCCCGAACAGATGGACGAGGCCATCGCCCTGAACGCGCGCATCGTCCGCCGGGCCATCGCCATGGACGGCACCTGCACGGGCGAGCACGGCATCGGCTATGGCAAGATGGAGTTCCTGGCTGCCGAGATGGGGGACGATGCCCTGTCGGTGATGCGCGCCATCAAGCACGCCCTGGACCCCAACAATCTTATGAACCCCGGAAAGATCGTAGCGTTTTAGAAGGAGTTACCCCGCCCGGCAGTCGCAGGGCTTCTTTGGGAACGCACCCGGCCCTTTCGGCGGCGCAGCGCAACAGACCTGGAGCGGGACGTGTTTCCCCGGCCAGACTGTTGAAGCTGCCGCGCCGCCAGGAGGGCAAATGCGCCTGCCACACCCGCCGTTTCCATTAATCCGCGCCGGTGTCATCGCGGCGCTCGCTGGCTCGGTCATTTTGTCTCCCGGCGCATCAGCCACCCCGACCGCCGCGCCGCCCCCTGCCGTCCATCCATCCGACCAAACGGTTGCGCCGACCCATCCACGGTGGGTGGCCGGACACTCCCTTAGCACCGCCGGGGCCGCGTTGATCGAGGCTTTGGAACGCGCCGACGAACATGGCCTGACCCCCGCCGACTACGGCCTCGACCACATCCGGGCAGCGATGGGCCGGAGTGACATGGCAGCGGTCCAAGACCTGTTGGACAAGGCGTTCCTGCGCTATGCCGGGGATTTGATTGGCGGCCGGGGTTATACGCCCACGACTCCACGTTCCCTTCTGGGCGCGGTGGCGTGGTCGCCCGCGCCGCAGGCGTTCCTGCACGCCCTTCCGCCGGCGTTACAGGACTATCAGCGCCTCAAGGACGCCCTGGCCGACCTGCGCGGCGTCGTCGCTCATGGCGACTGGCCGTATGTGGCCGACGGCCCAACCCTGCGCGACGGCGCCACGGGGCCTACGGTTGCCGTGCTGCGGGAACGTCTGGGAGTGGAGCCGGGCGAGGTGTTCGATGACGCCCTGCGTGAGGCCGTTAAACAGTTCCAGATCCGGCACGGCTTGGCCGCCGATGGCGTGGTCGGGCCGGCGACGCGCGCGGCCCTGAACGTGTCCGCCGTCGCGCGGGCGCGGCAGGTGGCGGTCAATCTGGAACGCCTGCGCCGCAGTCCGCCGCTGCCTGACAGCACTGGCCTGCGGGTGGAGGTCAACGTCGCGGCCTATGAACTGGCCGTTCGCCGCGACGGAGGGACCGTTCTGCGCATGAAGGTGGCGGTCGGACGCCCCGACCATGCCACCCCGGAAATGCGCCATGAAATCAGCTCCGTGGTGTTCAACCCGCATTGGTACGTGCCGCGCTCCATTGCCGTAAAAGAACTTCTGCCGCGCGAGAAACGCGATCCGGGCATGCTGGAACGCGAAGGCTTCGAGGTGATCGTCGAGGGCGATCCGCCCCGCCTGCGGCAAAAGCCCGGCCCGAACAATGCGTTGGGGCGGGTCAAGTTCTCTTTCCCGAACAGCGAGTCCATCTACCTGCACGACACCAACGCCCCCCAGGTGTTCCAGGCCAGCCAGCGGGCGGTCAGCCATGGCTGCGTGCGGGTTGAAAACCCCTTTGACCTCGCGGCCCTGCTTTTGGAAGCCACCGGGACAGCACCGCCCGAAACGGTTGCCGAGCGGGTGGAGGCCGGACTGCCGCGCGCCGTGAAGCTCAAGCACCCGGTGCCCATCGATATCGCCTATCGCACCGCCTGGGTGGAGCCGGACGGCATCCTGCATCTGAGACCCGACGTCTATGGCCTCGACGCCACCATGGCCGCCGCCCTCGATCGGCCGCGCCGCCCACTGGTCGATATTCCGGTGGTGGCGCTGGACTGAAAGGCGCGGCATATTTCCCCTAACGCCGCCTTAAGACTGAAACTGCACGGACAGTTTCTTAGGGATTTCGTGTTACCTCTTGGTTTCTGACCCGTTGAGAAACGGAGATTGGCCGAGAGGATGCCTGATGTGCGGTGACAGCACCCCCGACACCCCCCGCTCCCCCCGCTTGTTACTGTCCCGACGCCACCTGATCCTGGGTGGGTTTGCCGCCATGAGCGTCGTGGCAAAGCCGGCCTTGGCCTCCCCACCCCGCCCGATGGCCGAAGCCGCGCGCGCGTTGCAGTTCCATAACCTGCACACCGGAGAAGCGCTTCACGCCACCTATTGGGAAAGGGGCCGCTATCGGCCAGACGCCCTGGGGGAAATCAACTACCTGCTGCGGGACCATCGGACCGGCGATGTCGGCACCATGGCGCCAGCCTTGCTTGACCTTCTCCATCGTCTTCACCGCGTCATGCGCAGCCATGAACCTTTCGAGGTGATTTCCGGATACCGGTCCCCCAAGACCAATGCCGCCCTGGCGGCGCGGTCGGGCGGCGTGGCCACCGACAGCCTGCACATGCGCGGCATGGCCATCGACGTCCGGTTGCCGGGACGCGCCTTGCGCGACCTGCACATGGCAGCCTTGAACTTGAAGGGCGGCGGCGTTGGCTACTATAGAAAGTCTAACTTCATCCATTTGGATGTAGGCGCGGTCCGTCGTTGGTGAACATCTTTCAATTATGAAAGTAATTATACGTTAGAGCCTTGCCGTAGCGGTTCCTCCGGTTGATACTGCGCCCTGGTTCGCCTACCCTTGGGCGAGTGACAGTCACCAGTGACCGCGCTGAGGTTGACTGGGGTGCTGCGAACGGGGACCTTTATGGCAGGTGTACTGATCGAGGCCGTCGAACGCCGCATCCTGTGGTTTTCGGTGCTAGCGGTTCTTCTCACCGGCTTGATCGTTAGCGCTGTGACCATTGTTCCCATGAGGTCCGTGCTTCGCGCCACCACCGCCGAACGCCTCGAGCATGTGGCCGCCGTCAAGGCCCTGACGGCCCGCCAATATGCCAACCGCCTGACCGGCGTGGCGCTTCAAGTCACCAGCCGCACAATCATTCGCCAGGAACTGGAAGCCTTCAATCGTGGCGAGCGGACCGAGGATGCCCTCCGCACCTTCACGGCCGACAAGATCGCCGATGCCATGACCCTCGGCCACGGCGTCCTCGGCATCACGCGGCTGGGGCGTGACGGCCGCGCGTTGGTGCCGGTTGGCGATCCCATCGATGCCGCAGTGCTTGAACTTCTGGCAGCTCAGATTGCAACGACAGTCGCATCCGATGGCGACCCTGCGCTGATCGGGCCGTATCTTTCCAGCGACGGAGACCTTCGCCTGGCTGTGGCAGCGCCAATCCTCAGCCGCGACGGCACGCACCAGGGAACCGACGTGGTGCTGTTCACCGCCGACGGTCTTGGACCGCTTCTGGCCAGCCACACGTCCAAGGACGCCCAGGTGGCGACGTACATTGGCGCCGCCGCCCCGGACGGCGGAACCGCATGGTTCACCGCCGGACCGAAAAACGTCCTGGAGCGGTCCCCCCCGCCAGACCCCGACGCTGGATGGACCCTGTCGGCAACGACCGTCCAACCGGGCAACTGGACCCTGATTGCCGCCATGCCTACGGCGGCGTTGTTTAAAACCGTTGACGAGGTGGTCGGCCTGGCCGCCGTCGCCGTCGCCGTCCTTATCGGCTTCGGCGTGCTGGTCCTGCTCGTTCTACTGCGTCCGATGGCCGGGCACGCCCTGATCGCCACCCGTGATTTGCAGGATCAGGTCGAGGAGCTTCAGGGCCTGCGTGTCCAGTTGGAAGATGAGCGCCTGCTCCTCAAAGATTCCAATGCCGAGTTGGAACAATTCGCCTATGCCGCATCCCACGACATGCGCCAACCGCTGCGGATGGTCATCAGCTTTCTTGACCTGCTGCGCCGACGCAATGCGGGAACTCTCGATGGCGAGTCCCTCGGCTACATCCAGGAAGCCTCCGATGGCGCCCGCCGCCTCAACACGATGATCGAGGGACTGCTGGAATACTCCCGCGTGGGCCGTCTGGAAGACGCCCTGAAGCCGGTCGATCTCAACGGCGTGCTGGCACGGGCCGAAGCCAACCTCGGCTCCTTCCTCGACGAGAGCGGGGCTGAAATCGAGCATTCGCCGCTGCCCGCCGCCATGGCCGATGACGCCCAGATGGTCCGGCTGTTCCAGAACCTCATCGAAAACGCGGTCAAGTACCGCCACCCCGACCGCATGCCGCGTATCAAGGTCAGTGCCGAACCCACCGCCGACGGCATGTGGACCATCCGTGTGTCCGACAACGGGCTAGGCATGAACCCCGCTCAGGCGCCACGCGCGTTCGCCCTGTTCCAGCGGCTGCATACCGGCGGCACGGGCACCGGGCTGGGCCTTGCCCTGTGCCACAAAATCGTGACCCGCCACGGCGGCACCATCCGTATCGAGACGGTGGACGGCGAGGGCACCACCATCGTTTTTACCATTCCCTCCGCACAGTCCGGTGTCGTGCACGACCCCTTACGGCGCAAAAAAGATCTCGCTCAGGCGTGATCTTTACGGTGCTCACGGTCGCCCCGGCCCGTCCAGTACCTCCACTGCATAACCCCCGGCGCGCAGGGCGTCCACCAACGCGCCGAGGCAGCGGGCGTCCATGGTTTCGACGGCGACTTCCAGGCTGGTGTCCTTGGCCGGAAGCGTCGAAAACACCCGCTGGTGGGCGACGTCGACCACGTTGCCCCCGGCCTCCGCAATCAACGCCGTGATCTTGGCCAGCGAGCCGACCGTGTCATGCAGGGCGATGCGCAGGCGGGCCAGGCGCCCGGTGCGGACCAGATCGCGCAGCAGCACCGACGCCAGAAGCCGTTGATCGATATTGCCGCCCGACAGAACCAGTCCCACCGTGCGGCCCCGGAACCGCTCGGGCGCCGCCAGCACGGCCGCCAGGGCGGCGGCACCAGCCCCCTCGACCACCGTTTTTTCGATGTTGAGCAACAGCACCACGGCGCGTTCCAGGGCTTCCTCGTCGACCAGCACGATGTCGTCGACCAGGGCGCGCACCACTTCGCGGGTCAGCACGCCGGGCTGCTTGACGGCGATGCCCTCGGCAATGGTCGCCCCGGTCCAGGGCACTGCGGCCACCGGCGCGGACTTATCTCCGCGCAGGGCATCACGCATCGACGGATACAGCGCCGTCTGCACGCCAATCACCTCGATGCCAGGCATCCGGCCCTTGAGCGCGGTGGCCATGCCCGAGATCAGGCCGCCGCCGCCGATCGGCACGACCACGACGTCGAGCGGGCACGGCGCATCTTCCAACATCTCCAGGCCAACCGTGCCCTGCCCGGCCATAATCAGTGGGTCGTCATAGGGGTGCACGAACACCAACCCGCGATCCCGGCCAAGGGTGCGGGCGTGCTCAAAAGCCTCGGACAGCGTATCGCCATGCAAGACGACTTCAGCGGCGAAAGCTTGGGTGTGCTCGACCTTCACGAAGGGCGTGGCGTGCGGCATTACGATGGTTGCCGGAATGCCCAGCCGCTGGGCGTGATAGGCCACCCCCTGCGCATGATTACCCGCCGACATGGCGATCACGCCCCGCGCCCGCTCCGCGTCGCTCAGGGCCAGCAGGCGGTTCAGGGCGCCGCGTTCCTTGAACGAGGCGGTGAACTGCTGGTTCTCGAACTTCAATATGAGCCGCGCGCCGAGCAGGCGGCCCAACGTCAGGGACTCGGTCGTCCAGGTGCGGGCCAGGGCGCCATGCAGGCGGCGCGCCGCCGCTTCCACGTCGGACAAAGTGATGGGCAGAGGGGATGGAAACATCGCATTCTTCCCTAAGCGGGCGATATCCCCATGATGACGGCCCTTGCTCCCCGCTCCAACCCCATTCAAAGCGATACAAGGGGCGCATCATACGCGTATCGCGTTGTTACATCACGCCCCGCGCGAAATAGCCTTAAAATTCCATAGCAAGGCACTAACCGATACATTTCATATCGACACACACCAAAATGCGTGTCAGTTTAAATAGGAAGCCGATCAACAAGGTCGCCGCTCCGAGGAAACCTGTCCGAGACGAAGGGGGAGTTACCGAGCATGCTGTTCGATGCCTGCGACGCCGAAAAGATCGCCACCTGGAAAGGCGAGATTGAAAGCACCATCAACGCGCTGGACGACCTGAGCGACGAGATCCAGGACTACTTCCGCACCAACGGCGAACACGACCCCGCCGAAGTGCTGAAGTCCTGGGACTCCATCGTCACCATCAACCAGGGCGACATCCTGTGGGGCGCCTTCGTGGCCGGCTCCGAGGACAAAGCCGCTGCCGCCGCCAAGGCCGCCAACCTGTCCCTCAAGCACGGCACGCCGCCCAACGGCTACGGCAATGCCAACTGGGACGGCATGACCCTGTGGTACGTGGCGTAACCTGACATTACTCCTGCCGGTCCATCCGCCCGGCTGTCCAAGCGGCTCTGATCCCAGAGCCACCTTCACGGCCCCTCTTTCCGGAGGGGCCGTTTTTTTTACTTCCGCACCGCCAGCACGGCGTTCTCCACGCGAATGCGCCACGCCAGCAATGCCAGATTGAGCACCGAGAACACCACTGCCAGCGCCACCTGCCCAAAGGCCAGGGGCAGCACGGCGATCTCGGCGGCGACCACCAGATAGTTGGGGTGACGGACCCAGCGGTACGGGCCCTTGCGGATGAGCGGCGCACTCGGCAGCGTGATAATGCGGGTGGTCCAATAGCCGCCGAGACTCGCCACCACCCAGCCCCGCGCGGCCTGAAGCAGCGTGAACAAAACCAGCAGAGGCCACGATACGGGCGCGTCGGCGGGCGTACTGAAGAACAGCGCCGCCAACCATCCGCCATGCAACAGCACGAACAGGGGATAGTGTCCGCGCCCGGCCTCCACGGCGCCTTGCCGCATCAGACGGCGGGTATTGCGGCGGGCCAGCACCAGTTCGCCCAGCCGCTGCACGGCGACCAGGGCGAAGACCAGATGCGGCACGCCGATCTCCACCCTACAGCTCCAGCACCACGAAGCCGGCCGTAAAACCCGGCCCAAAGGACAGCATCAATTGCCTGCCGGTTCGTCCGGCGGCCTGGACCTTTTCCAGCACGAACAGCACGGTGGCGGCCGACATGTTGCCGTGGGTGCGCAAGACGTCACGCGCAACGCCCAAAGTATCGGCAAGATCTGGAAAACTCGCCGCGACGCCGTCCAGCACCTTGGGGCCTCCCGGATGGGCGATCAAACCTTGCAGGGTGTCAGCCCGAAGATCCATTGCCGCCAACACCTCATCGGCCGCCGGACGCAGGCAGTCGCGGATCAGGGCCGGAATGCGCTTGGCAAAGATCACGCCCAAACCATCGTCCTTCACCGTCCAGCCCATGACGTCGCGGCTGTCGGGCCAAGTGTACTCGCCCCACTGAGCGACCGTCGCGCCGCTGCCAGCCTCGTCGGCAACCAAAACGGCTGCCGCCGCGCCGTCGCCGAACAAGGCGCTGGCGACCACGCTGGCCTTGTCGAGCGCACCGTAGCGGAACGCCAGCGTGCACAACTCGACCACCAGGAACAGCACCGGCCGCCCCGGCAGGGCGCGGGCCATCAACGCGGCGCGGGCCATGCCCACGGTGCCGCCGACGCAGCCCAGGCCGAACAGCGGCAGGCGCTGAACCATGCGCGGCAGGCCTAAGCGGTCGATCAAGCCAGCCTCCAGCGTCGGCGTGGCGATGCCGGTGGACGACACGCAAACCACCGCGCCAACATCCGCCGCCGCGACACCGGCACGGGCCAGGGCCGCCGCGCCGACCTCGGCCAGAAGGGCATTGGCGGTGTCGTGATAGAGCCGATTTTTCTCCACCCAGCCCCGAGGCTGACGAAACCAATCCAATGGAACCGTTGAATTCCGGCTGTCCACGCCAGTACTCGCAAATACTGCGGCAAGATGTTCCCAGCCGTCTACTCTACCGGCGTAGAGATCGCGCGCCACCCCCGCCACATCGGCTTGGTCTAGGCGGTGGGGCGGGACGGCGGTGGCGATGGACAGCAGGCGAACGGGAACCGGGGAAGCAGCAGCCATGGAGACACCTTCAATACCACTCCTTGACGAAACCGCCGCAGCGTCTATGGTTCCTTCGCGTCAGATGGCTGGATGGCCGCTCTGCCCGTCTCACGACGGGTGGGGAGGAAAGTCCGGGCTCCACGGAAACACGGTGCCGGGTAACGCCCGGCGGGGGCGACCCTAGGGAAAGTGCCACAGAAAGCAAACCGCCGGAGCATGCTCCGGTAAGGGTGAAAGGGTGGGGTAAGAGCCCACCGCGGTCCTGGCAACAGGAACGGCACGGTAAACCCCACCGGGAGCAAAACCAAATAGGGACGGCAGCCACCTACCACGGGCCCATACCCGCAGGGGTGGCAGGCTTGATTTCCGGGCCGCCGTCCGGGTCGGTTGCGCGAGGCGTCCAGCAATGGGCGTCCCAGATGAATGGCCATCCATCGCCGAGGCTTCGGCCACGGCGGGGACAGAACCCGGCTTACAGGCCATCTGACGCTTATTTCCCATGCCAGCCCAAAATGCCGCCGGATATCCTCCCGGCCGCCCATGCCGTCCCAAATTGATGCGCTTTTCGCCTAGGGAACTGGCCATTTGGAACATCTGGCGAACAAAGTATCCACAGGGCTCTGTGGACAACTGGAGACTCCGCAGTCTCCCTAGGAACTTGAGAGAGTTGCCTACCACTTTTCGTTAAATTGATACGAGTTCTTTCGCGGTGGACATACGCCAAGTAATACCCCTGCGGTGTCGTTGACACCCATCTTGTACCATGCCATACCATGAATTACCCATTCCGAGCCCCCAGTGCGCCCAAGGAGCGTCCTTGCGCCTGACGGTTGATCGGAACGCGGGTATGGCAAGGGTACGGTGGCGCTGATCACGCCGCTGGGCGCGAAGGGAAGGCCAGAAAGGCATGGCGCTTTTTCTGTCCACATTCGTCAACAAGGTAGACCGGAAGGGCCGTGTGTCCGTCCCGGCCTCTTGGCGCGCCCGCTTGTCTGCCCAACCCTTCCAAGGCGTCATCGTGTTCCCCTCGGTCACTGGCCTGCCCTGCCTTGAAGGCATGGACATGAGCGCCATCGAAGCCATGGCCGACAACATGGACCAGTTCGACGTCTTTTCGACCGCCCAGGACGACCGCGCCAACCTCATCTTCGCTCAGTCGCGCGAACTGCCCTTCGACCCGGAGGGCCGCATCCTGCTGCCCGCCGACCTGCTGGAGCAGGCCGGGATCAGCGAGCAGGCCGCCTTCGTCGGGCTGGCCAAGCGTTTCCAGATCTGGGAACCCGCCGCCCACAAGGCGATGCTGGCCGAAGTCCGCACCCGCGCTACCAGCGAGCGCCCCACGGTTCCCGTCAAGGGAGGGGCAGCATGACCGAACACGTTCCCGTCCTGCTCGCCGAAGTTCTCAATGCCCTGGCCCCCAAGGCTGACGGCGTCTATGTCGATGGCACCTTCGGGGCCGGCGGCTACACCCGCGCCATTCTCGAAGCCGCGCCGGGGTGCCGCGTCGTGGGCATCGACCGAGATCCGTCGGCCGAACCGCGCGCCGCCGCCTTGGCCGCCGAGTTCCCGGACCGCCTCACCTTCCTGCCGGGCTGTTTCGGCGACATGGCCCGCCTGCTGGCCGACGTCGGCATTACGCAAGTGGACGGCGTGGCGCTGGATGTCGGCGTGTCGTCCATGCAGATCGATCAGGCCGAGCGCGGGTTCTCGTTCATGCGCAACGGCCCGCTCGGCATGCGCATGGACACCCGCAGCGGCCTCACCGCCGCCGACGTGGTCAACACCACCGAGGAAGAAGACCTCGCCAACCTCATCTACAAGTACGGCGAGGAACGCCTGAGCCGCCGCGTCGCCCGCGCCATCGTGCAGACCCGCGAAACCTCCGGGCCGTTCACGACCACCGGACAGTTGGCCTCGGTCATCCGGTCGGTGGTGCGCAAGGCCAAGGACAACATCGACCCCGCCACCCGCACGTTCCAGGGCCTGCGCATCTACGTCAATGACGAGATCGGCGAGCTTGAACGCGGCCTCGCTGGTGCCGAAGCCCTGCTGCGCCCCGACGGCCGTCTGGCCGTGGTCAGCTTCCATTCGCTTGAGGATCGCGTCGTGAAATCGTTCCTGCGCGAGCGCAGCGGCAGCGCGCAGGGCCGCCTGCTGCCCGGCGAACCGGCCCCGCCGCCGCCGACCTTCGAACTGCTCAGCCGCAAGGCGGTGACGCCGTCGGCCGAGGAAGCCAAGTCCAATCCGCGCGCCCGCTCCTCCAAGCTGCGCGCCGCCCGCCGCACCGCCGCGCCGGCCCATCCCTGGACCTGGGAGGAAGGGCGATGATGCGCAGCATGACCATTCTGTGGGGCGTTCTGGCGATTGCCTGCGGCATCGGCTTGTTCCTGGTCAAGCATCAGGTCCAGGCGACCGAGGCCGACCTCCGCCAGATGCAGCATCAGGTGCGCAGCGACCGCTCGACCATCCGCGTGCTGGAGGCCGAGTGGACCTACCTCAACGATCCGGCCCGCCTGTCCGCGCTGTCCGAACGGGTGCTTGGCCTGGTCCCGCTGCGCCCGCAGCAGGTGGTCGCCATGGCGTCCTTGCCGGTGCGCCCAGACGCGGCGCCGACACAGTACTTCGGCGGCGAGATCAATCTTGGCCAGAACGGCCTGCCGTGGGCGACCTACCCGCACCGCAAGCCGATTGCCGAGTTGGCCAGCGCGAGGACGACGCCATGATGCGCCTCCTGCCGTTCCGCCGTCAGCCGCAGTTCGTTTATCCGGGCGAGGAACTCCGCCCGGCGCGCCCGTCCGGCCGCGTCATGCCCGATCAGGTTCTGGATGGGGCCGCCCGGCGGGCCCTGGAAACCGGGCGCACGCGGATGATCGTGACGGCGGGGCTGTTCGCCCTGGCCTTCGCGTCCATTTCCGTGCGCCTGATCGACGTGATGGTGCTCAAGGCCGACCCGCGCGAGGTCGCCCGCCGCCCCGCCGCCACCGCACCGCATACCGAACGGGCCGACATCATCGACCGCAACGGCGTGGTGCTGGCGACCAACCTGCCGGCCAAGAACCTCTATGCCGACGCACGCCGCGTACTGGACCCGGTCGATGCGGCCAACCGGCTGGTCGCCGTGCTGCCGGACCTCAAGAAGGCCGAAATCATCGAACGCCTGTCAAGCGGCCGCCCCTTCGTCTATGTTGCCCGCAACCTGACGCCGCGCCAGCAACAGGCGGTCAACGACGCGGGCGTGCCTGGCGTGTATTTCGAGGACAGCGAATACCGCGCCACCTTGCACGGCAACCTCGCCTCCCACGTTCTGGGCGCGACGGACCTGGACAACAACGGCATCGCCGGGGTGGAACTGGCATTCGATCAGAAGCTCAAGGAAGCCAACGAGCCGCTGCGCCTGACCCTGGACATCCGGGTTCAGCACGCCGTGCGCAAGGCCATGCTCGACGCCATGGCCCACTTCAAGGCCAAGGCCGGAACCGCTGTCGTGCTGGATGCCGCGACCAGCGAAGTGATTTCCATGGTGTCCTTGCCGGACTACGACCCCGAACGTTTCAGCGAGGCCGAGGAAGACGCCCGCTTCAACCGCGCCACCCTGGGCGTGTACGAAATGGGATCCACGTTCAAGGTGTTCAACACAGCGATGGCGCTGGAAGCCGGCAAGATCCGCCTGCACGACACCTTCGACACCACCAAGCCGCTGCGTATCGCCCGCTTCTCCATCCGCGACAGCCACCCGGAGAACCGTTGGCTGACGGTATCGGAGATCCTGGTCCGTTCGTCCAACATCGGGTCGGCCCGCATCGCCCTGGACGTGGGGCCGGAAGCGCAGCGCGCCTTTCTCGGCTCCCTCGGGCTGCTCAGTCCGATGAGCGTCGGCCTGCCGGAAAGCAGTTCACCGCTCTACCCCGAGCGTTGGCAGGCCATCAGCGCCATGACTATTTCCTTCGGCCACGGTATCGCCGTGACGCCGGTTCACATGGCGACGGCGACGGCGTCCATCGTCAACGGCGGCATCCTGCGCCGCGCCACATTGCTGCCGGACGCTGTGGACCACGAAGGCACCCGCGTCATCCGGGCCGAAACCTCCGAGGTGATGCGCCGCCTGATGCGTCTGGTGGTCCAAGACGGTACCGCAAAGAAGGCCGACGTGGCCGGCTACCGCGTAGGCGGCAAGACCGGCACGGCGGAAAAGGCCTCCGGCGGCGGGTATGACCGCAAGAAGCTGCGCACATCGTTCATCTCGGCCTTTCCGATGGATGACCCGAAATACGTCGTACTGGTCGTTCTCGACGAACCGAAGGGCCTGAAGGAAACGTTCAATTTCGCCACGGCGGGCTGGAACGCCGCACCCGCCGCCGGGCGTGTCATCGAGGCGATTGCGCCGCTGCTCGGCGTGTTCCCGCGCCACGAGCAGATCGACGACAAGGAAACCCGCGAGGCCCTGCTGAAGGGCCACGTGCGTCCGTACATGGCAGCCAGCACGGGAGGCATGCATGTGCCCGCTCAGTGACCTGCTCGACACCGCGACCCTTATGAGCGGCGACGCCGCCGTCGTCCTCACCGGCCTGACCGCCGACAGCCGGGCCGTCAAGCCCGGCTTCCTGTTCGCCGCCCTGCCCGGCAGCAAGATCGACGGCCGTACCTTCATCGCGCAGGCGGTGGCCCAGGGTGCCGTGGCCGTGCTGCTGCCTGCCGGACCGCTGCCTGCAGATATCCCAAAGGGCATTGCGGTTGTCACCTCACCCGAGCCGCGCCGCGCCTTCGCCCTGATGGCCGCGCGGTTCCATGGCATCCAGCCTGCCACCGTCTGCGCCGTCACCGGCACCAACGGCAAGACCTCGACCGCCGTGTTCACGCAGCAGCTTTGGGCAGCGCTTGGGGTGCGTGGTGCCGCGCTCGGCACGCTGGGCATCATCGGCGGCGGGCTTGACCGCGGCGGCAGCCTGACCACGCCCGATCCGGTGCAACTCCATGCGCTGCTGGCCGAGATCGCCCAGGCTGGCTGCACCCATCTGTGCATGGAAGCGTCCAGCCACGGCCTCGACCAGCACCGCCTGGATGGGGTGAAGGTGGCCGCCGCCGCATTCACCAACCTGTCACGCGACCACCTGGACTATCACGGCACGGTGGAGGCCTATCTGGCCGCCAAGACACGCCTGTTCACCGATGTTCTGGCTGCCGACGGCGTGGCCGTTCTGAACGCCGACATACCCGAGTTCCCGGCCCTCAAGGCCGCCGTGGACGCCGCCGGGCGGCGCTGCATGACCTATGGACAGGCCGCGCAGGACATCCGCCTTGCGCACCGCATGCCGACCGGCACCGGGCAGCGCCTGGACCTGCGCGTGATGGGCACGCCTGCCCGCATCACCCTGCCGCTGGCGGGGGGCTTCCAGGCCATGAACGCGCTGGCCGCCCTGGGCTTGGTGATCGCCGGTGGAGCCGACGTGGGCGCCGCCGTCGCCGCGCTGGAGGGCCTGACCGTTGTACCGGGGCGCCTCGAAGCTGTCGGCACCACGGCCGAGGGCGCCGCTGTCTATGTCGATTACGCCCACACGCCCGACGCCCTGAACACCGTGCTGACCGCCCTGCGTCCCCATGCCACCGGCAAGCTGTCGGTGGTGTTCGGCTGCGGCGGCGACCGGGACCGCGGCAAGCGTCCACAGATGGGCGCCATTGCCGGCCGCCTGGCTGACGCCGTCATCGTCACCGACGACAACCCGCGCAGCGAAGTCCCTGCCGCCATCCGCGCCGAAGTCATTGCCGGGTGCCCCGCCGCCACCGAGATCGGCGACCGCCGGGCCGCCATCCGGGCCGCCGTCGCCGCGCTCCGTGCCGGGGATATTCTGGTCATTGCCGGCAAGGGGCACGAGACGGGGCAGACCGTCGGCGCCACCGTGCTGGCCTTCGACGACCGCATCGAAGCCCGCGCCGCCTTAAAGGAGGCAAGCCCATGAGCCTGCACC
>JBAYSM010000040.1:0-21492 GCA_041676205.1 Rhodospirillaceae bacterium | reverse complement strand
CTCGCCGCGACGCTTTGGGCACAAGGCGACCGCGCCGGGGCGCGGGCGCTGCTGGAGCAGGTCGTGGAGGCGCGGCGCCGGGTCCTGGGGGCGGAGCATCCGGACACCGTGACCAGCATGAACATTCTCGCCTCGACGCTTGGGCCGCAAGGAGTTCGTGCCAGAGTGCGGGCGCTTCTGGAGCAGGTCCTGAAGGCGCTACGCCGCATCCCGGGGTGAACTATCTCAATGGATTCCCATGGCAGCGGGCAGACCCCGTCAACGTGTGATGAGGGTTAGGAGCGAACTGGCGAAGGCCAAGCCCGCCATAGCCCGCCACGCCGCTGTTCACCCCGGGAAGTCTCGGCTTGCAAGCCCCCGGCGAAAGCGGTCGATGATGGCCTTTCCGTCGGCATCCGCCGTGGGTTCGACAGCGTCCAGGCGCGCCAAAAGGCGGTCGAAGTCCACCAGGGGTTCCAAGTTTTTCCGGTTTACCCGCGGGTTTTCATGCCATGTCGGATCGTCACCGGCCTTATGCAGGTCCGTTGAGGTCAGGGCACGTGCGACGCGCACGACATCATGGTCTGTCTCCAGGTGGCTGTTCAGCCATTCCCGAACCACGTCAGTCCCGGCCAAATCAGACCAAGTGACCATGTGGCTAATCGGCGTTGGCAACTCCAGCAGGCGACCCTCCCGCGCCTCGGAAGACAGGCGTTCAACCAACACGGCCTCCAACGCGATCACCTCATCCTCGGACAGCGTCGGGGGTCTGTTGCGCTCAGGTTCTTCAGTGTGGCGCCCATATTGCCGTGACAGGGCCATAACCACCCAGGCCATCGACCGCAGACTGGGCGAGCCTTGCACCGCCTCCGCAAGCAGGCTGTACCGGTGCTCCGGCTCCACACGCTCCAGGAGTTCCTGAATCAGGAAGCCCACGAACCAAACCTGAGGCACGGGAAGCATGCCCTTGCTCTCATCCTCGGGCGTCAGAAACCCGTCACCGGCATGAAGAACACTCCGCACGATGCCTTGCGCCTGACTTGCGGCCATGCCCGCCGCCGCCGTGCGTAATTCCTCCAGGAGCAGGGAGGCCCTTGTGCCCCCGGCGCGCAGGGGACATGAGGCATATTCCATGATAATCGCCTCGGCACGCCCCGAGTCATTGAGGGCCGCCAGGACCTGCTGCAGATCGCCCCTGGGAATGACCTCCTCGCCTATGCTGAAGGTGAAGTACGCCGGGAACCGTCGCGGGACACAGCAGCGACGCTGCTGATCCCAGCCCCTCATAAAATCACCGCTGTAGGAGCGGTTCCCCCAAACGCCCTCCAGTCGGGGAAACAACACCTCCAGTCCGCTCTTCAGTGTCGAGCGCCGGCTTTCCTGCATGGCCCCCAGAAGGCGGTCACCAATGCTGGTGTCCTGCCTGTCCCGCCGGTCGCTCTGGAGGCCGGTAATCTCGGTCGCGCTGTCGCGGATGACTGCATACAGGGCCGGTTCAAAAATCCGCAGCGTCTCCAGGGCCAGGAAGTCCGCGAAATCGACTTCGTCGGCGACGGCCGGGTAGGAGACTGACAGGACATTCACCAGCCGGACGACATCCCTCGGCGTTCGGAGGCACGGGTCAATGATGTTCAAAAACAATCGGCTCCACCTCCCCTGGTCGGGGATATCCACCTGCCCCAGCGCCCCGGTCAACGCCGCAAACAGCATCTCCCGCAATGCCAGTCGGTTGACCGGCGGCAGGTCGAAGGATGCCTGGACGATCTTTTCGAGCCACTCCGGCCCCTCGGCGGTCTGCTCGCTCTGGAAGGCGCGGGCGGCCACGGCGCGATCAAAAATCAGGAGGTAAGTGACGTTGGGCAGGTCGGCGACGGACTTGACCAGACGAAAAATCTGGCGCGCCTCGTCGGCGGGCAGGCGGTCGATATCGTCGATGAGGACCAGGATGCGCCGCCCCTGTTCCTTCAGGGCCTTGCACAGGTCGTTGCGGTCGTCATCCAGGCTGCGGTTTTCGTCGAGGCCCTTTCCGGCCAGGGCCACAACCTCCCCCAGCACCGTGTTTGCAAGCTCACCGGCGGGCAGTAGGCTCAGTAGTCCCCCGACCAGATCCGTCGCGCCACTGACGTGACGCGCCACGGCCTTCAAGCCATTGCGGATTTTGTCGGGGACATCGCCGCCCAGGGACGCTGAAAGCTCCATGAAGAACGTCCGCGCAAGATCCTGGCGTTCGGAGAACCACCACGGATTAAAGCGCACCACAATGATGCGGCTGTCCACCGGAACGCCCTTCTGGTGCTCGGGCAACGCCTGTTCGATCAGATTGACCGCGCTAGTCTTGCCGCTCCCCCAGGGACCATGC
Organism: Rhodospirillaceae bacterium; assembly: GCA_041676205.1. Classification (GTDB taxonomy): domain Bacteria; phylum Pseudomonadota; class Alphaproteobacteria; order Rhodospirillales; family Rhodospirillaceae; genus Cauispirillum. The sequence continues at coordinate 19,154 of JBAYSM010000040.1, read as the reverse complement.
AGTGCGAGCACCAACCCCTCGCCGGACTTGCCGAACGCAATGGCCTTGGCAATCGCACGGGCAAAGGGTGCGTATCCCAGCCGGTCCTGCTCCAGCGACGTGATGGGGTGATCACCGCTGAGCGGCTGAGATTCTGCGGTGCTGGACATTGTTCCCCCTGCTGCGTCGCCACGACTCTACTCCACACAGGCTACTACACGCCGGCCGGGAAACCACATAGCGGAACATTCCGAGTCAGAAGGTGTGCCATGCCCAGTCGGCCAACTTCCTCCCTTCCCGAGAACGACTAACCGCAATCTGGTCGTCCAACCGCTAGAAAAATGGCGTCACCCCATCAGCTTCCGACGCTGATAACCAGGGATTATCGATGCACATCCTGTTGATTACCCTCATCGACGATCCGTTCGACCCGCCAGGTCTTGGGCGATTTGGGGGTGGTCACTACTTTGTGTTTGATCTTGCTCGCCATCTGGTGAGGCAGGGGGATGCCGTAACGGTTCTGACGCGCCTCAACCGACCGGACAAGCCTCTTCGGCAAAGGGTTTCTGACCGCCTCCATGTCGTTCGCCTACCGATTGGACCGGCGGAGGATCTTGCTGGCGAGGCTGTCGGTGGCCTGCTGTCTGACCTCAGGATCGGTTTTGAGGCTGCCCTCGGGGATGCCGCTTTTGATGCGGTGCACAGCCAGTATTGGGTGTCCGGCATGCTTGGTCTGGACTGGGCTCAGAGGCATGGCGGCATCCATGTCCATGCTCCCCTGTCCTTCGGGCGCCGTAAGCGTGCCGAGAACCTGCCGTCAACCGCCTTCAGCGACCTGCGCGACACCTGCGAACTGGCGATCTTCCGCCGCGCAGACTGGCTGGTTGTCACGTCACCCGACGAGCATCAGCGCATCATCGAACTGTATCCTGAGATTGAGGCCCGCAATGTCACTCTTGTTCCCTATGGACTCGACACAGGCACATTCTACCGGCGTCCAGGCTCCGCCGATCATTACCTTCGTCGGCAGGCCGGCAGCGCGGGAGAAGGGACTTGACGTCCTCCTTGATGCCCTGGAACTGCTGGAGCAGCGTGTTGCGCGGTCGTTTCTGTGCTGGATAATCGGTGGGCAGGACGGCGACATGACGCCCGCCCTGCAGATTATCAACGAGCGCCCCGCGCTGGCGGGCTTGGTGCGGCAAGGTCGGCTGCAGTTCTGGGGAAGGGTCGAGCCAGAGGCACTGCCGGAACTGTACTCCCGCTCCACCGTCACCGTCATGCCGTCGCGTTACGAACCCTTTGGTATCGCGGGCCTTATGGCTATGGCATGCGGATCGCCGCTCATTGCCTCCGCTGTCGGGGGCCTGCAGCATGTCGTGGTCCACAAGGTCACCGGCTATGCCATACCGCCCGACGACCCGCTGGCACTGGCGTGGGCCATAAGCGGCTTCCTGCGGCCCAATGGCCAGCGCCAGCCACTCTCGCGCAACGGGGAAGTCTGGGCCCAGGCGTTTTCCATGGACCGTGTGGCGGCGGAGTTCAGGCGCCTGTACCGGGGTGAGCGCGAACCCGCCTTTTCCGCTTTCCAAAACCCACTGGAAACGATTGCCGAGGCCTGCCTCGCCGGAATGAAGCCTACCTATGCAGCGGCGGGGCCGGTGACCGCGCGCCTGCGCCACCGCCATGCAACCGAATGGCACGAGACGCCGACGGGTCACAAGGTCCGGAAGACGCTCGACACGTGGCCGACGGCAGATGCATCGATGTTCGACTTGCCTCAAGCGCTTCGGACTCCCTCAGACGCGGAGCACATCGCACGCGTCCTGTTTCATCGCGATGCGCCCTGGGCTGTTCCTGTGGAAGACGTAGATATTTTGTCACGAACCCTGACGTTCCCGGCATTGGAGGGGGCCGACCCGGGGGCACGGGGGCTGCGCGCGATATCTGGTCTTCTCGAAGCCATGCGCCAACACCGCCCCGTGCCGGATGCCTTGACGCAGGAAATAGACGGCGCCTGGAGGACAATCAAAACCAACAGGCGCCGCGCGGAACTCGATGCTTTCGACATGCTCGCGGCGACGCTGCAAACGCCGGTTCTCGGTGCCGCGGACGTTTTTCAGCGGGCTCATCCGGGGGTAGAACTTGTTAGGCTCGCGCTCCACGCCCTGGAGGGTGCCTGGCCGCTGGACCCGAGGCAGAAAAAGGCCATTCCCGCCGTCTGCCAAAGCGCACTGGACATTTTGCCGGATGTTTTGCCGCCTCCCATGCTGTGCCACGGGGACGTGAAGCGGCGTCACGTCCTCAGGCTTGGCGACCGCCTGGTGCTCTGTGACTTCGAGGAAACCCATTACGCCATCGGCAGTTTTGACGAAGCTCAGTGGCTGACTTATGAGGTTCTTTTGACAGAGGGCGATGACGGGGTGGACTGGGCCGCGCAGGAGATCGCGGCGCTGTTCGACAAGAATGACTGGCAGGCCATGACCGTCGCTTGGTGCGTCTCCACGCTTGTGTACCGGGGCCTGTGGTGTGCCATGCGCGGCGACGTGCCGGTGCTGGACCATTGCCTGGGTCTGGCTGAGCGCCTGGTGAACCGCTACGTCATGACGTAGCGGGGCCGGTCGCCAAGCATCTTGCAGTGTTCGTGCGGAAACCCCGTGCCGTGCCCGGCGGCAACAGCATCAGCCGCGGCCGCCAGTTCCTGCGCCACCACCTGCCAATTTTCAGGCATCGTCGCCAGTAGCGCCGCGTGCGGCTTGGACGAGCGCGCCCGGAGAGCGATATTGCCCAGTATGATGGTGACACGCGTTTCTTGCCCTGTTGCAGCATTCGCCGCCAGAATGAATTGCAGGTCCGGAGCCCGTGCGAGGGTCTGCTTGTCGGCAAGATAGCATAGCTCGTGTTCGCCTCTGAGCTCATAGGCGGTTGCCATGTTGCCGCGGGCCTTCCACAGGCGGCGGTCAACTGAGTGAAGGATGGCCAGTTCCGCTGCCCGACGCAGGTGCCGCAGCGCGGTATCAGGGTTGCCTTCCAGCAGATCGACAACCGCCATCCTGTAGGATGCACGCAACATCATATTTTCCAGCCCCCGTTCTTCGGCGGCGTTCATGGCTTCGCGGGTGCGGGCGCGTGCCGCCCGCAGATCGTTCTCAAGAATATCCAGAGACGACAGGTCGAGAGCGGAGTGAATTTTCCCGTGAATGTGACCTGCCGTACAGGCCAACTGGTAGGCCTCTGCCCAGTACCTGCGCCGCTGCACGGCGTCCGAGTAGAAGTACAAGGCGCCAATATTGCAAAGAATATGGTGCTGTAGGCGGGGTTTATCTTTCGCCGGAATCATGGCCTCTTCCAGCAGAGTCCGGGACCTCTCTGCCTGTCCGGTCAGGCGTAGGGCGATGGCGCGTTCGATCATGGCTTCGGCACGTTCACCGTCTGAAAGGAGGCCTGGCGCGGCTTCCATCTCGCTCTGAATGTCGTCATGCGTCGCCAGGCTTTTGTCGGGGGCGCCGCGTTGAATCCACATCCTGGCGATGCTCGGCAGAACCCGCAGGCGGGCCTCCGTGTCGCCAAGAAAGGACGCAACAAGTAGAGCTTCCTGGGATGCCCTCTCGACAATTTCCGCACTGCCACTGCTGACCGCAGTTGCCTGGCTCACGAGGTCCTTCAGCAGGCGCAGAATGGCGCGTTCACGGTTCTGATGGCTGCCTGTCCAGCGGAAAGAGGGCGGCGGAACAAACATGAAGACATCATCCATGTTCCTGGGCCCATGCCCCTTGTCGAATGGAAGAGGGACGCGCTTCGGATCGACCGTCTCGATCGCCTTGAGGAGCAATGGCACGGCGTCCGCCGGGCGTCCCTGCTCCGCTTCAAGACGTGATGCGTCCTCCACCGCCTCAAGGAAGGCGTCGCCATTCCCGGCGGCATACGTGAGCATGGGACGTCGCCGCTCGGCTTCATTCGCAGGTTGCGCATCGAGAATCCTGCGCGCCACTCGCCTCAAGGCCGGCAACTTTTCCCGTTGGCTGAAGATCTGCAACACAGCGCGTCTGATGAGGTCATGGGAGAACTGCAGGCTGTCGTCGTCCATGATGAAGGGCGAACCGGCAACAACGCCTTCCCGTTCAAGAACACCCAGAACCTCATCCAGATCCGCATCCTCGTCCGGAAGAACGGGCCGCAGGTCGCGGCGGGCAAAGACGCGACCTTGCAAGGCGGCGGCCTGAAGTAGGATGCTGGACCAGTCGGGAAGCATGCTCAGGAGGGATTGCAGGCGACGCCCCGTGGGGTCGCGCAAGCCGTCGTCGAGGCCAGGATCGTGGAGGACTGCCGTGTCAACGAAGACGCCGCGCCCGAGGTGCGGGTCCATGATGATCGCCGCCCGCTTCGGTCCGGCAAGATAGCGGAGCGTTTCGACCAGGTTGAACGGCTCGCGCCCCACTTGACGTAGCAGTCCGGCGCAGTCCTCGGGGAGCAATTCAGGAAAAGTCTCCCTTAGCCGTGAAACCGCCCAGTCCTCGGTCACCTCGCCAAAGCTCAGATCGTGCACCCATTCGGCGCTGCGGAAGGCCTCCACTTCCTCTTCCCAGTGTGAGCGCGCCTCAACGTCCCCGTTCAGGGCGACATGGCGGCTGGTCGTGAGGAGGAAAACCGGAACATTCCGCTCAGCCAGTTGCTGGCATACGTCACGGAGGAGCCCGACCAGGCTCGCGGCGGCCTTGTGCAGATCATCAAGGACCAGGACGACAGGATCGCGTTCGGCCACCGCCGCAATTGTTACGGCGATCAGTTGGGCTTTCATCCCCGGCCCCATGGATTGGGGCATGTTCCGGGACTCGCAGAGCGCGGACGCCACCCTCGCCGCAACAGTGGCGCTTAGTCCCCGGCTTTCCAGCCAGTGTCTGACCAGACTCTCATTCTGTGTCGAAAGTTGATCAAGCTCCACCGGGAACAGGCGGCTCACCAGGGCGGCAAGAAGCTGATCGGGAGTCCGGCTGGTCTCACAGTCAAGCAGGATCTCAGTCCGCCCATCCTGGAGCCACACGCGTCGCCAACGCCTGAGAAGGAAGGATTTGCCATGCCCGGCCGGAGCCTGGACCAGCATGGTGGACACAACCGGCTGTTCGCTCCAGTCGCGGTAACAGCCCAAAACGGCTTCCGAGGCGCGCGCTTGGTCGTCGGTCAGACTTTCCGCCAGAACAGGCTGCGCAACGGTGCATATCTGCGCACCCTCCAGGGGCAGCCGATGGTCAGTTGTAGCGTCCCTGAAGGAAATCTGGAAATCTCCAAGCCCAGCAGACCCGGCAACTGGGGGGAACAGCGCGACCGTCAGTGGGATGTTGTCGCCCGCCGCGATGGTCCTTTTGTCGCGCCCACCGAGCAACCGGTATCTCCAACCTGCAGGGCAGGTCAACGATATCTCCATCTCCTGGGCTTCGTCCAGCAGGCCAGCATCGACCGAAACGGCTAAATATGCGGGCTCTCGGGGAGCAAGCTGGAAGGAGCGGGGCGCTGTTGTGGGATCGGGAAGCTGCCACCGGTTCAGCAGAAACTGGCCACCTGCCCTCCAACGGGACTCATCAGGCAGGGGGCGACGAGAACCACCTCCAGTTTCCCTCGCTCCTTCCGGCTTGCTCCCCTCGACTCCCTCGCCGTCCGAAAGGCTTAGAAATCGCGCAACGTCCAGAAGTCGCTCTCCGGCAAGGAATGTGCAGTCCAACCCAGCTTTCCGAGCAAACCGCTCTCCCTGCTGACGCGCACCAGAAGAAAACGGCCTGGAGGATACGAAGACGACCTTCGAGACGCGTTCAACCCAAGCGGCGGCGAGGTGCCCCAAGGCCCTGTTCGGGTCAACTCCCCTTGCCCAGTGCTTTGCTTCAAGCCAGATCCGGAAGGTGCCTCGCAGTTCTGGAAACAAGTCTGGCTCGCCAAATTTTAGCGTCCCCTCCCCATCCCGCCCGCCATCAGGCCGACACTTCCCCCCAACAATCTCAATGTCATAGCGAGCATAGTAGTGCTTCAACACTTCTACGACAAACTGCTCGAAGTCGCAGGAATCCATCTCCGAAAAATCATCGACACAGCGCGGAAACCTGCTCCCTGCGGGCCACCAAGAGTTCTCCATGGTGAGCGATAATCCCTGGTTATCATCCATTTTATCGACACAAGGCACCAAACCTCTAGCCATTAACCCCTTTTAGTTGCTTTCCCGAAAATTGCAACACACCATCCCACCTCCTCTGGCGTGGCAGAACAGAAATCAACTTCAGGAGAGAAGTCGGTCGCTGCCGTGCCCCGGTGGAGGGTTAAGGCGTGGGGGAGTTGGCACTATGAACGACGTGAGGGCTGACGGCCCGGGCAGGCGGGAAGAACTGGAAGGTCTCCAAGAGGTTCAGGATTTCATTAGCACCCTGGATAACGACGCCATTCACCACCCGTCGCTCGCCCCGGGATTATGGCCGTGGCAGCCCGGCGGTGGAAAATTGGCCATCGACTGGACGTTTGATGAGGTTTTGCCTCAGGATTTTGAATGGCTCTGCTATCGCCTAATCGCGGCCCGGCATGACATATTCGGCCGGAATCGGATGCTGACGGGTCGGCCGCAGCATGGCATGGACTTCTACGCCTGGGAGCGCAGCCCCCGCGGTGGGATGATTGCCTGTGAAGCCAAACACCGGACTTCCGCACAATGCCGCTCCTCCGGAACGGGGAAATTCGCGTGCGGCGACATCAGCAAAGCCGTCGACAAGTTTCTGAAAAGTGAACCGGCGCATTGGGTGCGACGGTTCATCATCATGACGTCAGCCGACCTGACCGAGCGTGCCAGCGCCACCAAGCAAGCTTGTACCGACGAACTGCGTCGGCGCGGCATCGAACTGGAAATCTGGAGCCGCGCAGAGTTGTGGCAGGAACTGGCGCGGACGCCCGATGTGGCCGCCGTTCTTTTCGGTGATGATCGCAGGCAGTTCGAAAGGCTCTGCGGCGGATACTACATCCATCTCAAACGCGCGAAGCTGGCGCTGGATGAAGCCGCCCAGGTCACCACTCCGCTGTCCCGCACAGTGCGCCCGCACCGTTTGCCTGAACAGCCGACCGTCTGTAGGACCGACCGAGACCTTACCTGGACCGACGGCGTGGTCACCCTCAACGCCCTCCTGCCCGATGCGGAACAGCCAGGTTCCCTGGCCATCATGCTCAACACGCCGGAACACACCGGCGTCACCATGACGCTGTCCCATCAGCAGATTCTGGGAAATCTCTGGCCGGGTCACAATACGGGGCGCCTGTGGACCCACCGGCGCTTCGCACAAGTCACTGTGTCCGCCACCACCATCATGGTGCCGCCTGGCGCCCTGCGCGTCGCCCCCGAGATCCTGGAGGGGTTCGCGGCGGGCGTGGATGCCCTCATTCCTGCCTACCTGGATGCCCTGCGCGCCCTGGAAACGGCGTGGGAGGCCGAGGGTATGCGCTTTCTCCACACCGAAGGTCATGGCCCCGAGGTGGTGCTGTGTTCCCTGCCGTGGTGGCTGTGGAGAGATATTGTCGCCTTCACGCGGGCCCATGATGTCGATGATGGGCGTGGACCCTGGTTCATGTTCGATCCCGCCGAAAGCCTTCTGCGCCCCTACCATCGAAAGAGCACCGAAGACTTCGACGCTGGCTATCATGCACACCTCCGGGTCCAGGCTGGCGACCTGAGCGGAGGCATGAAGGAGCCGATGGATGTGATGCTTGACCTTGTCTGGTCCGCCAGTTCAACCTCGTTTTCCCCCCGCAGCGCGTGGACCGCAGGGCATGCGGCCGACTGGGTCATGAAGCGCCTGATTCCTGAGGTTTTTCGCTGGCACCGCCGGAAGCCGCCACGCAGGCCACTATTTACCCGGTTCACGGACTGGCTGGACGGCGATGTCGATGCAGATGATGCGCCCTTCGTTGACCATCGTCGGGAGGCGACGGTGGGGCTGGTCGACCACCCGAGCGAAACAGAGCTGCGCCGCGCCATCGACCGGATGCAAGTGAACGCCTATGGCCTGCCGAGGCCCGAACCGTTCCTCATCACGCCCGAATGTTACCGGGCGGTGCTCGACCAGATGGCTTTGGTTTCCGCGACCGCGCGGAGACACGATTTTCATTATGCCGCCTCAAAGCTCTGCCTGAGCGCGCGGGCGGCCAACGACGGCCAGCAGTTCGGCAAGGAATTGCTTGATCGCAGCCGCTCCTGGGGTGATCAGCAAGTTACCGGCACGACCCTGGACATGATGCTGCGGGCGCTCGTCTCCATCGTGAAGGACACGCGCCCTATCCTCTCCGACCACGGTCGGCAGGATTTGGCGCAGGCCCTGCGCCCCATTGCCACGCACCTGGACCAAATGCTCCTGGTTGATCGCCACCTTCCTGTGGTGGAGTGAGGGCCGCGCGTTGCCAAAACAACATAATTCGCATTCAAACAAACGCTTGCGCCCAGAGACAGGGCTTGTAAAGGCTGGGGCTGAGTTTACCCCGGAGTTCCGCCCATGCCGCTACCCCTGTGCGATGTTGCCGAGCGTTTTCTTGACCACTGCCGCATCGCCAAAACGCTGTCCGACCACACCATGCGTGCCTACACGATCGACTTGGCCCATGCGGTGGCGCGCCTGGGGGCGGCGACGGACGTGGGGAGCATCGACCGCGAGGCTCTGCGGCGTTACATCGGCGCCATGCTGCGCGGCGAGGCCCTCAGCGCCGCCACGGTCAAGCGGCGCACCGCGACCCTGCGCCAGTTGTTCAAGTGGCTGGAGCGCGAGGACCTGGTGCCCCTGAGCCCCTTTCATCGCCTGGACGTCACCATCCGCCTGCCACGCCGTCTGCCCCGTGCGCTGTCGGTCGAGGAAGCGCGCGCCCTGCTGGTGCGGTCGCGCCACGAGATGGAGGCCGGAAGCTTTTCCACCCTGGCCCTGCATTTCGCGGTGGTGACGCTGTTTGTCAGCGGTCTGCGGGTCAGCGAACTGACGGACCTGCGCCTGACCGCCATCGTGCCCGGCGCCTCGGCGTTCGTGGTGCGCGGCAAGGGCAACCGGGAGCGCCAGGTGTTCCTGTCCGGCAAGGAGCCCAAGGCTCTGCTGCGGGCCTACCTCAAGGGCCGCGCCCGGCTGGCTCCGAACCGTGACGACCTGATGGTCACCGGCACCGGCAGCCCGCTGACCCCGCCCCTGCTACGCCGCCGCCTGGGCGCCCTGGCCAAGCGCGCCGGCATCGTCCGCCGCGTCACCCCCCACATGCTCCGCCACACCGCCGCGACGCAGCTTATCGAGGCTGGCGTGGACATTCGTTTTGTGCAGAAACTCCTGGGCCACGCCAGCATCGCCACCACCCAGATCTACACCCAGGTCAGCGACGCCAGCCTGCAAAGCACCCTGGAGCGGGCCAACACGCTGGAACGGGTGGTGACGGGGCGGCGGCGGTAGGAAGGAGGACCCGGTTCTACCAGCGCCCATTCTGATCCCCGGGTCATGGTCATGCCGCCAGTCCGGCCCGTTGATGACGATTGGCCGTTTTTCTGACCCGGAAGACTGGCAACTTGGCGGCTGACCTTCCTTTCTTGAGGTGGTAGCCTCGTGCGGTTGCGCGCTCGGGGGGTGTTGTCGTGGGGAAGCTGGCAGATCAAGAGAAAGACGTTTTCATCAGCTATGCGCGGAGTGACCGTGCGGCGGTGGAGCGGATCCATGTCGCGTTGGAAAACGTCGGCCTGTCGGTGTGGCGGGATGAACAGGAGATCGACGAGTTCGAGACGATCAGTCCCGGCCTGCGGAGGGGGCTGGCGGGTGCCAAGGTCTTGTTGGCCTACTACTCGCAAACCTATCCCACGCGCCGCGCCTGCCAGTGGGAACTGACCACCGCCGTCATCGCGGGGGAAGGCGAGGCCGCCGTCGGGGCGGATATCTGGGACGCCGTGCAGCGCCGGGTGCTGGTGGTCAATCCCCTATTGACGCCGGACCACATCGAGCCCGCCACCTTGCGCCATCGCCGGTTCTACAACCTCCCCAATGCTGCGGACGAAAACGCCCTGGCTGACCTTGCCCGCAAGGTGCAGGCGCATGTGGACGACATCCCCTCCGCCATGACCATCCGGCCGCCTGCCAAGCCGCAGCGGGTCGGGAGTGTATGGCAGCGGCCGCCCAACCGCTTTGTCGGCCGCCTGCCGGAAATGTGGCGCATCCACGCCGGGCTGCGCGGAGACACCGTGCTGCTGACGGCCGACGGCACTGCGCCCGGCGGCGGCCACGGGCTGGCGCAGGTCCAGGCCTGGGGCGGCATGGGCAAGTCCCTGCTGGCCGAGGAATACGGGCGGCGGTTCGAGCCCGCCTGGCCCGGCGGCCTGTTCTGGCTGAGTGCTGGCGGGGCCGATGCCTCCGCCGCCGCGTGGCAAGGCCAAGTCGAAACGCAGTTGATCGCTGTCATTATCGACCTGGACGATGAGGTCGATCTGCCGGAGCTGCGGCGTTCCCTGGCGGACGAGCCCACAGAAATGCGTATCCGCCTGCTCCGCAAGCGCGTCGGTCGGCTGCTGAAGGCCCGTGAGCAGCTTTACCTGTGGGTGGTCGATGACCTGCCCCACCACATGCCCACAGCAGCACTGGAGGCCTGGGGCGCGCCCAGCCCCAACGGGCACACGCTTTTCACCACCCGTGACCGAGGACTGTCGGCGGTGGGGCAGGTGATTGACCTGGGGGTGCTCGACCCGGATCAGGCCCTGCGCCTGCTGACCGCCGCCCGCACGCCGGTGGGCGTCGAGGAGGAAGAGGCCGCCCGGCAAATCGTCGAGTGCCTGGGCCGTTATCCGCTGGCCATTGACGTGGCGGGGCAGCTTGCCCCCGCCTTTGCGGATTTTGCCGCGCTGCTGGCCGTGGTGTCCTCGCCCGGCGAAGATGAAGAGATCCTCGACTGCGACCTTCAGGGGGAACTGCCCAACGGCCACGAATCCAATATCGTCGCCACCCTGCGCAGCAGCATCCATCATGCCGAAGTGAAGGATCCTCTGGCCCTGGCCGTCTTGCAAATCATGGCCTATCTGGCTCCGCAGGCGCCCATTCCTGTGGCGGTGGTGGAGGATATGGTCGGCAAGGGCACCCGTGGGGCGGTTGAATTGCTCCACCGCCTGTCCCTTCTGGACCGGGCGGATGGCGAGATTGCCATGCATCAGATCATCGCCCGCGCCGTCGCCCTGGACAGCCCGGCCGAGACCTTGGCGGCGGCGAAGGCGGCGGTGGTAGGGGTGCTGATGCAGCACATGAAGGCGGCGATCGATATCCGCCAGCACAAGGCCCTGATGCCCCTCCTTCCCCATGTCCAGGCCCTAACCGCGACCCCGGACACCGCAGAGGAGACCCGTCTGCTGTTATGGCTGGGGCTGTATTATTTTGAGGCAGGCCAAGCTGCACAGGCCGAGCCTCTGTTCCGCCAGTGTGGCAGGGTTCTGCACCGCATCCTGGGCGCGGAGCATCCCGATACCCTGACCAGCATGACCAATCTCGCCGAAACGCTTAGGGCGCAGGGGGACCATACCGGGGCGCGGGCGCTTCAGGAGGAGGTCCTGGAGATAGAACGTCGCATCCTGGGCGCGGAGCATCCCGCCACCATGACTAGCATGAACAATCTGGCCGGAACGCTCTGGGCGCAGGGGGACCATGCCGGGGCGCGGATGCTTCAGGAGGAGGCCCTGGAGGTGCGGCTCCGCATCCTGGGCGCGGCGCATCCCGACACCCTGATCAGCATGAGCAATCTGGCCGGAACAGTGTGGATGCAGGTGGACCATGCCGAGGCGCGGGCGCTTCAGGAGGAGGTGCTGGAGTTTCGGCGCCGCATCCTGGGAGCGGAGCATCCCGCCACCCTGATCAGCATGAGCAATCTGGCCGCAACGCTGTGGGCGCAAGGAGACCATGCCGAGGCGCGGATGCTTCAGGAGGGGGTGCTGGAGGTCCGGCGCCGCATCCTGGGAGCGGAGCATCCCGACACCCTGACCAGTATGAACAATTTGGCCGAAACGCTTTGGGCGCAGGGAGACCATGCCGGGGCGCGGGTGCCTCAGGAGGAGGTTTTGGAGGCCCGGCGCCGCATTCTGGGGGCGGAGCATCCCGACACCCTGACCGGCATGAACAATCTGGCATTGACGCTGGCGGTGCAGGGGGACCATGCCGGGGCGCGGGAGCTTGAGGAGGAGGTACTGGAGGTCCGGCGCCGTATCCTGGGCGCGGAGCATCCCGACACCCTGTCCAGCATGGTCATTCTGGGTGTGATGCTGCTCAAAGCGAAAGATGTCCAGGGCGTGTTCCTGCTGTGGGAGGCGCTGAAACTTCATAAGCGGGTCATGCCGGATCACCCGCATACACGGGAATTGGAAGCTTTCATCGCCCGTCATGCCGGAAACAATGCAACGCCTCCCGACTGACGATCTGTCCCCCACCCAATGGAAATCCATCCCATGCCCCATGCCACCACCACCGACGTCCACGATGTCTTCATCAGCTATCGCAACCACCCCTCCTCCGCCGATACCGTCACCGCGCTGAAGGAGGCGCTGGAGGCGCGGGGGCTGTCGGTGTGGGTGGACTCTGCCAACGTCATGCCGCTTGGCGACCTGCGAGCGGACCTGCACGAGGGGCTGAAGACATCGCGGGCGCTGTTGGCCGTCTACTGCGCCGACTACGCAGGCCGCCGGGTGTGCCAATGGGAACTGACCGCCGCCCTGCTCGCCGGTGCGCACGAGGTTTTTGCCGCCCCCGACCCCGCCGCCGTGCGGGGCCGGCGGCTGATGGTGGTGACACCGGGCACCAACCGGGGCCACATCCGGCCGCACAGCCTGGGGGGTCTGCATGTCGGTGTCGTCTCGCCCCTGACGGTCGAGGCTCTGGCGGACGCCGTGGCGGCGCGCCTGCACGGGGTGAAGACACCCATGGGCACCATTCCGCAGACCCGTCCGATTATCACCGTCGGCCTGGACGAACACAACCGCTCCCCCCGCTTCGTCGGTCGGCTGCGCGAGATGTGGGATATTTTCGATGCCCTGTCGGGCGATGTGGTGTTCCTGCGCCCCGAAGCGGCGGCGGCGCCGGGCAGCGATGGCGTCGGGCGGCTGCACGGGTCGGGCGGCGTCGGCAAGTCCCTGCTGGCGCTTGAGTATGCCCACCGTTACGCCCCGTTCTATCCGCGCGGCGTGTTCTGGATATCGGCGGCCCGCCAGTCGCCCGACTGGCTCAACCACGTCCGCACGGGGCTGCGGGCACCCGCCAAGGCGTTGGACGTCAACCTCCTGGCCCATGACGCCGCGGCCCGCGACATGGCGCCGAAGGATGCCCTTGCGGCCCTGCGGCGGATGCTGGCGGAGGCCCTGGGGGCGGAGGCCGACGCGCCGCCCTACCTGTGGGTGGTCGATGACCTGCCGGAGGACGCGGACCCCGCCGAACGCAATGCCTGGACGGCACCGACAGACGCCGGGCGCACCCTGTTCACCACGCGCAACGGGGGCCTGAGAGACCTGGGGATCACCATCCCCGTGGGGATGCTGGAGACCGACGAGGGCGTTGACCTCCTGACCGGCGGCGAAGGCGCTGCGGACGCCATTGAGGCCGCAGACATCGACGGTTTCCTGAAGGCCGTCGATTACTATCCCCTGGCGGTCGATGTGGGCGGGCAGCTTGTGTTGCATGGGCATTTCACCAGTTATGCCGATTTGCGGCAGGTGGCGGAGAACCCGAAGGAGGACAAGCTGATTATGGAGGTCGCGGAAGGGCTGCGCCTCGACCTCCCGAACGGGTACCAGTCGAACATCGTCGCCACACTTCTGAAGAGCTTCGACCATGTGCACAGCCGGTGCGGCGAGGCGGCCCTGGACATCCTGCGCCTGGCCGCCGTCCTGGCCCACAACCAGCCCATCCCCCACGACCTGATGGCGGAGATCCTGGACGGCGAGCACCGTGCCTCCCGAAGCGCCCTGGTCCAAAGCGCCCTGGCCACCGTCACGGAGGCTGGCGTCACCGTCCACCCGGTCATCTGCCGTGCCATTGCCCTGAGCAGCGGGGCTGCGACCCTTGCCCGCCTGAAGGCCCAGGCGGTAACGGTTCTGACACAGCGGATGAAGGCGGCGGCTGACATCCGGCGTCACAACGAACTTGCCAGCCTCCTTCCCCACGTCCAGGCCCTGACCGCGACACCGGACACTGCGGAAGAGGCCGATCTGCTGTCATGGCTGGGGCGGCTTTATATGGAGGCAGGCCAAGCGGCTCAGGCCAAGCCGCTATTCCGCCTGACTAGCGAGGTTCAACGCCGCATCCTAGGCGCAGAGCATTCCGACACCCTGACCAGCATGAACAATCTAGCGGTAACACTCTTGGCGGAGGGTGACCATGCCGGGGCGCTGATGCTTCAGGAGGAGGCCCTTGAACTCCAGCACCGTATCCTGGGCACGGAGCATCCCGACACCTTTATCAGCATGAACAATCTGGCGGCAACGCTTGAAGCGCAGGGGGACCATGTCAGGGCGCAGGTGCTTCACGAGCAGGTCCTGGAGGTCCGGCGCCGGGTCCTGGGCGCGGAGCATCCCGACACCCTAACCAGCATGAACAATCTGGCCGGAACGCTGGGAGCGCAGGGGAACCACGCCGGGGCGCGGGCGCTTCAGGAGAAGGTCCTGGAGGTCCGGCGCCGCATTCTAGGCGCAGAGCATACCGCCGCCCTGAACAGCATGAGCAATCTGGCCTTTACGCTCTGGGCGCAGGGGGACCATGCCGGAGCGCGGGCGCTTCAAGAGGAGGTCCTGGAGGTCCAACGCCGTACTCTGGGCGCGGAGCATCCCGTCACCCTGACTAGCATGAACAATCTGGCCGCGACGCTGGGATCGCAGGGGGAGCATGCCGGGGCGCGGGTGCTTGAGGAGGAGTCCCTGGAGGTTCGGCGGCGCGTGCTGGGCGCGAAGCATCCCGCCACGCTTAATAGCATGGCCAATTTGGCCGCAACGCTCTGGGAACAGGGGGACCATGCCGGGGCGCGGGTACTTGAGGATGAGTCCCTGGAGGTCCGGCGGCGCGTGCTGGGCGCGGAGCATCCCGCCACCCTGACTAGCATGAACAATCTGGCCGCGACGCTGGGATCGCAGGGAGACCATGCCGGGGCGCGGGTGCTTCAGGAGCAGGTCCTGGAGGTCCGGTGCCGCATCCTTGGCGCGGAGCATCCCGACACTCTGGCCAGCATGGCCAATCTGGGCGTGACGCTGCTCGAGGCGGGCGATCTCCAGGGCGTGTCCCTGCTGCTGGAGGCGCTGGAGGGTTACAAGCGGGTCATGCCGGACCACCCGGACACACGGCAATTGGAAGCCTTGCTCGCCCTTCTTGCCGGGTGATGGCGCCCTTGCCTTGGAGGAGTATGGGCCGTGTCCCGCGCTGCTCACCAGGGACGAGAGGTCGAGTGCTGGCCTCTGCCTCTGCCTCTGCTGTCAGGTTGGCACCGCTTCGCTCCGGAAGTTGACGCTCCTGCCCGCCCACGGCATTCTTGCACCATAGCTGAACGGCAAAATGCGTCCGCACCAATTGTGGCCGGACATCCGCCATGCCGACAAGATCGACCGGGGCATCCTCGACAAAAAGTTGGTTCTGCGCCCGCGTCCACCGGAGGATACGTGACCGGGAGGCATGATAATGAAGCGGGAGGGGGTAGGGGCCAGCGGCGGCGGCAAGCATCTGGTGGCGACGGCGCTGACCGCCAACGAGAGCAGCGGCGCGGGCGACGGTGTTCTGGAGCGCATCCGCCGCCACCTCCAGGGCAAGGGGACGGACGCCCTGGTCGAGATGATCCTCGACTTGGCCGAACGCGATGCCGCCCTGCTCCGCAGCCTCGACATGGCCGCCGTTTCAACCACGGACGACGATGACACCGTCTTTACCCGCATCCGCAAGGGGCTCGACGACGCCACCTACACCGGCGGCTTTGTGGAATACCGCGAGGCCGCCGCCTGGGCCAACGGGGTGGACGCCATCCTGGACCGCATCGCCGAACTGGTGGCCGACGGCCGTGGAACGGTGGCCCTGCGCCTGATCGACCATGCCTTTGACCGCATCGAAGCGGCCCTGAACGAAATCGACGATTCCAGCGGCCATGCCGGCGGCCTGCTGGAGCGGGCGCACGACATCCACTTGGCCGCCTGCCGCGCAACCCGCCCCGATGCCGCCACGCTGGCGGGCGACCTCTTTGCCTGTGAAGTCGAGGGGAACTGGGACACCTTCCACAATTCGGCCACGCTGTACGCCGATGTGCTGGGCGAACCCGGACTGGCCGAATTCCGTCGCCTTGCCACCGCCGCGTGGGAGAAAATCCCGCCCCTGGTCGGCAAAGACAAAACGAAGGATGATTACTCCACCGGCCGCATGAGGCTGGCGACGATGATGGATGCTTTTGCCGAACGCGACGGCGACATCGAGGCCCGCATCGCCATTCGCGCCCGCACCCTGACGTCGCCGTGGCATTACCTGGACTTGGCCCGCTTCTGCCTGTCCCAGGGCCGGGAGGCGGAGGCCTTGCGCCGTGCCCAGGAAGGATTGTGGCTGTTCGAGGATGGCCCGCCTGACGAACGGCTGGTCACGTTCGCCGCCGACCTTGCCCTGCGCAGCGGACAGACCGCCGAGGCCGAGGCTCTGTTGTGGCGGGCGTTCGAGCGGCAGCCGAGCCTGGGTCTATACCAGCACCTTCGCCAGCACGGCGGCGAGGCCGCCCGTGATCGCGCCATCGCTGCCTTGCGGGCACGGCTGACCACCTCCCCACCTGGGATGTGGTGCGCGCCCATGGCGCCAGCGACAAGGTGCAGGATTCGCTCGCCCTGGTCAGCCAAGCCAGCCACCCGCGCGAGGCGCTGGCCGTCTACGCCACGCGGGTCGATCAGTTGGTGACGGCTGGCGGCAACCCCAGCTATGAGGAAGCCTGTCGGCTGGTGGCCCGCATGGCCGGACTGCGCGAGGCGTCCGTGCAGGCGGCCTATGTCGCCCAACTGAAAGTGCGGTTCAAGCCGAAGCGCAATTTCATGAAACTGCTGGGGTCATGACGGCGCATCGATCTGCTGATTGCTTCGCCAAAGACGCTCCGATACTTTTCATGTTTGGCGTCGCAGCACGGGATTATTCGGGTGAGTTCCAAGACAACCCTCAACGCGAAGAACCTGGAGGCCCTCGGGGCTGAACGGCTGGCGGAACTGCTCATCGAGATCAGCACCGGGAACGCCGCCACCAAGCGGCGGCTGCGAATGGAACTGGCGGGTGCGCAGAGTCCGGGAGACCTGGCAAAGGAGGTGCGCAAGCGGTTGACGACGCTGGCCCGGTCCCGCGCATTTGTGGACTGGCAGACAGTCAAGCCCTTGGTCAAGGATCTTGAAACCCAGCGCCGGGCCATCGTCGAGCAGATCGCCACAGCGGACCCCGTCGAGGCGCTCGACCTGATATGGCGGTTCATGGGCTTGGCGACCACCGTGTTTGCGCGCTGTGACGACAGCAACGGCACGGTGATGGACATTTTCCGCGCCGCCCGCGACGACCTCGGCGTCCTCGCCAACAACGTCCAGGCGGACCCCGTGGCGCTCGCCGACCGGGCCTTCGACGCGTTGAACGCCAACGACTATGGGCAGTACGACCACTTGATCGCCGTTCTGGCCCCGGCGCTGGGGCAAGCGGGCCTCGACCATCTGAAACGGCGCATGATCGAACTGTCCAACCAGCCGGTGGAGAAGCCCGCCGACAAGGACCGCGTGAAAATCGGCTGGTCGTCCTCCGGACCGATTTTCCAGGATGAAATAGCCGAAAGCTCAAGGGTCAGCACAGTCCGCCTTGCCCTCAAGGACATCGCCGATGCTCTGGGGGATGTCGATGCCTTCATTGCCCAGTACACCGAGCAGACACGCAAGATGCCGCAAATCGCGGCGGATATTGCGCGGCGGCTTGTGTCGGCCGGGCGGGCCGAGGAGGCGTTGCGGACTCTTGAGGCTGCGGAAGGCAGAAGCGACACCAGTGCGGCCTGGCTGAATCTGGAATGGGAAGATGCCCGGATTGAGGCCCTGGAGGCCCTCGGCCGCGCCGCTGAGGCACAGGATGACCGCTGGTCGTGCTTTGAACACTTCCTGTCGGCGCCGCATCTGCGGGCCTACCTGAAGCGGCTTCCCGACTTCGACGATATCGAGGCCGAGGATCGCGCGCTTGATCTTGCGGCGGGGTTTGACAATGCCCTTCAGGCGTTGTCGTTCCTGACCTCCTGGTCCTCGCTGAATCGGGCCGCCGGGCTGGTTTTGCGCCGCGCGAACGACATGGATGGGAACCGCTACGACATCCTCACCCCGGCCGCCGATGCCCTGGCGGAAAAGCACCCCCTGGCGGCCACGCTCCTGTTGCGGGCGATGATTGACTTCACCCTGACCAGAAGCCGGACCACCCGCTACAAGCACGCGGCGCGTCACCTCATGGACTGCGCCGGGCTGGCATCGTCAATCACCGACTTCGGCGCCATCGAAAACCACGAGGCTTACGTGGCGCGACTGCGCCGGGAGCATGGGCGGAAAAGCTCCTTCTGGAGCTTTGCGGGGTGAGGGGCGCGCCAAAGACGCTGCGTCCCAAGGCTGCTCCACCGCAAAGAGTTCGCTGATCCGCACGAGCGGTACCCTGTTCAACACCGAATATTTCCCTGTTCATGGTTTTAATTGCAGCGGCGCCGCAGGCCGGAACTCCGCCAAAAAATAGGCCTCACGACCGTCCCCCGGCTCCATTTCGGGCTATTTCCCCAGTATTTTCCCTGATAACAGGGTATTTTTCAGAGACCGGTTCGCCCCTGACTGCCTCCACCGCCATTAACTTGTTGTTATTGTTGAGTTTTTTGGATTCCCGAAGGGGATTCGAAATTCTCCCGCAAGTACCGTCGGTTGAATAAGCCCCTCTTGCGGGCATGCTCTCCTGAGACGCCGGCGGTGCGGCCAAAGGCAGCAGAATACCCCACCCGTCTCCTACGGCGGTTTCGGTGGTACCGGTGCCAGCACCAGCCCGCCGCCATCACGGCAAGCAGATCACCCCTCGCCACGCTGACGAGGGGTTTTTGCTGTCAGGACGGACGATCCGTTACGCGAGCAGCAGGGCCCGCTGGTCGGTCCAGGCCTTGGGCAGATCGGCGCAGACCGCCAGCCGCTT
>JBAYSM010000039.1:0-22161 GCA_041676205.1 Rhodospirillaceae bacterium | reverse complement strand
CTGAGCGCCGGGGTCGGGGCCAACCTGTCCGGCGCGATGGTCAACCTGTCGGCGCTTGGCGGCAGCATCGGCGCGACCGGCGCGGCGCTCACCACGACGACGGGCGACCTTCGTCTGGCCTCGGGCGGCAGCATCGTCGTGGCCAACACCACGGGCCTGACCAACCTTGCCTTGACCGCCAACCATGCCGACAGCAGGGCAGCGGACAACACCTACAGCCTCTCGGCGACCGGACTGACCTTCCAGATGACGGACGGCGCTTCGGACGTGACTCTGGGCAACATCGTCAGCGACGGCACCACCCTGGCCGTTACCTCGGATCGTGGAATTTTGGTCGGCACCGTCAACAGCGGAACCGCCGATATCACCTTGACTGCCAATGGCGGCTCCATCACCGGAACGGGCGGATTGGCGCGCATCACCGGCGGCGCGCTCACCCTGGTTGCACGCGGGACCAATGGGACCAATGGCGGCATCTTGGCCGTCGGCGAGACAGCCCTCAAAACGACCGTCAACAGCCTGACTGTAGCATCGGGCAGCGGGGGTCTGATGATCGCCAACACCGGCGCTCTGACGCTGGCAAACATTAACAGCACCTCCTCCAGCCCCAGTTCCATTACGGCGACGGGAACAATAACGGTGGGCGCCGTCCAGATGGCCCCCACCTCGGGCAGCAGCACGCTGACCATTGCGACCACGGGCGGCAGCATTGTCGATGACGGGAATGCCGCGACCAGCATCAAGGCCAACACGCTGACCCTGACGGCCAGCGGCGCCATTGGTGCCAGTGGCGCGGCGATCGTCGGTGACAATGCCATCAGCGTCTCAGCATCGGCTGGGGCGGGCGGCATCCATGTGTCCACCAACACCACCAGCGCCACGACCTTCCAGTCGGTCAAGGCGGTGGGCGGCAACATCGTCCTGTCCACCTTGGGTGCCGCGACCCTGACGGCGGTGGATGGGACCGCCGATGTTACTGTCACCAGCGGCGGCGCCATCGCCTACAATGACGTGAAGGCCGGAACCACCGGCGACATCACCCTGACGGCGGGCGGCAACGGGATCGCCGCGACCGGGGGTGGGGTCGTCGGGTTCCGGGGCCGCAAGTTGACCGTATCCGGCACGGGGATGTCGTCCAGTCACACCCTGATATCCGCCGTGTCTGAAATCGACGCCACGGCCGGAACATCCGGAAACATCACCGTCACCCAGACGGGTTCCGTTCTGCTGAACACCCTCGTCGCGTCGGGCGGCCAGATTGCCGTTACCGTCACGGGGGCTGGCGCAGTCACCACCGCCGGGACACTGACGGCAAGCTCGACCCTCAGCATCACCACGCCCGGCGCCCTTGTTGCGGCCGGCGGAAATCAGCTTTCCGCCTCGGCCATCACACTGAATGCCGGCGGGGCCATTGGCAGTTCAGGCAACCGCCTGAACACCCGGACCGCCGGGTTGACCGTCACCAGCACCGGCAGCTTCTTCATCGACAACACGGCAAAGCTGCTGACCGCGTTAACCATCGATAACCGGCACGTCGGTTCGGTTGCCAATACCTTGTCCCTGACCTCTCAGGGGTTGATGTTCACGGTTGCCGACAATGGGACCAGCACCACGCTGAGCCAGGTTTCCAGCCCGTTCCTGACCACGTTCTCGATGACCAGCGACAAGTCCCTGGTGCTGGGGCAACTCTCGCTGGCGGCCACCGCTGCCACAGCCGCCATCACCTCGACCAACGGGTCCATCCTGGATGACGGAAACGCCCTGACCCGCGTTTCAGCCAAAAGCATTACCTTCTCGGCAACCGAAAACATCGGCGCGGCGGGGCAGGCCATCGGCCTCAACACCGCCAATTTTACCGTAACCACCCATGGCAACCTGCACATCGCCAACGCGGGTCACTTTAACTCTCTGGACATCACCAGCAAGCATGCCACCAGTAATGCAGTAAACACGTTCACGGTGACGGGGCAGCACCTCGATCTGGCGATCACCGACCACGCTGCCAATGGCTACACCATCACGCGGCTTATCGACTCCGGCTATGACGTCGGAGGCGGATTGAACGCCGTCTCCTTCTCCGGCGACCGCGATATCACGCTCGGCGAGATCAACACCGGCATGTTCAATTACGAGCAGCCGTCGCAACACGGGCCGAGCACAGTCGTTTCGAACGCCGTGCGGTTTGTCACATCGAACGGCAGCATTCTCGATGACGGCATCGACACCACCACGGTTCTGGCCAGCAACGTCATTTTGGGGTCCACCCGCAGTGTCGGTCGGGCGGACGCGAACGCCGGTATTGACGTCGTGGCCAAAGCTCTGGTCGTCAATACTGGGACGGAGGCGGGGCTGGATCGTGCCGGCGGCGGCATCTACATCAATGCGTTGCGGACCGGCGGTGTCGGCAACGAGGCCAACGCGCTGGTTCTCGGGTATGTCAACAGCGGTGAGGGGTCGGGCTTTCAGACCCAGACGGGTGATGTGGTCCTTACGCTTGCCCGTGGCGACATCGTTATGGGCGGTAGTTCCGTTATTGGGACGAACCTCGGCACGGTGACGCTTCAGGCCACGACGGGGTCCATCCTCAATCCCGGCACCTCCAGCGTTGTGACCGGAACGGACAAGATTACGCTTGCCGCTGGCAAGGCCATCGGCGGGACCGGCAACAATGAAGCCGTCAGGGTCAGCGCCATCGAAATCGCGGCCACCGCCACGCAGGGCGGCGTGACGTTGCTCAGTTCGGGCGGCGACGCCTCCACCGGCGCCTTTTTCAGCACCGTGACGGCGGGTGGCGATATCGCGATTTCGCAGTCCAACCGCCACCTGCGGGTCGGCGCCATCACTGCCAACAGCGGAACGGGCAAGGTTGTTCTGGAAACAACCTCAACCAACCAGTCGATCATTGATGATGGCAACGGCGCGACGCACATCGTCGGCGGCGACGTTACCCTTGGGGCAGCGTCCGGCAGCACTGTTGGCGGGGGCATCACGATCACCGCACCGGTGCTCACCGTGACCGGATCCAGCACGATCGGCATCGTCAACAATCAGGCTTTCACCAATCTGACGGTGAACCGGTCCGGGTCGTCGGGCAGCGTCACCATTGCCGGCACGGGCCAGAGCCTGACAATGTCCGGCGCGGCGGTCAGCACCCTGACCAGCGCGACCGGCCTGAACTTCGCGCTGAACGTTACCGACACCAACACTCTTTCCGTCGGGGCTGTCAACGTGGGAGCCGGAGGCACCTTCGCCGCCAGCACCGCCGGGGCCATCACCTGGACGGGTGGGAGCGACGGGCGCATCGTCGCAGACTCCGTCAGCCTGACCGCCGGGTCGTCTTACGCCATCGGGACGTCCGCCGCGCCGGTGCGCGTGACAAGCGGCAAGCTGACCCTGAACGCCGGACGGTCGATGTCCGTCGCCAGCGATGTGGCCTTGACCCACCTGGACGTGACCAGCACGAACAGCACGTCCAACGCATACACGTATTCGATCACCGGGGCCGGCGGCCCGGTGGTCTCCATCGCCGACGACGGCGCCCGGCACACGATCGACGTGTCTTCCGGCTCGCTGACTGATTTCAGCTTCACGGGCCACCGGAACATCGCGGTATCGGAAATCATCGCCACGGGCGCGGTGAAGCTGACGACCTCGGGCGGAGGCGAAAACTCCAATATAACCAGCATCAGCCCGTCTGGGCGGATCACCGCCGCGTCGGTGACTTTGGCAGCCAACGGAACCGGCGCGGGCAATGGCTCCATCGGGTCCAGCGACGGGCACTTGCAGGTTTCGGCGGCATCCTTGGACGTCACCAGCAACGGCGACATCCG
This sequence comes from Rhodospirillaceae bacterium, assembly GCA_041676205.1. GTDB lineage: Bacteria > Pseudomonadota > Alphaproteobacteria > Rhodospirillales > Rhodospirillaceae > Cauispirillum. The sequence goes on along the minus strand of JBAYSM010000039.1, from coordinate 18,331 downwards.
GATCAACAACAACAGCACGACCGTCACTGCCCTGAAGGTCACGTCCACCCACAAGTCCGCCGCGACGACCGATAACAACACCTATAGCTTTACCAACCTGGGGGGCATCTCCTTTACGGTGTCTGACTCCGCCGGGGTGCACGCCCTCGGCTTGGTCGGTGTGGGCGCGATAGACTTCGCCTATAGCGTTGACCGCGCCCTTCGTCTGAGCACCATAGATGCTGGAACCAGCACCAGCGGCTCCATCGCCCTGACCTCGACTGGCGGCGCCACCGACGTTGCGCCAACCATCAACCGCGGCAGCGGAACGCTCACCGCCGGGGAAATCACCCTGAGCGCGGTGGGGACCAACGGCAACGTCGGGGGGGGCTTGACCCTCTCCACGAATACCCAAAAACTTACCGTGGCCTCGGGCGGAAACATTTCGATCAGCAACAACGGCACGCTGACTGATCTCAGTCTTGATCTTCAGCACAAGAAGTCGTCCTCGGGGTCAAACAGCTACTCGATTTCATCGTCGGGGCTGTCATTCAGCGTTTCCGACGTGGTTGACAACGGCGTTACGTCGGTCAAGCTGGCGAGCATTGTGCAGACTGGACTGAACCTGACCGTCAAGGCCGATAGAAGGATCGCACTGAACAACGTCGGTGTGGGCGGCGGGAAAGTCACACTGGTCAGCACCGGCAACATCGCGGGCAACTCCTCCAGCAGCGTCGTGACCGCAGGCACATTGGACCTGACCGGCCAAAGCATCACCGGCAGCACGAGCGGCAGCGCGCTCGTCGGCACGGTCGGCACCCTGAAAGTCTCCGCGACCGGAAGCATCAATTACCAGAACCAGACCAGCCTCGCCCTGGCGGGAGTATCCAATCTCAGCCCCAACGGGTCTGGCGCGACGGTGGCCATCAAGGTGGTGTCCGGCGATCTGACGCAGACCGGATCGGTCCCGCTGGCGACCAACGCGTTGACCCTGACGGTGGAGAACGGATCGATCGGGGCAGGCGGCGCCCCCCTTCTGATCAACGCCCAGGACGTCACCCTGAACACCGGGCGGCACGTCTATCTGACCAACCAGAACGACTTCTACAAACTGGGCTGGACCGTGACGCACAGCAGCGTCGGCGTCGGCAACACTTACGCCATCGCGGCCGACAATCTGGCCGCGACCATCACCGACGACGGGACTACTCTTGCGCTTGACACATTTGACGATGCCAGCGGCCTCGACTTCACGTTCAGCACCGATACGCATCTGCGCTTGGGCACGGTATCCGCCCAGCTCGGGCGCGCGATGGCGCTGACGGCCACCGGCACGGCCAAGAACATCGACAGTATTGCGGGCGTGTCGGCGGTGACGGCGGGCAAACTGACGCTGACGGCCAGCGGCAACATTGCGCTTAATGCCGTCGACAACACCAGCCGTCTGCAGGTCAACGCCCATGCGCTGAATATCGTCACCGGCGGTGATGTGTTCCTCGACAACCTCCTCGACATGCAGACGTTGGCGATCACCAGCGAGAAGGCGACAGGGGGCGGTGCGCCGACGTTCTCGCTGTCCGGCCAGAACATCACGTTCTCCATCGTTGACAGCGGCACGGCCCTGATCAACGTCACCGACACCACCGGCTTGGCGTTCACCTTCGACAGCGTCCGTGGCCAGAAGCTGGGGATCATCGACCTGACCGTGGCAGGTTCGGCGACCCTGACCAGCGACAGTGCAATTCTCGGCAGCACCAACTCCAACGACCGTCTGACAGCCGCCATGGTGACATTGAGCGGCATGGCTCTGGGATCGAGCACCGACATCCTGCGCCTCAATGCGCCGATCATGACCTTCAGCGGCCAGGGCAACATCTACGTTGAGTCGGCACTGCATATCGAAAAGCTGAAGCTGACCAACTCCAGTATGTCGAGCACCGCTGACCGGACGTTCTCGATCGTCGGGGCCGACCTTGCGGGCAATCCGGGGGCGGCAACGATACAGGCCACCCACACCAACGCAGGCGGTACGGTCTTCGCGTCCATTACCGATACCACCGGCCTGGACTTCGAGTTCGTCAACGACCGCATCACAACCTTGGACTCGGTCAACGTCGGTGCGGCGGGGGTGTTGTCTGTGTCGGCAACCCCTGGCATCCGCAAAGTCGCCGAAGGGTCCAAAATCGCCGGGGGCCGGGTCTCCCTGCTCTCGTCGTCGGGGGCGGTGGGACAGTCCGGGGGCGTGCTGGACGTTACCGCGGCAGAACTGACGGTGGCGGCCAATGACGGCGCTTACATCGACCTGCGGTCGAAGACCAAACTGGCCGCCTTCAACGTCTCCGGGACCAGTGCGCTAACCGTGTCGTCCGGTGATCTTGAGATCGTCGGCATGGCCCTGAACGGCGCGGCCCTCGCCATTGACGTCACCGCTGGGTCCATCCTGGGCGGTGGCAGCATCGGCGGCGCCGGGGTGTTGTCGTTGATGGCTTCGGGGGCTATCGGGGCGGCTGGCTCGCCGCTGAACATCTCGGCAAATTCGTCTGGAACCACCACGCTCACGGCGGCAGCGGGCAATGGCGGAATCTCCTTGGCTGAGTCGAACTCGCTGACGATCAACAGCCTGTCGGCCACGTCGGACGTGGTGGTTACGGTGGGCAGTTCCAGTGCCAGCCGGACCCTCACCCTGAACGGTGATGTTAATGCGGGGACGGGGGCAGTATCGCTGACGGTTAATGGCGACGGCTCCATTGAGTCGACCACGGTTGGTGGCAAGATCACCGGCAGTTCCGTGACTCTGGCTGCCGCTGGCGGGTCCATCGGTGCCGTTACCAGCCCGACCACGGTGGTCAAGACCGACACCGCCAAGCTCATCCTTAACTCGGGCGGCAACATCCACATCAACAACGGCGCCACCGATCTCACCGACCTCGCCATCAACCGCGCCACCAAGGACATCGGGACGTCCACCAGCGGCACGCTCGCCATTGCGGCGCAGAACCTGACCTTCACCGTCACCGACAACGGCACGGCCAGCACGCTGACCAACGTGACGGACACCACCGGGCTGAACTTCTCCTACAAGGCCAAAGGCGACATCGCGGTCGGCACCGTAAGCGTCGGGGCGGGATCCGTTGACCTGCGGGCCACCGCCAGCACGACATCAGCGGATGTTACGTCAGCGGTCGTCCGCAGCATCACGGGGACCACGGACAGCAACAAGATCACCGCCGGGGCGCTGACGCTGGTTGCCGGATCGCATGTCAACTCGGCCATCGGCAGCAGCAGCCGGTCCATCGGCACCAATGTCCCGACACTGTCCCTGACATCAGGCGGCGGCGCCACTGTGCGCAACGACGGCGCTCTGACCCTGAACAGCGCGGCGGCAGGTGGTGCGCTGACCGTGGCGACGGCGGACGGGGCGCTGACCCTGAACGGTCCCATCACGTGGGCGTCCAACGGCGCGCTGACACTGAGCGCTGGCGGCAGCCTGCTCAGTAACGGGGTCACTCTTGCCCCGGCTGGCGCTGCGGCCACGATCACGCTGTTGGCCGGTTCCGGCATCGGCACGGAGAGCAACGCCCTCCGTATCACGCCGGCCAGCAGCGGCCTTTCGGGAACGGTCATATCGGCCACTGTTTCCGGCGAAGGGTCCTTGTACCTGGACCTCGGCGCAACGTTGCTCGGGGGCTTGACGACCTCGGTGGCTGATGGCGCCACGGTGGTCAACGGCAGCGGCGGCATTGTCGTTCTGGGCGCATCCAGCGGCACCGATGCCAGCGGCAATGATATCTCCATCACGACCTCCAGCGGGAACATCACGCTGGGCACTACCGGGGCCGCCGGTCTTATCAGCGCAGGCCAGACGGCAGGCAAGGTCGTGTTGCAGGCCGGGGGAGGCATTCGCACCGCTCACGCCGACAGTGCCATCAGCGCCCATGAGGTGACGCTGCGCGCGACGGACTCCATTGGAACGAGCACGATAGGCGCGGCAGTCGGCGTGTCCACGACCCGGTTGCTGGCCAGCACGGTCACGACCGGCCATGGTGTCTATCTGAAGGCCAACGGAACCGTGGGCGTGCCTTCCATCACCACGCATGGCGGCGCGATCAGCATCGCCGGCAGCGGTGCCACGGTGCTGCTCCAGAGCCTCGCCTCAAACCGCGGAGACGCCTTGACTGGCGGGGCCGTGAGCATCGAGGGGTCCGTCGTCCTGGCGGGTGGCGCCACCGTGGATGCCGGTTCTGGCGACGTTACCTTTGCGGGCACGGTGAATGGACCGCATTCCCTGACGGTCAACAGCACCGGCGCGACGGCATTCAACGCGGCCGTTGGCGGGGTCAATGCATTGACCAGCCTGACCACCAACGTCGGCGGCACGGTGAGCCTGCGCAGCGTCACCACCACCGGGGCACAAACCTACGGCGAGGCTGCCAGCCTCAACGGTGCTTATGTCACTGGCGGCGGCGCGTTCAGCGTCGGCGGGCCGATCACCCTGGCGGGTGATACCTCCGTCGTCACCGGGGCCGGGGGGATTACTCTGGGCAGCACCGTTAACGGGGCCTATGCGCTGGACCTCAGCAGCTCCGGCGCCATCAATTTGCAGGGCGTGGTCGGCAATGTCGCGGCACTGACCCAACTCTCTGCGGGGACCGGGGGCACGCTCAACCTGCACTCCGTTACCACGACCGGCGCCCAGACCTATGGGTCGGCCGCCACGCTCAACAGCACCTTCACCACCACCAATGCCGCCATCACCTTCAACGCCAACGTCACCCTTGCTCATGATGCTGTGGTGTCCACCGGCAGCGGGAACGTCACGTTCGCCGGGACGGTCAACGGCGCCCACGGGTTGACCGTCAACAGCACCGGCGCCACCGCGTTCCAGGGCACGGTGGGCGGCACCACGGCGCTGGCCAGCCTGACCACCAACGCCGGGGGCACGCTCAGTCTGACTGGCGTGACGACCACCGGCGCACAGAGCTACGGCGAGGCGGCGACCATCTCCGGTGTCTTGGGAACCACCAACGCGGCGATCAGCTTCGGCGGGCCGGTGCTGCTGGGGGGCACCACCACGCTCAACACCGGAACCGGCGCGGTGGCGTTTGCCAGCACCATCAATGGCGGTCATGGGCTGACAGTCAATGCCGGGCAAGTGACCTTTGGCGACAGCATCGGGGCGACCACTCGCCTGGGCGCCCTGGTCATCAACAGCGCCGGGCAGACCGAGTTCACCGCGGCCGTGCAGTCCGCTTCGCTCACCACCGACGCGGCCGGGACACTGGCCCTGAACGGCGGCAGCATCGACACCACCGGCGCGCAGACCTATGGCGAACTGGTAACACTGGGCGGCGACACCACGTTGACCGGGACGCTGGTCAGCTTCACCGGCGGCGTAGGGTCGGCGGTTGCCGGGATGTCGGGCCTGACCGTGACGGGCAATGCCGCGTTCGCCGACGGCGCGGGTGCGCCTCAGGCCCTGCGCACCCTGTCGGTCAGCGGGACGACCGCACTTGCAGGCACCATCGTTACGACCGGGGTTCAGACCTACACCGGTGCGGCCACCCTGACCGGCGCCACCGTCCTGAACAGCGGCGCCGCCGTCTCCTTCCTGTCCACCCTGGACGGCGGGCATGGGCTGACCATCGGGGCTACACAGGCGACCTTTGCCAGCAGCATCGGGGCGGCCACCCGCCTGGGCGCCCTGACCGTCAACAGCGCCGGGCAGACTCTGTTCAGTGGCACCGTGCGGGCGGCCTCGGTCACGACCGACGCGGCGGGCACGCTGGCCCTCAACGGCGGCAGCGTCGATACCACCGGCACGCAGACCTACGGCGAGCGGGCGGTGCTGGGTGCCAACACCACGTTGACGGGGTCTTTGGTGACGTTGCAGGGCGGCGTGGACGCGGCCACGGCAGGCAGCCAGTCCCTGGCGGTCGTGGGCAATGCCGCTTTTAACAACACCGTTGGTGGCACGGCGGCGCTGAGCAGCCTTTCGGTCAGCGGCACGTCAGCCTTCACCCACAATGTCTCCACCACCGGCACCCAGACTTTCGGCGGAGCGGCCACCTTGGGCGGTGCCGTGTCCTTCGTCAGTACAGCGGGTTCCCTGGTGTTCGGGGGTAGCATCGATGCGCCCGGCAACACCGCCCTGTCGCTGATGGCGGGCGGGTCCATCTCCGTGTCGGGGGCAACGGGCGGCACGTCGCCGATCGGCAGCCTGACCATCAACGCGGGAGACACCGTCACCTTCACCGGCGGCGTAACGGCGGCGTCGGTGCGTCAGGAAGCCGCCGCCGGGTTGACGAGCTTCCTTGGCGGGGTGACGGCCAGCGGAACCTCGGGGGTACATCTGACCGGGGGAAGCTATGTCTTCAACGGCCCGGTTTCGGCCACCAACGGTGCCTTCATCCTCGAGAACGCGCCGACCGCCACGGTGGCTTTCGCGGCCAACGCGGCGATCCGTGCGGGGACCGGGTTCATTCAGTCGGGCGGCGCAAGCATCCTGCTTCCCAGTTCCGTCACAGTGACCCTGGGGCCGATCACCCTGAACGCCCCGGCAACGCTGCACAACGGCACCGCCACCATTACCACGGTGGGCCACATCACCATGACCGGATTGGTCGGGGCCGCTACGGACCTGACGATGTCATCCGGCGCAGCGGGCGACTTGGTGATCGGCCTGAAGAATGGCAGCGCTGATGAAAAGATCGAAGTGCGACGCCTGCTCGTACCCACTGCGGCCTCGGCAACGATGTTCGGCAGCGTGGCGGGCCGTGACGGCGCAACGGCTGCAACAGTTATCAACACTGCCTACCGCGGCGACCCGTACTTCATCAACGACACCCCGTGGAACCCGCCGCAGTCGGCGGTCACGGTCAACGTCCCGCAGATCATGCCGGTTCCGGTTCCGGTGCCCAGCACGCCCGACGCGAGCAGCTTGTTTACCGGCACGGTAACGCCATCGGGGATCACCCCCAACGTCCTGCAAGCATACATGGCGCCGCAGGTTCTGACAGTTGGCGCGCAGCCTCAGATTCTGACCCCGTCCTCCTCGCCGCCGCCGCTTGTTCCGCCGCCGAATGCCGGGCCTTCGTTTGCTCCGGGTGAGACTCCCGCTCCCGTCGGCTCAGACGTTGGCGGCCGCTCCGAACCGGAGCAGGAAATTTAATGCTCCACGCAATACCCTGCGGAACATGCTACCAGTGCTCCCTTAACTCTGACTTCGAGTAATCATGATGGCGACTTCGACCCTTCCGCTGTTCTACAAGTCCCCGCGTCCCCTGGCGGTTGAACGCGACAGCGCGCTGTCGTTCCGGGCGCCGGAGACGTTTGCGTTCGCGGCGGCCACCAATTCGGTGCCGTTACTGGCGGCGGAATTCGCCTCTGCCTGCAAACATTTCCCCATCGTGTTCACCGAGGGACCGTCGCCACAGCCGGTGGCCCTGTTGGGCCTGCGGACAGGAGAGAACCTGTTCGTTGACCAAAACGGTGCGTGGCAGGAGGGGGTCTACATTCCGGCCTATATCCGCCGCTACCCATTCATTTTCATGGAAAACACCGCCACGTCCGAGTTCACCCTGTGCATTGACGAGGCATCGGGGTGCTTGGTGGACGGCCAGGACAATCCGTTCTTTGCCGATGGCAAACCCACCGAAATGGCGACCAAGGCGCTGGACTTCCTCCGCGAGTTCCAGGGCCAGCACGCCTTCACGGTCGAGTTCATGACGGCAGTTTACGCAGCGGGTCTTCTGACCGAAAAGCGTGCTGACATCACCCTGAAGGATGGCCAAATCTTTAGCCTCAGCGGCTTCATGGTCATCGACGAGGACTTGTTGAATAAGGTTCCGGCAGACGAGTTTCAGCGGTGGCGGGAACGCGGCTGGCTGGGCGTGATCTATGCCCATCTCCTGTCGGTCAGAAGCTGGAGCACGCTCCTCGACTGGGTGTCACGGCGGGGTTAGTGTAAAGCCAGATGGATATGAAAGCGGAGAAGATAATGCCTTGCACGCATAGGAAAAAGGCTCGGCTGGCCGCGTCGATGATCGTCGCGGCGGCCGTGCTGTGGCCATCTGTCACCATGGCCCAGACGGCACCCCGAGGGACTCCCCAAGGGGCGGCGACGACATCCGCAGTGCAAGCGAAAGCCGACGTTGCCGGCTTTCGGTCCGCCCGCTTTGGCATGACCGAGGACGAGGTCCGCAAGGCCGCCGCCAAGGATCTGTCCGTTAAGACCGACGCCTTTTTGGTCGAAGAGAATGCGGTTGAACGCACGCGGGTTCTGACCGTGAAGGCCTCTGACGTGCTGCCCGATGGCGGCAAGGCGGCGGTCAGCTACATTCTCGGCTACACCAGCAAAAAACTTATCCAGGTTAATGCGCTGTGGGCCGCCTCCACGGATGACACCATGACTGCGGAAAAGCTGGTCGCCAACGCCAACGTATTGACCCACTTTTTCATGGGGCAGGGTTTCGAGGTCGAGACCGGCGCGGTGAATGCCGTGACAAACGGGGGCCTGATTGTGTTCCGGGGCATGGATGCCAAAAAGCGCATGGTCCAGGTCAGCCTGCTCGGCCCTATATCTGTCGTCGACAATGAACAGCAATTCACCCCGTCGGCGCTTCAACTTTCCTACGTGATGGACCCGGTCACCCCCGACATCTTTCGTCTGAAGCCCGGTCAGTTTTAATCGCGCGGCGGCCATTCACGGACGCGCCCATAGGCCAAGGCATCAGCCTGGGCCTATGGATTTTCTGCGCCGCCATGCGCCCGGTGCCAGCCCGACCATCTTCTTGAATGCGCGGCTGAAGGCTGCCTCGGAGTCATAGCCGACCTGTACGGCAATCAGCGCAATGCTCTCGCTGCCTTGGGCCAGCAGCGTGGCGGCCATCTGCATGCGCCAGCGCGCCAGGTATTGGATCGGCGGCAGTCCCAGAAGCTGCATGAAACGTTCGGCAAATACCGAGCGGGAGAGACCGGCCTCGGCTGCAAGTTCCTCAAGTGTCCAGGCGTGGGCGGGGCGTGCGTGGAGCGCTGCCAGGGCGCGGCCGACATGCACGTCCTGAAGGCCTGCAAGCCACCCGGCCTGCGCCTCTGGAACCTGGTCCAGATGGCGGCGGACCACATCCACGAACATGATCTCGGCCAGACGCGACAGCATGTCACGGCTGCCCGCGCGCCTGTCTTCCACCTCCCGCCGGACAAGGTCGATGAAGCGGTCCAGCCAGCCGGGATCGGGGCCGTGGCGGCTCTTGAGAAGGATGGCCCGCGGCAAGGCGGCGAGCAGCGGGTTGAAGGGCATCCGGTCGCAGCCCAGGAAGCCGCAGATCAGGTGCGCACGGTCCGGCCCGCCCCCGCCTCCGCCGAAGACGAACGGCAGGCGGTCGTTGGGCGGCAGGACGATACTCATGTCCGGTTCCGCCCGCATTCCAGGGGAACTGGACATGGCGTGCGGGTCACCATGGGGGAACACGATCACATCGCCCGCTTCCATCAGCCACGGCTCGCCATCCAGCAGACCTCCCCAGCACGCGCCGTCGGTCAGCACATGGTATTCCATGACGTGTTGAACCCCTGGCATGACGACCGGGGCGATGATGCGGGTAGGTGGTGCCTGGGCCACCCAGGGCGACGTCAACTTGAAGTCGTAGTAGACGGCGCCGGTAAGGCGAACCGCCCGAAGAACGTCTGAAAGTACGTCAACGGTCATGACCGATCCTCGCAGTTTCGGACGTCCGGTCATTCATGTCGGACGTGCAGTCATGTTCCCACTGGATACTTCGCGCTACTGTAGTCGAGGTCAAAGTCACGGAAGTATATGCCGCAACATATTGATGCGACATGACAATCAAGGAGGATGGAGATATGACCGCTTTTGGACAAACAGTGGCCGCCGATCTCGTGCCGCCGCCTGACCTTGCCGCCATCAAAGCGAAGCAGCAGGGAATTTGGGCCTCCGGCGACTACGCCGTCGTCGGCTCTCGGCTGCAAATTGTCGGGGAAAACCTCTGCGAGGCCGTCGATCTGCGGGCGGGCCAGAAGGTGCTGGACGTCGCCGCAGGCAATGGCAACGCTTCGCTTGCCGCCGCGCGGCGTTATGCCGACGTGGTCTCCACCGATTATGTCCCTGCGCTGCTCGATGCCGGCCGTGCCCGCGCAGCCGCGGACGGACTGGCCGCCAACTTTCGGCAGGCGGATGCGGAAGACCTTCCGTTCCCCGCCGGGAGCTTTGACGTCGTGCTTTCGACCTTCGGTGTGATGTTCTCGCCGAACCAGGAGAAGGCGGCGGCGGAAATGGCCCGCGTGTGCCGCCCCGGCGGTCGGATCGGCCTTGCCAACTGGACGCCGGACAGCTTCATCGGTGACCTGTTCCGTATCGTGGGCAAGCACCTTCCGCCGCCCGCCGGCCTGAAGCCGCCCAGCCTGTGGGGCACCGAGGCGAGACTTCACGAGCTTTTCGGCGAGGATGCCGCGGCCATTACCGCCGTCCGCCGGACCTACACGTTCCGCTACCACTCGGCGGATCACTGGATCGATGTCTTCCGCACCTATTACGGCCCGACCCACAAGGCCTTTGGGATGCTCGATCCGCAGGGACAACGCGATCTGAGGGCCGATCTGCATGATCTGCTCACGCGCCGGGATGTCGGCGGCGGCGAAGGTCTGGTGGTGCCGGGCGAATATCTGGAGGTGGTCATCGACCGGCGGTGACGAGGCCGACCAAGCGGGCGCGACACCGCCGGCCCGCTTGGTCGTGTCTGAAACCGTATGCCCTCAGCCGGTGCGACGTGGGGCGGCGCCACGATCGCGGTTGTTTCCTGTCACTTGAACAGCCAGCCGCGCAGCATCTTCGTGACCTTCGGCATGACCACATAGGTCATCAGAAGAACCTGGATGATGGCGACGGCGAGGACGCGCAGAGGCAACGGCCAGTTGTTGATGAACGGGCCGAGCAGCAGGTTGAGTGCCCAGACCAGGATGAAGACAACGACCATCAGGACCAGCGCCATCTTGTGCGGCGAGGGCTTGGCGGTAGCGGGAACTTCCGGTAGGTCGAACCAGGTTTCCAGGCCCGTAACCCGTTTGACCTGCGGCTCGCCTTCAATCATGTCGTCCAGGCGCTCCAGCCAGTGGGCGCGCGCGGTGGACTCTTCCCACGCTTTGCAATGGGCGTAGGTGTCAAAGCGGTAGATGATGACATATTCGCCGCCGGGCCTGCGGGGCCGCAGGACGCTGGCGCCCTGGTGGCCGGGGAAGTTTCCAGCCTCGGCGATGACACCCGAAATCCAGGCCTCGTAATCGGCCTCGCGCCCCGGACGGACTCGCCGCGCCAGGCTGACCGTGACCGGCCCTTCCTCGCCAGCCTGTGCGAACACGTCGGCAGTCATGGTGGCTCCTTGCGAGGGTGTCGCGGGCCGGTTCGGCCCGCGACAGAGGTACTTAGAACGGCGTAACCAGCTTAAGGATAACGCGATCGCCTTGGAAGGCGCTTTTGCTTTCCACCTCGTGATGCCATTTGGCGATCAGGCTGGTGGCCCCGGCTTGGTATTTGATCTGCGGGCCGACCGAGAACACGCGGGCCTTGTTGTTTTGGGCGACACCGTTCCGTTCGTCGTCGGTGATCTGGTGCACCCAATAGCCGCCCACGCCGAGGGTCAGGTTTTCGGCCACCGTTTTGCCGACAGTATAATCGACATGGATCTCGTCGCCCGACTGGTAGTTGGTGTCTTTGTTTTCGAGCTTGGTGTTGTACATGAACTTGCCGTTGACCTCCCACCCGTCGCCGGGCAGCCACGTTACGGCGAGCAGTGGCTCGAAGCTCCAGTAGTTGGCTCCGATGTTGTTGCCGAGCGCCCGCGTCGCGGAGTACTTGCCTGTCGGGATGTTGATGTCCAGGCCGACGGCATAGTGAAGGTTCGGACGGTGCCACGCCAGGATGAACGGATTGACCGTGATGTCCCCCAGGCCCGTATTGGTGTCGCTGGTGCCGCCGACGCTCACCGTGTTCCTAAATACCGGCACGATGGCGTGCACGCCGTACTGGCCACCGAACAGCGTCTTGTCGGTCATGTGGACGACGCGCGCGGCGATGGCGTTGACCTCAAGGTCGACCTTGCCGCCCGGCGTGACCACGTCGCGGCCCGAACTGTCCTGCAACGTGCCGTCATAGCGGATGCCATAGCCCAGGAAATAGGTGCCCGGCGGGGGCAGCGCCCCGGCGTAGAACCCTTCGGCGCCGTGCGGATACTGCACCGCACCTTCGACCGCTTGGGCTGCCGATCCGGCATAGGCCAGGGTCGCCACGGTGACGACGCCGACCGCAGCTTGTTTGAATACTGTGCGCATGGTTGACTTGACTCCCTCCCAGACGGGGGCACCCCCTCGGCGCTCCCGAGTTGCCCGATCACGACCTTTGCCGAGGCCGTGGCCGGGATGTCCCCTCCTCTCCGGCGCGCGCATGGGCCGGGTTGGTGGGGGACGGTGCCGCCGGGCGCCAGGGGTGCAACCCTGCCCGGCGGCATTCTTCCCTTCGGGCTACTTTACCCCGTCAGGCATTTTTTTCGGCTCACCGCCAGCCGCGAAGTGCTCCGGCGGGATCTCGCGTAGGATAACGCGCACGGCCTCGCGCGGGGCGTCGATGGCCTCCACCACCGCATCCGTGACCTTGCGCATCAGGTCCACCTTCTTCTGCGGGCTGCGCCCTTCCAGAAGGGTGATCTCGACAATGGGCATGGCGCCTACTCCGTCACGGTGATGCCGACAGCGCCCAGGTCCTGGAACACGGCGCGGATGTGCATTCCGATGCTCAAGGGATGGGCCGCCGTGGCGCCGCCTGCCAGGATGATGTCGCCCGGCTTGAGGACTTCCCCGGCGCGAGCAACCATGCGGGCCGCCGCCACCAGCGAACGCCCTGGATGGCCCAGGATCGCCGCCGTGGAGCCGACCTGCACCGCCCGGCCATCGGCCTCCAGGATAATGCCCAGGTTGTCGATGGGCGTGTCCGGGGCGAACCAGTTGCCGACGATGAAGCCCGAGGACGAGGAGTTGTCGGCCACCACGTCGGGCAGCGTGAACTTGAAGTCCTGATAGCGGCTGTCGATGATCTCGATGGCCGGGGCAATGGCCTCGACCGCCGCCATGGCTTCGGCCGCCGTGACGTCTCCGGCCAGCGGAGCCTTGAGCAGGAAGGCGATTTCCGGCTCGGCGCGCGGATGAACGTAGTTGGCGCGCGATAGGGTGGCGCCTTCCTCCAGGCGCATTCCGTCGGTCAATCGGCCCCAGATGACCTCGTCCACGCCGACCTGCTGCATCTTGGCGCGGCTGGTCAGGCCCATTTTGATGCCGATGCGTTGCTCGCCGCGCGCATAGCGGCGCTTCATGGACAGCGCCTGGATGGCGTAGGCGTCCTCGACCGTCAGGCCGGGAACCCCGTCGGTCAACTGGGCGATGGCGTTGGCGGTGCGGGCGGCCTCATCCACCCGCTCGGCCAGGGTCTGAAGGCTCATCATTGGGCGGCGCTCCGGTGCTTGAGAAGATCGAGGGCGACATCGACGATCATATCTTCCTGGCCGCCGACCATGCGGCGCTTGCCGAGTTCGACCAGAATGTCGCGGGTGTCGATGCCATAGGTCTTGGCGGCGTTCTCGGCATGGCGCAGGAAGCTGGAGTACACCCCGGCGTAGCCCAGCGACAGGCTCTCGCGGTCCACCCGGACCGGGCGATCCTGCAGCGGCCGGACCAGATCGTCGGCGGCGTCCATCAGGACATGCAGGTCGCAGCCGGTGTCGACGCCCATGCGGTCGAGCACGGCGATCAAGACCTCCAGCGGCGCATTGCCCGCCCCGGCGCCCATTCCGGCCAGCGAGGCATCGACCCGCACCGCGCCTTCCTTGATGGCAGCCACCGAGTTGGCGACGCCCATGGACAGGTTGTGGTGGCAGTGGATACCGATCTCGGTTTCGGCCTTCAACTCCTGGCGGAAGGCACGGACCCGCTCGGTCACGTCGTCGGGCAGCAGGGCGCCGGCGCTGTCGACCACATAAACGCACTCGGCGCCGTAGCTTTCCATCAGCTTGGCCTGCTCGACCAGTTGCGCGGTCGGGATCATGTGCGACATCATCAGGAACCCGATGGTGTCCATGCCCAGGTTCCGGGCGGCCTCGATGTGCTGCTTTGAGACGTCTGCCTCGGTGCAGTGGGTGGCGACGCGCACCGACCGCGCCCCGGCGGCATGGGCTTCCTTGAGGTCATGCACCGTGCCGATGCCCGGCAGCAGCAGGACGGTGACGCGGGCGTTGGACAATTCCTCGGCCACCGCCGAGATCCATTCGGTGTCGGAATGGCTGCCGAAGCCATAGTTGAAGGTCGCCCCGGTCAGGCCATCGCCGTGGCAGATCTCGATGGCGTCCACCTTGGCGCGGTCCAGGGCGCGGGCGATCTCCTTGACCGTCTCCAGGTGGTAGTGGTGGCGGGTGGCGTGCATCCCGTCACGCAGGGTGACGTCCTGGACGTACAGCTTGTTCTGGTTCACGCGGGCCATGTCACGCGGCCTCCTTCTTCATGGTCTTGGCAACCCAGCGTTCGGCGGTGGCGAGTGCCGCGGACGTCATGATGTCGAGGTTGCCGGCGTAGGCGGGCAGGTAATGGGCCGCGCCCTCGACCTCCAGGAACACCGTGGTCTTGAGGCCCGAGCACAGGCCGATGCCGGGAATGTTGACCGGGGCGTTGTCGCCGATGTGCTCGAACTGCACCTTCTGCTTGAGGCGGTAGCCCGGCACGTACTTCTGCACCTCGGCCACGATGTCGTTGATCGACTGCTCGATGGCGGCCTGATCGCCGCCCTGGGACAGGGTGAACACGGTGTCGCGCATGATCATCGGCGGTTCGGCAGGGTTGAGGATGATGACCGCCTTGCCGCGCTCCGCCCCGCCGACCATCTCGATGGCCTTGGACGTGGTTTCGGTGAACTCGTCGATGTTGGCGCGCGTACCCGGCCCGGCCGACTTGGACGAGATGGAGGCGACGATCTCGCCCCAGATCAGGCGACGGGTGGCCCGCTTGACGGCGTAGACGATGGGAATGGTCGCCTGTCCGCCGCACGTCACCATGTTCACGTTGGGCTGGTCGAGGTTGGCGTCCAGGTTGACCACCGGCACGGTGTAAGGCCCGATGGCGGCCGGGGTCAGGTCGATGACCTGCTTGCCGTCCGCCTGGAGGATGGCGTTATTGCGGACATGCGCCCCGGCCGAGGTGGCGTCGAACACCACCTTGATGTCGGCGTAGTTGGGCAGCTTGCGCAGGCCCTCGATGCCCTCATGCGTCGTCGCCACGCCGAGGCGGGCGGCGCGGGCGAGGCCGTCGGAGGTCGGATCGATGCCGACCATGGCGCCCATTTCCAGGTGCTTGGCGGTCCGCATGACCTTGATCATCAGGTCGGTGCCGATGTTGCCCGGACCGATGATGGCGCACTTCACCTTGCTCATTAACCCTACTCCCAGCCAAACGACGCGCGGACGGACCCCAGCCCGTTGATGCGCGCCTCAAAGACGTCGCCGGGCGCGGCCGGGGCCATCGGGCCGAGCGCGCCGGATAGAATGGTGTCGCCAGCCCGCAGAGGAGCGCCGACCCGGACCATCATCTTGGCCAGCCACAGGGCGGCGGTCAGCGGGTTGCCGAGGCAGGCCGCCCCGGCGCCGACCGAAATCGGCTCGCCCTTCTTCTCCATGACCATGCCGCACAGGCGCGGGTCGAACTCTCCCAGCGCGCGCGGCTCGCTGCCCAGCACATAGAGGCCCGACGAGGCGTTGTCGGCGATGGTGTCGAGGATGCGGATATCCCAGTTGGCGACCCGCGAGCCGACCACCTCGATGGCGGCCACGGCGTAGGCGATGGAGTTCATCACGTCGGCGGGGGTGAGGTTGTCGTCATCCAGGTCATCGCCCAGGATGAAGGCGATCTCGGCCTCCACCTTGGGCTGGAGGACGGCGGACAGGGGAATGTCCTCCCCCTCGGGCACCGCCATGTCGGCGAACAGCATCCCGTAGTCGGGCTGGCCGACGCCAAGCTGGGTCTGCACCGCCTTGGAGGTCAGGCCGATCTTGCGGCCGACCAGCCGCCGCCCGGCGTCCAGGCTACGCTTGGTGTTGATCTCCTGCACCGCGTAGGCGGCATCGAGGTCCCCGTCGGACAGCAGGGTACGGATGGGATCGCACGGGATGCCGGATTGCGCGGCGGCCCACAACTGATTGGCGGCTTTGGTGATATTCGCTTGATCGGTCATCGAGGGAGCCCCTAAAGCTTCAGGCAGACGTTGGTCATTTCGGTATAGAATTCGAGGCTGTGCACGCCGCCCTCGCGGCCGATGCCAGATGCTTTGGAGCCGCCGAACGGCGTGCGCAGATCGCGCAGGAACCACGAGTTCACCCAGCACAGGCCGACATTCATGCGCGCCGCCACCCGGTGTGCACGGCTGACGTTTTCCGTCCACACCGCGCAGGCTAGGCCATAGGGAGTGTCGTTGGCCAGCGCGATGGCCTCCTCCTCGGTATCGAAGGGGCGGATGTGGCAGCATGGGCCGAAGATTTCCTCGGTCACGCAGGCGGCATCGTCGGGCAAGCCGGTCCAAATGGTCGGTTGCACCCAGGCGCCACCCTTGAGGTCGCCGGGCATGTCGGGGATGCCGCCGCCAGTCACGACCGTCGCGCCATCCTCCACCGCCTTGCGGTAGTAGGACAGTACCTTATCCCGGTGTTCCTGGCTGATCAGCGGGCCGAGGTTGACCGAGGCATCCTCCGGGCGGCCGAGTTTCAGGGCTTCGGCCCCGGCCTTCAGGCGGCGGACGAACTCGTCGAAGATCGGGCGCTGCACATAAACCCGTTCGGTGCCCAGGCAGACTTGGCCGCAGTTGGCGAATGCCGAACGCATGGTGCCTTCGATGGCCTTGTCCATGTCGGCGTCGGCGAACACGATGGCCGGGTTCTTGCCGCCCAACTCGAACGACACGTCGCGCACGCCGACGGCGGCCTGCTTCATGATCGCTTCGCCGGTGTGCGTTTCGCCGGTGAAGGTGATGGCGTCAACCATCGGGTGCTGGGTCAGGAACTCGCCCGCCGAGTTGGGGCCAAGGCCGTGCACCACGTTGTAGACGCCCTTGGGTACGCCGACCTTGTTCATCACCTCGCCCAGCAGGGTGGCAGTCAGCGGCGTTTCCTCGGACGGCTTGACCACCACGGTATTGCCGCAGGCGAGCGCCGGACCGACCTTCCAGGTCATCAGCAGCAGCGGCAGGTTCCACGGCGAAATGACCGCGATCACCCCCTTGGGCTTGCGCAGGGCGTAGTTGATGGCCCCGGTGCCGTCGGGCGTGGGGGTGGGGAAGAACTCGGTGCTCACCGTCTTGATGACGTCGGTGAACATCTTGAAGTTGGCTGCCCCGCGCGGGATGTCGATGTGGCGGGCGAGGCTCATGGGCTTGCCGGTGTCCAGGCACTCTGCTTCCAGGAACTCGTCGAAGCGGCGGTTGATCTCGTCCGCCACGGCGCCCAGCAGGGTGGTCCTCTGATCGACCGTCATGCGGCCCCATTCGCCATCCAGGGCGGCGCGGGCGGCGCGCACTGCGGCGTCGATCTCGGCCTTGCCGCCCTCGTGAACGCGGCCGATCACGCTGTTGTCGAGCGGGCAGTGGTTGAGCCAGCTCTGTCCGGTGGAACCGGCGGTGAATGCGCCGTTGATGAAATGCAGGGCATCGCGGGATGCCGTGGGAACTGCCTGTCGCGCGGGCACTGCGGGCTGCGCCGTCATGGCATGACACTCCTTATCTTGTCCGGCGGCACGCCGAGGCACCGCCACTGAAAAATAGTCAAACAAATATGGAATTCCGGGTCAGTCGCCGATGGCAGCCCCGATGGCGGCGATTCCGGCGTGGGCGCAGGCCCGGTCGTGGTCCTCCGACCCGCCCGAACACCCGATGCCGCCAACCACCTGCCCCTCGACGACGATGGGAAAACCGCCGCCGAACAGCACCACGCCGGGTCGGGCGGCGATGCCATCGCGCAGCACGGCGGGTTCCGACACCGCACGGCACAGGGTATCGGTGGACATCCCAAATGCCGCCGCCGTGTAGGCTTTGTCCTGGGCAATGGCGATGGAGGGGAGGAAGGCCCCCGAAGCCCGCAGGAACGCTACCAGATTGCCGCCCGCGTCGACGACGGCGGCATTCATGGCGACCCCCAGCTCGCGGCCCTTGGCCACCGCCGCCGCGACTGCGGCGTGGGCGGCCTGGTCCGAGATGTTCTGCGCGGGCACGGTCAGTTTCATGGCCTTCATCTCCCCTCCGTCTTTAATCAGGTCACGACGG
>JBAYSM010000038.1:0-22178 GCA_041676205.1 Rhodospirillaceae bacterium | reverse complement strand
TATGAGCGCCCCGTGAACATGATGTTTCAGTCTTACGCCCTGTTCCCGCACATGACGGTGGAGCAGAACATCGCGTTCGGGCTGAAGCAGGACGGCATGCCGCGCGACACCATCCGCGCCCGCGTGGCGGAAATGCTGGAGATGGTCGAACTGGGGCCGCTCGGCAGGCGCAAGCCGCACCAGTTGTCGGGCGGCCAGCGCCAGCGCGTCGCCCTGGCCCGTGCCTTGGCCAAACGGCCCAAGGTGTTGTTGCTCGACGAACCGCTCGGCGCGCTCGACAAGAAGCTGCGTGAACGGACCCAGCTTGAACTGGTCAATCTTCAGTATCAGCTTGGCATTACCTTCGTGGTCGTCACCCATGACCAGGAAGAAGCCATGACCATGTCCGACCGGGTGGCGATCATGAACCAGGGGCGGATCCTCCAGGTCGATAGTCCGCACGCCATGTACGAATTCCCCGGCACGCGGTTCGTGGCCGAGTTCTTCGGGTCGATGAACGCCTTCGAGGGCACCATCGTCGAGGATGCCCTGTCCCATGCCGTGATCGCGTGCCCCGAACTGGACACGCCGGTCTATGTGAACCACAGCGTGCCGGGCTATGAGGGGTCGACCGTGTGGGCGGCGCTTCGCCCGGAAAAGGTCGCGCTGTCCAAGCAGCCCCCGGTGGACCCGACCCGCAACATGGCGCAGGGCGTGGTCGAGGACATCGTTTATCTGGGCGGCGAAAGCACCTATCTGGTGCGCCTGACCTCGGGCCGCCGCATCCGCGTCGCCTTGCAGAACCTGACCCGCGCGGCCGAGCCCGAAGTCACCTGGGACGATGCCGTATGGGTGTCGTGGCGGCCGGAAAACGTCGTGGTCCTGACGTCATGACCCAACTGGCCCGCCGGATGGCGGCGGAACCAATCAGCCGGGGCGTAGGGTGGGTTGCCGACGTGCTGCAAGCCGGAGGGCGGCGGCTGGTCATCGCCGTGCCGTTCGTGTGGCTGCTGCTGTTCTTCCTGGCCCCCTTCGCCATCGTCGCCAAGATCAGCATGGCCGAGTTCATGGTCGGGGTGCCGCCCTACACCCCGCTGTTTGAATGGACCGAGGACGCGTGGCTGCACGTCCGCGCCACCGCCAACAACTACGCCTATCTGGTCGAGGACCCGCTGTACGTCGCGGCCTACGTCAGTTCGTTGAAGATCGCGGCGATTTCGACCGTGATCGCTCTGCTGATCGGCTATCCCATGGCCTATGCCATCGCGCGGTCGCGCCAGCCGTGGCGCAACGTGCTGCTTCTGGCCGTGATGCTGCCGTTCTGGACGAGCTTTCTCATCCGCGTCTATGCCTGGATCGGCATCCTGCGGTCCAACGGCCTGTTGAACAATTTTCTGCTGTGGCTGGGCGTGATCGACGAGCCGCTGGTCATTCTGAATACCGACGTCGCGGTCTACATCGGCATCGTCTACAGCTATCTGCCATTCATGATCCTGCCGCTGTACGCGACCCTGGAAAAGATGGACCTGTCGCTGCTCGAAGCCGCTCAGGACCTGGGCTGCCGCCCGTGGAAGGCGTTCGTCACCGTGACCTTGCCGCTGTCGCTGCCCGGCATCATCGCCGGGTCCATGCTGGTGTTCATCCCGGCGGTGGGCGAGTTCGTCATTCCCGATTTGTTGGGTGGGCCGGACACCCTGATGATCGGCAAGGTTCTGTGGTCCGAGTTCTTCAATAACCGCGATTGGCCGGTGGCTTCGGCGGTGGCGATTGCCATGCTGGTGCTGCTGGTCGCGCCCATCGTCCTGTTCCAGCGCCACCGAATGCGCCAGGAAGAAAAAGCGCGGGAGGCCGCCCTATGAGCAGCGTCAGCCGGTCCCCCTTCCTGATTACCATGCTGGCCTTCGGCTTTGCGTTTCTGTACGTGCCGATTGTCCTGCTGGTCCTGTATTCGTTCAATGAAAGCCGTCTGGTCACGGTGTGGGGCGGCTTTTCCGTCAAGTGGTATGCCGAGCTGTTCCAGGACGCCCAAATCCTTGGCGCGGCCGAAATCAGCCTGACCGTGGCGGCCATCACGGCGACCCTTGCCACCGTGCTCGGCACCCTGGCCGGGCTGGTGCTGGTGCGGTTTGGCCGGTTCCGGGGGAGGACTCTGTTTTCCGGCATGATCACCGCCCCCCTGGTCATGCCCGAGGTCATCACCGGCCTGTCCATCCTGCTGCTGTTCGTCGCGCTGGAGCAGGCTATCGGCTGGCCCGACGGGCGCGGCGTGACCACCATCACCATCGCCCACGTCACCTTCACCATGGCCTATGTGGCGATCATCGTGCAGTCGCGGCTCAGCCAACTGGACGGCAGCATGGAAGAAGCCGCCATGGACTTGGGCGCGCGGCCCGCCAAGGCGTTCCTGCTGGTCACGCTGCCGATTATCGCCCCCGCCCTGGTGTCTGGCTGGTTGCTGGCGTTCACGCTGTCGCTCGACGATCTGGTGATCGCCAGCTTCGCGGCGGGGCCGGACAGCACCACGCTGCCGATGGTGGTGTTTTCGTCGGTGCGCCTGGGTGTCAGCCCCAAAATCAACGCGCTGGCCACCCTGCTGGTCCTGCTGGCAACAGTCGCCATCGTCGGCGCGGCGTGGTTCATGCACCGCCAGGAACGCGAACGCGAAAAGGCCGTGGCGCGGGCGTTGGCAGAGCAGGAGTAGGCTCGAAACAATAGAAAACCCCGCTGTCACCGGCGGGGTTTTCTACGTTCGGCAAAAGCCTTCGGACCTAGAGGACCGACTCGACCCATTCGTAGAGCTTGCTCTTGGGCAGGGCGCCGATCTTGGTGGCGGCGACTTGGCCGCCCTTGAACACCATCAGGGTCGGGATGCCGCGCACGCCGTACTTGGTCGGGGTGGTCGGGTTTTCGTCGATGTTGAGCTTGGCGACCGTCACCTTGCCTTCGAGGTCCGTGGCAAGTTCCTCAAGGGCCGGCGCGATCTGGCGGCACGGCCCGCACCATTCGGCCCAGAAATCGACGAGGACCGGCATGTCCGCCTTCAGGACGTCCTGCTCGAAGGAATCGTCGGTTACCTGCTTCATGAATTGCGTCCTTCCGTTATCCACATCACGCCGTCCGGCGGCCGTCCGGGTGCTAACTCGTTCCGCACCAAAACACCCCACCAAGGGGCCGGGAATTGGTCTGACCGGAGTCTAGGGTTGGCGAACGATGCCGTCAAGCGACCCCTCAGCCCATTTCGACGTCATAACGCACCCAGTCCGTTCGTATGCCGATTTTCTCATACAGCGCATGGGCTGGGGCGTTGTCGGGCTTGGTCTGCCAATATAGGCGCTTCCAGCCCTGGCTGCGTCCGGCCTCGACCAAGTAGGTCAGCAGGGCGCGGGCGGCACCCCGACCACGGGCCGATTCGCTGACGAACAGGTCTTCGAGGTAGCACACCGGCGCTTTGCTCCACGTGCCCAGGTGCAGAACGACCAGGGCGAAGCCGGCCACCGCGCCGTCCACCTCGGCGACGAACCCATAGAGCGGCGCATCGCGGTCCAGGCACCGGGCGAAGGTAGTTTCCGTCACCTCGCCGGGCACCTCTGTCTTGTAGAACGCGCAATAGCCGTCCCACAGCGGACGCCATGCGGCATAGTCGGTGGCGGCCACGGGGCGGACGGTCACGGTCATGGAGTAGTGCCTTTCAGCAAGGAGTCGAGGGCGAGATCCAGCGCCGGGGCGGGCAGGTCCATCAGGAACGGCCCGTCGGTCCACAGCAGGGCGCACACGACGGCGCGGCCGGGATAAAGCTGGCTCAGGACGGCCCGGTAGGCGGCCATCTGCATCAGATAGGCTTCGGCCACGTCCTCCACCCGACGTGGCGGCGGGCGGTTGGTCTTGTAGTCGATGATGCGCACGGCGTCGGGCGTCACCACCATGCGGTCCACCTGGCCGGATACCACATGGCCCCCAATGATGCCGGTCAACGGCACCTCGGCCCGCGAGCCGGGACCGAACAGGGCAGCGAATCCAGGGTCATCCAGCACGGCCAGCGTTTCGGCGGTCAGTTGCTCCACCGTGGCGGCATCCAGCCCCCACACCGGGCGGGCGAGGTAGGCTCGCGCTGCCTCGGCCCGGCCCGGCCCCGGCAGATCGGGAAGGCTTTCCAGCAGCCGGTGAACCAGCCGCCCGCGCTGGAACCGCAGCAACGCCCCGCCGTCTTCGGCCAGCGGAGAGCGCACCGGCGGCTCGGGCAGCAATGGCCGCGACGGGGCCAGCGGACGCGGGGGACTGGGTTCGGACGGCACGCCGCCATGCACCCAGGCGGGCAACGGCTGGACGGCGGCAGGGGCGTCCAGGCGGGCGTCGTCGGCACGCGGCGCGGCGGTCTGCGGGCAAGACAGCCGCCAGATGGTGCCATCGCCAAGCGTGCCGTCGGCGGCCAGGAACGGGTCCACGACCTCGGTCCCCAGGGCGTGCATGGCGTCGGCCACCAGGGAATACCAGCACTCCTCGGGCGCGGCGCGCAGGCCATCCCAGCCGCAGACGATCAGGCGGTCCTCGGCACGGGTCAGGGCGACATAGAGCAGGCGGCGGTATTCCTGCATCTGCGCGGTCTTGGCGGCGTCGGTCAGTTCGCAGCACCACGCTTCGCGGTGCTCGGCGCGCGGCGGCCAGACCAGGGTGGTTTCGGCGTCCTCGCCATCCCACAGCAGGCGCGGCAGCTTGGTCGGCACGGCCCGCGTGTCGGGCAGGAACACGATGGGCGCCTGAAGGCCCTTGGAGCCATGCACGGTCATCACGCGCACGACGTCGGTGCCTTCCTCCATGTCGCGCTTGATCTCCTGCGCCCCCGCCGCCAGCCAATGCAGGAACGCCTGCAGCGACGGCGGATGGCCCCGGTCATAGGCTAGGGTCAGGGCCATGAACTCGTCGATCGGGTCGGCGGCGTCCGGCCCCAGGCGGGCCAGTAGCTTTTCCCGGCCGCCCAGCCGCCCGAGGATCTCGGCATACAGTTCATGCGGCGGCAGGAAGTCGGCGCGGTTCATCAGGTGGCGCAAGGTGCGGTGCGCCTCGCGCCACGGCCCCGGATCGGCGGCTTTCTCGCGCAGTGCCCGCCACAGGGACACGCCCTTGGGGCGGTTGTAGGCGATGGCGAACAAGTCATCTTCGCTCAGCCCGATGAGCGGACTTTTCAGGACGCTCGCCAGGGTCAGATCATCTTCGGGCAGCAGCAGGGCATGGCCCAGCGCCACCAGATCCATGACCGCCATCTGCTCGGTCAGGACCATGCGGTCGATGCCCGCCACCGGCACGCCGTTTTCCTTGAGCGCCCGCACCAGATCCTCGACGAACGGCCCGCGCCGCCGCACCAGCACCAGGATATCGCCCGGCCGGATGGGACGGCCCCGGCTGTCCAGCGGCTCGGCACTGGCGAGCATCGCCTTGATGCGGCGGGCGATCAGGCGGGCCAGCCGGGTGGGCGCGGCCTCCCCCCGGATGCGCTCGATGGGGGGCTTCCAGGCGTCGGGTTCGTCAATGGCCTGAGGGGCGAGCGGCGGCCACAGTTCGACCACCCCGGCCTGGCCGACGCGGAAGGCCAGATGGCGCACGTCCTCGCCGACCGGGCGCACGCCCGCGCCGACGTGGGGCGGCTCGAACACCTTGTCCACGAGGTCGAGAATGGGCCGGGTGGAGCGGAACGATACTTCCAGAGCGACATCCGCCCAAGTCCGCTCCACTGCCTGCACCGAGTCGCGGAACCGCCCGCGCAGCGATTCAAAGATGGCCGGGTTGGCCCCCTGGAAGCTGTAGATCGACTGCTTGCGGTCGCCCACGGCGAACACCGTCCGGTTGCCGTCCCGTGCGGTATCTCCGGCGAAGAAGTCCGTGACCAGGGCGTTGACCACCGCCCATTGGTCGGGGTTGGTGTCCTGCGCCTCGTCGATCAGCACATGATCGAGGCCACCGTCGAGCTTGTAGAGCACCCAGGCGGCATCCTCCCGCTCGGCCAGCAGACGGCGGGTGGCGAGGATCAGGTCGTCGAAATCCAGCCGCCCGATGCGCGCCTTGCCTGCCTCATAGGCGGTGAGCAGGGCCTCGGCCAGCCGCAACAGCGCCTCGGTCGCCTCGGCCACGGTGGCGGCCTTTATGTGTTCGCGCACGGCCAGTAGGCGGGTTGTCTCGGTGTCAATCAGGGCGAGGCAGTCGGGATGGCCGTCCTTGACCTTTTTGGATGGAAACTTTTCCTGCGACCGCTTTTCGCCCTTCTGGGTGAGGAATGCGCCGCAATAGGCCTCCCACCCCGAGACGCGGGCGGAGGGGCCGTCGCCCAGCCAGCGGACGATCTTTTCGGCCGTCGCGCTGTCGGTCTTGCCGCCGCTGACCAGGGCGGCGCACAGGCGCTTGAGGCCGTCGCCGTCGAACACGCCCTCGGCACAGGCGGCCTCCAGGACCGAGGCTGCGGTATCCTCCGCCCCGACGCCCAGGCGCAGGCGCACGGCCTGGGCCACCGCATCGCACCCGCCCGGCCGGTCCAGCATCCGGCGCAGGCGGCCGCGGGCGGCGGTCAGTTCGGACAGCAGTTCCGGGAAAAGTGTTTCATGCACGAACCCGGTGACGACTTTCAGGGCATCAGCCAGGGTGGGGTCGGCGGCGTTGCGCGCGTTGTTCAGCACGGTTTCCCGCGCCGTGTGCAGCAGTTCGGCCGAGTCGCGGTCCTCCAGCACTTCGAAATGCGGCGACACCCCGGCCTCCAGCGGGAAGCGGCGCAGCAGGGCCTGACAGAACGCGTGGATGGTCTGGATCTTCATGCCGCCCGGCACGTCCAGAACGCGGGCGAACAACTGGCGGGCCGTCTCGCGCAGGGCCGGGCTGGGGGCGTGGCCGCGCAGCTTGGTCAGCCGCTCGTCCAGCGTTGCGTCGTCGGCCACCGCCCATTGCGACAGAACCTTGGCCAGACGGTTGGCCATTTCCGCCGCCGCCGCCTTGGTGAAGGTCAGGCACAGGATTTTTTCCGGCCCCGCCCCGGTCAGCAGCAGGTTCAGCACGCGGTCGGTCAGAACCTTGGTCTTGCCGGTACCCGCATTGGCCCCCACCCAGGCCGAGGCGGTAGGGTCGGCGGCGCGGCGCTGGGCGGCTTCGGCGGTGCTTACCAGATCATCGGACAGCGCGCCCATCAGTCGTCTCCCTCGCCGCCACCGGCGGACCATTCCTTGACGCGGGCCAGATGCAGGTAATCGGAATAGCGCGGCGCCTTGCCCGGATGGGGCCGCGCCTCGTAGGGGGTTTCGGGGCGGTTGAAGGCCGCGACCAGCCCGCGCAGGCCGTCCAGGGCCTCCGCCGCCAGTTCGGCGGGATCGTCCCCGGCGGACTTTTCCTCGCCGCCGCCGGTGTTGCCCGACAGGTGCCAGTACAGCAATTGCGACACGTCGCGGGCCGGAATGCCGGGGAAGCCGCCCGCCTGGGCGATGCAGGCCTCCAGGGGAAGCTGCGGCGCGTATCCGGCGGCGACCTCTTTCTTGGACGGCGGCGTGCCGGTCTTGTAGTCGAGGATGGCCAGCGTGCCGTCGTGCAGCAAATCCACCCGGTCGGCGGTGGCGGTCACGGTGAAGCCGCCGATGTCCAGGCTGCCCTTGACCTCCACATGGCTTTCGCGCACGTCGGCCCGGCGCTGGGCCTCCTGCTTGACGACCCAGGCGGCCAGGCGCTCGAAACGCGGCCACCAGAACGCCCATACGGCGGGGCGGGCGATGTCGGTTTCAAACACCTCGCGCCCGCAGGCCAGCAGGGCGCCAAGGGCGTCGTCGGGCAGCGCGTCGGGGTGCCGGAGGGTGAACGTTTCCAGCGCCTTGTGGACCAGCGTCCCATAGTCCTTGGCGCCGGGTTCGGCATCCAGCGGGTCGAGCGCCCTGAGGCCCAAGATGTACTGGGCATAGATCGCATAAGGATCGCGCATCCACGTTTCGATGCGGGTGGCCGACAGGGCGATGGGCCGCGCCTCCACCGGAGGCCGGGGGGCCGGGCGTTCGCCGGGGACAAAGGCCGTGGGCTGGTCCAGCCGGGCCGCCCAGTCGAGGTAATGGCTCGGCCCGTCCAGCACCGGCAGGCCGGACGCCGCCATCACGGTTTCCAGTCGCAGCAGCCAGCGCGACGGCACGGTCGGCGTGCCCTCGACCTTCTCCGACCGGGTCAGCGCCACGCGCGGGGCGCAGAACAGGTGCGCGAAGTCGTGCGCGGTGTGGCCGACCCGCTGTTCGGGCAGCGGCAGGCCGAAGGAGGTCCGCATGGGGCGGCTCATCCACGGGTCGGCCTGGAGGCGCGGCGGCCAGGTGTCCTCGTTGAGCCCGCCGACGATCATCAGGTCGGCGTGTTGCAGGCGGGCTTCGAGGGGGCCGAGAATGGACAGGCGCGGGTGGGTTCCGACATCCTCGCGCACCGGCACGCCGACCATCAGGGCATCGAGCAGGGCCGGATAGTGGCGCGGCGCGATGGCCCCCAGATCCCCGGCGCTGTCGGCCAGATCGCGGGCGAACCCGGCGGCGACGTCTCCGGCGCGGTTGGCCCACAGTTCCAGCGGGCCGGGCGTGTCGTCGGAGGCGGCCAGGGCCTCGGCCATGCGCAGATGGGCCTCAAGCAAGTCGGCGAACGGCACCTCGTCCCGCGCCATCAGCGCAATGAACGGCGCGCAGCACGCCTCCACGGCGTCCAGCCACGGGGTCAGGGCGCGGGCCTCGGCCTCGGGCACGATGCGGCGCAGGCCGTCGAGGCCGGGGCCGGGCCGGACACCGCGCAGAACCTGCAGGTCCAGGGTGCGCACGCCCTCGCGGAAGGCGACGCGCGCCATGCCCGCGCCGGACAGCGGATGCTTGAGCGCGGCCAGCAGCGGCACCGGGGCGAAGTCCTCGGCGACCATTTCGGCGCACAGGCGCAGGAACACGCCCGGCGGGGTGACGGCCAGCGGACGCCCCGCCGAATCGTCCACCATGATGCCCCAGCGGCCCAGGTCGGCCGCCACGCGGCGGGCCAGATCGCGGTCGGGCGTGACCAGGGCGCAGGTGCGGCCAGGGTCTTCCAGGGCCTCGCGCATCATCAGGGCGATGGTCAGGGCTTCCTCGCGCGGGCCGGGGCAGTCGATGCGGCTGACACCCGCGATGGCTTCGGGTGGAAGCGGTTCGATGTCGCGCCAGCGGTGGGTGGTGCGGGCCGGGCGCAGAGCCTCGGAGATCAGCCGTTGGCGCGACGGCGGCGCGGCGGGACTGCCGTTGTCCGGCGCGGTCCAGTCGGTGACGGCGGCCCGCTCGGTGCCGAGCGTGTCCAACAGCCGCTTGAGGGGGTATTGCGGGTGGCTCTCGTCCAACTCCGCCCAACTGGCGTCGTCCAGATCGCGGTCCAGGCCCGGCAGCACGGCGCAGCCCTGCGGCAGCCCGGCGACCACGGCGACCAGCCGCGCGGCCGAGGGGATCGACCCGGTGATGCCCGCCGCGATGATGCGGCCGGGCGGCGGGTTCTCGGTCCATGCGCGGCCTTGCGCGTCGAGCAGCCGGTTGCGCCGCTCGGTGGGGTCCAGGCACCCTTCGGCGGCCAGCAGGACCGGCCAGTGGTGGGTGAGGATTTGCAAAAAGTTCAGGGTAATCTGCCAGTGCCTGGCGTAGTCCTCGGGCACCAGCCCGGCGAGGCCCTCGAACCCCAGCCCCTCGGTCTGCACCTGATCGAGCAGCCGGGCCAGTTCGGCGGCCAGACGCGCCGCCTGATCGGGCGTGCGCGGCTTGCCCGAGGCATCGGGCATGGCGAGGATGAGGCGGGTCAGCAGCAACCGGCGGCGCAACGGCGGAATGGCCGGGGGAATGTCCGCCGCCTCGGGCAGCCCGCCGCCCGCCGCCTGGGCAAACAGCACCTCGTCCTCGTCCAGATCGCCAATGGCCGCCATGCGCGGCAGCAGCAACGGCGCCCCGCCCGAGCGGCGCAGGAACGCCTCGCGCAAGGTCCGCCGGGCGCGCTGCGACGGCAGCAGCACCGTGATCCCGGCCAACGCCAGCGGGTCGCCCCCAGCCTCGGCCAGCAACCCGGCGGCCAGCACGTCGGCAAACGGCAGGCGCGGGGCGATGGTGTGGACGGTGACGGTCATGGGCTGGTTCCCTTAAGAAAGAAGGAATCAACCACAGAGGTCACAGAGGACACAGAGAAAGGGAAAGGGCGCATCGGCCTAACCCGAGACGCACTTCCTCTGTGATCTCTGTGACCTCTGTGGTGAATCCCCTTCACTCCGCCCGTTCCTCCAACTCTTCCCCCGCCTGTTCAGCGCGGATTTTCTCCTCCGTCGGGGCGATGGCGTCGGGGGTGCCGACGTGGAACCAGGGGCCGTCGTGGGCTATGGCGCGCAGGCGGCCCTGCTCCAGCAGGCGGTTGAACACCACGTTCAGCGACCATGCGCCGTCCGGGGTGTCGGTCATGGCGGCAGGCGAGAGGATCTGCACCCCGGCAAAAACGTAGGGCGCGACCTGCTTCTCGCCCCGGCGGCGGGGCACTCCGTTGGGGTCGAGGAAGAAGTCGCCCGGCCCGTCGTAGCCGTGGGCGTCGCTGGTCCGTTTGAACAGCAGCAGGGCATCCATCTCGACGGGGTTCCACGCCTCGGCTAAGCGGGCCAGGGCGGGGCGGGCACCGTTCAGCCACACGATGTCGGCATTGATGACGAAGAACGGATCGGCCCCCAGCAGCGGCAGGGCCTGTTTCACGCCGCCGCCGGTTTCCAGCAACTGCGGCGTTTCATCAGAAATCGTGATGCGCGGCCCCTCGGCGCGGCGGTCCAGGTGGGCGCGCACGGCGTCGGGCAGGTGGTGGACGTTGACCACCGCATCTTCCACCCCGGCCTCGACCAGATGGTCGAGAACGCGGTCGAGCATGGTCCGCCCGGCCACGCTGACCAGGGGCTTGGGCGTGTGGTCGGTGATCGGGCGCATCCGCAGGCCAAGGCCCGCCGCCAGCACCATAGCCTTTTGGGGCATCATCGCGGGTCCTTCCGCCGCACGTCGGGCGGCACATGGGTATCGAGCCAGTCGTGCACCGGGGCCACGGCGGGATGGGCGCAGGCGGCTTCCAGCAGACGCCAGACGCGGGGGATGTGTTGCAGGTAGATCGGCTTGCCGTCGCGCTTCCACAACCGCGTGAAGATGCCGATCACCTTGGCGTGACGCTGCGCCGCCATCACCGCCCACGAGGCATCGAAGTCCTCGCGCGAAACATCGACCGTAGCGGCAAACGCGCGGTCCTTCATGGCGGCGACGAGGGCCGGACCGATGTCGCGCCGGGCGTCTTCCATCAGGCTCATGGCGTCATAGGTCAGCGGCCCGCGCACGGCGTCCTGAAAGTCCAGCAGCCCGCAGGCCGCCAGCCCGTCGCGGCCGGGCACGATCATCAGGTTGTCCACATGGTAATCGCGCAGGACCAAAACTTCGGGCACGACACGGGCGATGGGAAACAGGCCGCGCCATGCGGCGTCCCAGGCGGCGCGGGCCGGGGCATCCACGCCTGCGCCGACGGCGGGTAGGAACCAGTCGGGCAGCAGCCCGGCCTCGGTCAGCAGCCGGTCGTCGTCGTACAGCGGCACGTCGAGCGGCGGCTCATGGCGGTGCAGTTCGGCCAGCACGTCAATGGCCAGGGCATAGAGGCCCTCCTCCGGCTCCCCGGCGGCCAGCAGGCGGGTATAGGTGTTGTCGCCCAGGTCATCGAGCAGCAGGAACCCGGCGGCGGCATCCTCGGCCAGGATGCGCGGTGCCGACAGGCCGATGGCCTCCAGGTGGTTGGCGATGCGGACGAACGGGCGGACGTCCTCCTGCGGGGCGGGGGCGTCCATCAGGACGGCGCGCTCGGCCCCCCGGACCAGCCGGTAATACTTGCGGAACGAGGCATCGCCCGCCAGCAGGCTGCGTTGGGCATCGCCCCATCCGGCGAAGGCCTGAAAGCGGTCCATCAACTCGATGCGCGGGGTCATTGGGGCAGGCTCTCCAGGGCGGCGCGGATGCGGTCGGGCAGGGTGCCGCCGCCGCTGAACGCGGCGCGGCGGGCGGTTCCGTCGGTGATGCTCAGGGACAGGCGCAGGGCGCGGCGGGGCAGATAGCCGCCCAGGCGGCCGGGCCATTCGATCAACGAAATGCCCTCGGCAAAGGCTTCGTCGATGTCGAGTTCCACCGCGTCGTCGGGCTGTTCCAGGCGGTACAGGTCGAAATGCCAGTACACCGCGCCGTCCGGCCCGTCGTAGGTCTGGACCAGGGTGAACGTCGGGCTGGGAACTTCCTCGTCCGCATCGCCCGTGGCGGCACGGATGAGCGTGCGGGCCAGCGCGGTCTTTCCGGCGCCTAAGTCGCCATCCAGGGCGACCACATCGCCGGGCCGCAGGACGGCGGCAAGGGCCGCGCCGAGGCGGGCGGTGGCGGCTTCGTCGGGCAGGTCGAGGACAAGGTCTGGCGCATCGGTCATGGCACAAGGTTTACCGCGCCGCCGGGCTGCCCCGCAACGTCTGGTTAGAGGGCAGGCCAATCGGGTGACACCTTGAACGCCATCGAAGCCGGACTCTCCCACGCCGCGACTGCGGCGCGCGGCCCCTGCCGCGTGAGCCAAGCGCACGGAGTGCGCGCCCGGCGTCTGAGGGCCACGTAAAGAACCCTGGTCAATCGGGCAACCGAGTGACCAGGGTTAGAGGACTTGATCCCAAACGGCGAACCGACAATCATCGGCGTCTGCTTTCACTCGGGACAAACCGCCATGATCGAACGAATTCACCACACCGACGCCGTCGTTATCGGGGGTGGCCCGGTCGGGCTCTTTGCCGTTTTCCAATGTGGCATGGTGCGCATCCGGTGCCATGTGGTGGATGTTCTCGACGCCGTCGGCGGCCAGTGTACGGCGCTGTATCCCGAAAAGCCGATCTACGACGTTCCGGCCCACCCGTCCATCCTGGCCGGGGATCTGATCGAAAAGCTGGAGGCCCAGGCCGCCCCCTTCCGCCCGACATTCCACCTGGGCCAGCAGGTCGTGGCGCTCACCCGCACGCCCGAGGGCCGCTGGCTGGTCGAAACCGACAAGGGCACCAAGATCGACGCCGCCGTGGTCATCATTGCCGCCGGAGTGGGCGCGTTCGGCCCCAACCGGCCTCCGCTGGCCGGGCTGGAGAGCTATGAGGGCAAGTCGGTCTTTTACTTCGTCAAAAGCCGTCAGGCCTTTCGCGGCAAGAGGGTGGTCATCGCCGGGGGCGGCGATTCGGCCGTGGATTGGGCGATTTCGCTGTCCGAACTGGCCGAAAAGGTCATGGTCGTGCACCGCCGGCCCAAGTTTCGCTGCGCCCCGGAAAGTGCTGCCCGGCTGACTGAGCTGGCCGAGGCGGGCAAGGTCGAGCTGGTCGTGCCTTATCAGCTTCACGGCCTGGAAGGCGACGCCGCCAGCGGCCGCCTGACCGGGGTGACGGTGGCCGATCTGGACGGCGCGACACGGACCCTCGATGCCGACGTCCTGCTGCCGTTCTTCGGTCTGGCGACCAACCTGGGGCCGATTTCGGACTGGGGCCTATCGATGGAAAAGCACACCATCAAGGTCGATCAGGCCACCGCCGCGACCAACGCGCCGGGCATCTTCGCGGCCGGGGACATTTGCAGCTATCCCCACAAGATCAAGCTCATCCTGACCGGCTTTGCCGAGGCCGCGCAGGCCGCCCATGCCGCCTTTGCCATCGTCCACCCGGATGAAGCGCTGCACTTCGAACATTCCACCACCACGGGGCTTCCTGTTTAGGGTACAGTACCACCAACAATAAAAGGGGGTTAGGGGGGGCGGCCTTTGCGGATATTGCTGGTGGAGGACAGCCGCACGGCGGTCAAGATGGTCGAGGGCCTTCTGGCCGAGGAGGAGGAAACCCGCGACTTCCGGTTCGTCCTGTCGGTCGCCGGGAGTCTGGGGGAGGCTGAAGCGGCGTTGTCCTGCGCTGTGTTCGATCTCATCCTGCTCGACCTCACCCTGCCCGATTCCCACGGCCTGCATACCGTCGAGGCCATCGTCGAGGTGGCCCCCCGCACCCCTATCGTGGTGTTGACCTCGACCGCCAATGAACAGCTTGGCCTTCAGGCGCTGAAGCGCGGGGCGCAGGACTTCCTGGTCAAGGACGAGACGTACCGCAGAGTTCTCATACGCTCGATCCGCTATGCCTACCTGCGTAACGAGGCCGAGCGGGAACTCCGCGAAGCCCGTGACATGGCGGAGTTCGCCACCAACTCCAAGTCTTCGTTCATTGCCAACCTCAGCCACGAACTGCGCACGCCGCTTAACGCCATCATCGGGTTTTCCGAGATGGTGCTGGCCGAGTTTCATGGTCCGTTGACCGACAAGCAGAAGGAATACGTCAGCGATATCCACAAGTCGGGGCGCTATCTGTTGGGCCTGATCGGCACGGTACTGGATATGTCCAAGATCGAGGCGCAGAAGATCGAACTGCGCGAGGAGCCGATGGATTTCTCCGTGCTGATATCGGACACGGTATCAGGCCTGGGCGTCGGCGGTGCCGAGGGCACCGAGCGCGTGGTGGTCGATCTGCCCGAGGATCTGCCCCGCGTGCGCGGCGACTGGACCAAATTGCGGCAGGTGTTTTCCAACCTACTCAGCAATGCCCTGAAGTACTCCCCCGATGGCGGCGAAGTGCGCGTGACGGCGGGTGTGGCGGAAAGTGGCTCGCTGGTCATCACCGTGACCGACAGCGGCATCGGCATCCCGACCGATCAGATCAAGGGCGTGTTGCGGCCATTCACCCGCACGGCGATTTCCAAGGCGCGGCAGATCGAAGGCACCGGCCTTGGTCTCGCCTTGACCAAGGGCCTTATCGAAGCCCATGGCGGGACGCTGACCCTGGACAGCGTACTGGGCCAGGGGACCGTCGTCACGGTGTGCCTGCCTGCCGAGCGGATAGCAGGCGCTCAGGGTTTGACGTAGCCGCGCGGTCCCAGTCGTTCGTCCAGGAACGACTTGAACGTCAGGTCGCCCTTGACCACATCATCGACGAACACCTGCACGAGATGCTCGAAGCATTCCTCGTGGTCGAAGTCGTGGTTCTGAGAATCACATGCCTTCCGCGCCGCTTCGGCCAGAGCCAGCAGCTTGACGTGGTAGGCTTTGTGTTGTTCGACATGGGGATAACCGACTTCGGCCAGAAAGGTTTCCTCCCAGGCGAAGTGCGCCTTTGCGGCATCGGTGAACGCCAGGGCAACCTCGCGGCACTTGCCGATTTCGTGCGCCTCGATGGCTTCAGAGAGGTCATTGATCAGGCCGAACAGCACCTTGTGCTGCTCGTCGATCGGGCCGCCGTCGATGCGGAAACTATCCTCAAAATTCAGTCGCCGCATGCGTAGCGTCCCTTGGTGTCCGACGCGATAGAATACCGTTGTGCGGTGTTGGAGCAAGGACGAACTGGCTGTGTGCCGTCATCGTCCTAGGGGCGCATGTCGCGGCGGCGCACGGCGTCCTCGCGGGCGATGCGGTCAGCCCGCAGCATGGCCCGCAGCCGTTCTACTTCGGCTTCGTCGATGCTGTTGCGGCGGTTGAGACCGACCCCCTGGAGGGTCCGGTCGGTGATGATCGCGGGGTCCTCAAGGCGCTGGAGGCGGACATGGCCGTCCAGGATGACGGACTGGACGCCCTGGTCGGTAACAATGTCCGCCAGATCGGCCCGCCGCCGGTCGTTGCGGCGCAGCGCCTCAAACACCCGCTCCGATTCGCGCTGGAGTTGCTGTTGGTTCCGAAGCACTTCGGCCGCCACCGGATCGATCGGCTCAGGCACCACCGTCTGCGCGCGGGTGGCGGCGGGCAGCGTCAGGGCGACAGTCAAGGCAACCAGCAACGGGGTCAGGTGCATTCACTCTCCAAAACAACACGGCGCAGGTGGATGGGCTTGGTGCCTGGCCCCCCGACATCGGAGGCCGCGCCGGTCTTCAACAGGCGGTCCAGTACGGCCGCGCCGGGCCGAGGGTCCTCCAGCGCATCAAGAGCAGCGGCGGCGAGCAGACCACGAGGCAGGCGCTTGGACGGCATGCGGGGCATCGGCAGGCTCCAGGGTTCGGGGTCTCCATCGCCCAGCCAGTATGCCCCTCCACTCCCTCACGCGTCGAGGAGGGCCGCAATAACGCTGTTGAGGCAGAGTACGCCTTTCGACGTGGTGCGCAACGGCCATCCTGGGGCGAGCAGGCCCTCGTCGCGCAGCCACGACAGGGCGGGCTGGTGGAGGGCCTCCATCAGTGGGGTGCCGCCGGTCAGCATGGCAAAGCGTGCCGGGTCCATGCCGGCGGTGGTGCGCAGGCCCATCAGAACAAGTTCCTCTTGGCGTTCGCGGTCGGTCAAAAGCATATTCTCACGCGTCGCGCCGTCGTCTGACTCAGATAATTTTAGCCAAATTTCCGGCGCGCGGTGCTGCCGGGTGGCATAGGTTTTCTTGCCCAAGGTCAGGCGGCCATGGGCGCCCGGTCCTATGCCCAGGTAATCGCCGCCCTGCCAGTAGGTCATGTTGTGGCGGCTCTCGGCGCCGGGGCGGGCGTGGTTCGATACCTCGTAGCGGGGCAGCCCGGCGCGCTCGGTTTCCTCCTGGGTGATGTCCCACAGGGCGATGGCGTTATCGTCGTCGGGCAGCGCGAACGCGCCGCGCCGATGGTCGGCGGCAAAGCGGGTGCCGTCCTCGATGGTCAACTGATAGAGCGACAGGTGCTCCCCGGCCAGCGCCAGGGCGGCGCGCAGTTCGTCCCGCCATGCCGCCGGGTCGTGGCCCGGCCGGGCATAAATCAGGTCGAACGAGGTGCGCGGGAACAGGCTCTGGGCCGCCTCGACCGCGCGGCGGGCCTCGCCCACGTCATGGCGGCGTTCCAGGAACCGCAGGGCGTCTTCATGCAGACTCTGCACGCCGAGCGACACGCGGTTGACCCCGGCCTCGCGGAAGCCTTCGAACCGCGCCCGGTCCACCGCGCCGGGATTGGCTTCGAGGGTGATTTCAATGTCGGCGGCAGGCTCGAACAAGGTCATGGCGCGGCCGATCAGGGCGGCGGTGGTGGCCGGGTCCATCAGCGACGGCGTGCCCCCGCCAAAGAAAATGGACGTCAGACGCCGCCGCCCCACCCGCTCCGCCCCGCGCTCCAGTTCACGCAGCAGGCCGTCGCGCCAGCGCGTCTGGTCGATGCGCTCGGCGACATGGCTGTTGAAGTCGCAATAGGGGCACTTCGACAGGCAAAACGGCCAGTGGATATAAAGCGCGATGTCGTCCAAAAGCGTCGCAATCCTTGAAGGGGTGAATGGGCTCCGCCCATGCCCGCCAAGGGCCATTGGCCCTTGGAACCCATGACGGCTTCTCAATGCTGAAATAAAGCGAAGTGGGGAACCACAGAGAACACAGAGATCACAGAGGTTTCTGTGGCCTCTGCGCCGCAGGCGATAAATCCTTGCCTGGGTTTACTGCGCTGCGCGCGGCACTCACCTCCGATATCTACTTTACTTCTCTGTGATCTCTGTGTCCTCTGTGGTCAATCACCTTCATTTCCTTGTCCCGTCCCGTCCCGAGGTCCAGGAGGCCGCGCCTCCTGGCGGGTACGGGCAGCGCCCGTGTTTTTCAACCCTTGTCGCTCACCCCGGCGTCAGCAAACGTCGCCATGCCGGAATGGCACACCGCAGCGGCGCGCAGGATCGGCACCGCCGTCACCGCGCCCGACCCTTCACCCAGCCGCAGGCCGAGGTCGAGCAGCGGGCGCAGGCCGAGGTGTTCGAACAGCATCCGATGGCCCGGCTCCGCCGACGCATGGGCCAGCACGCAATGATCCAGTGCCCCCGGCGTATGGGCCTCCAGCACGGCGGCGGCGGCGGTGCAGATGAAGCCGTCGAGCACCACCGGGCGACGGGTCAGCCGTGCCCCGGCCACCGCGCCGGTAATGGCCGCCAGTTCCCGCCCGCCCAGGCGGCGCAGCAACTCCAGCGGACGGCCCAGAGCCTCGGCATGACGCTGCACCCCGGCGGCGATGACGTCGGCCTTGCGCTCCAGGGCGGCGCCGTGGAGGCCGGTGCCCGGTCCGGTCCAGCCGCGCGCCGTGCCGCCGAACAACGCCAGGCACAGAGCGGCGGCGCTGGTCGTGTTGGCGATGCCCATTTCGCCCAGGCACAGCAGATCGGCGTCCCCTTCGGCCCCGGCCCGCAAGCCGGCGTTAAGGGCGGCCACCACCTCGGCCTCGGTCATGGCGGGGCCTTGGGTGAAATCGGCCGTCGGTCGGTCCAGGTCAAGGGTGGTGACGCTCAGGGCAACGCCGTTGGCTCGGCAAAGCTGGTTGACGGCAGCGCCTCCGGCCTCGAAGTTCGCCACCATCTGCGCGGTCACACTGGCCGGGAAAGCCGACACGCCAAGCGCGGCTACCCCATGGTTTCCGGCGAAAATGGCGCAGGCCGGAGCCTCGACCACAGCCGGGTGGCGGCCTTGCCACGCGGCCAGCCACGCGGCGAGGTCTTCCAGGCGGCCCATTGCGCCCGGCGGCTTGGTCAATTGCGGCTCGCGCGCCTGGGCTTTGGCGCGGGCGGCCTCGTCGGGGCCGGGCAGGGTGCCGAGCAGGGCGGCAAAGCCGTCCAGGGACGAAACGGTCGGAACGGCGGGGGGCGTGTACGACATGCTTGCACCTAGGCTGCGGACGGAGAAGGATGGCCCCGTCATACTCCAACGGACGCACGCCCGCCAATGATTCGCCGCCTTGCCGCCGACCTCCATCTGGCGGTCGTCTTCCTGACCCGCCTGCCGATGCCCCGCCTGCCGGTCGATGTGCCGCCGCTGGCCCGCGCCATGTGGGCCTTTCCGCTGGTCGGGGCATTTGTCGGATTGCTTGCCGCAACGGTGTTGAGCGCCGCGCTGTCCGGTGGTCTATCGCCCGCCGTGGCGGCGCTGCTGGCGGTCGGGGCCGGGCTGTGGCTGACCGGGGGCCTGCACGAAGACGGCTTGGCCGATGTGGCCGACGGCTTCGGCGGCGGGGCGACCCGGCAGCGCAAGCTGGAGATCCTGCGGGATTCGCGTATCGGAAGTTACGGGGTGCTGGCGTTGGTCATTGCACTCGGCCTCAAGGTCGCGGCCTTGAGCGCCCTGCCCGCCGTGGACGCCGCCGCCGCGCTGGTGGCGGCCGCGGCACAGGGCCGCGCGGTGCTGCCGCTGGCGATGCTGCTGGCCCCGCCCGCCCGTGCCGATGGACTGGGCGCCGGGGCGGGCGAGGCCTCGGCCGGGGTGACGGCGGCGGCGGGAGCCGTGGCCGTCGGCTTGGGGGTGTGGCTGCTGCCGTGGGCTGACGTGCTGCTGGCCGTGGGCGCGGCGGGGCTGGCTTGCGCGGTGGTGGTGATGCTGGCCCGTCGCCACATCGGCGGCTATACCGGCGATGTCCTGGGCGCCGCCGCCCTGACGGCCGAGGTGGCGGTTCTGGTGGTGTTGAGCCGATGATGCGGAGGAATGACTCATGGTTCCCGTGTGGCGCACAGTGGACAAGACGGCGGTGACGCGGTTCTGGTGGCTTCGTCACGGGCCGATCTCGATCACGCCCGGCACGCTCAAGGGGCAGACCGACGTCGCCTGCGATCTTCCCGTGGAGGCGGTGGCGGCCACCCGTGCGCTGTTGCCGAGCGGCGCGGTGGTGGTGGCAAGCCCCTTGCGCCGGGCCATGGACACGGCCCGCGCGCTGGGGCTCGACCCGGTGCATACTGATCCGGCATTGATGGAGCAGGATTTCGGGACGTGGACGGGCCGCACCTGGGATGATCTGGAATCCGAGGCTGCCGCGCTTGGCTTTTGGGAGGCCCCCGCCACCACGCGCGCACCGGGCGGGGAGAGCTTCGCCGATCAGGTGGCGCGGGTCGGTGAAGCGATCACCCGCCTGAGCACCGCCCACGCGGGCCGCGACGTCATCGTGCCGTGCCATGCCGGGGTCATCCGCGCCGCGCTGGCGGTGGCGCTGGGGGTGGCTGCCGATCCCGCTCCGGCCCTCGGTTTTGTCATCGCGCCGCTGTCACTGACCCGCATTGACGTGTTTCCGGGCGGCGGCGCGCGCATTGTCTGCGTCAGTGTAGGAGGCACCCCATGAGCGGTCTGCCGCATTTAACCCTCGTCCTGGGGGGGGCGCGGTCCGGCAAGTCGGCCCATGCTGAACGCCTGATTGGCACCCGCGCGGCGGTCTATGTCGCCACCGCCCAGGTGCGGGACGACGAAATGGCCGAGCGGGTCGCCCGCCATCGCGCCCGGCGCGGCGACGGCTGGAGCACCCTTGAGGAGCCGTTGGATCTGGCCGGCGTCGTGGCCCGCAATTTCGATGGACGGCCGGTGCTGATCGACTGCCTGACCCTGTGGCTGACAAACGTGATGCTGGCTGACCGAAACGTTGGTGCCGCAGTCGAGGCGCTGTGCGCCGCGTTGAAAGCCGCGTCCAGCCCTGTCATCTGCGTGACCAACGAGGTTGGGCTAGGTATCGTGCCGGACAACGCCCTCGCCCGACGGTTCCGGGATGAGGCCGGGCGGCTCAATCAGGCAGTGGCCGCCATCGCCGACCGGGTCGATTTCATCGCGGCGGGCCTTGCGCTGCGAATGAAGTGACCAACCTTCTCCATTCTGATGCCGTAATCCCACTTTAGATGTTAGGCGGGTGAATTTTCGATCATCCTGCGCTACAACTGCGTTGACCCACCGCCAAGGACTCCTGCCATGCCGTCTCGTGCCATTGGACCGTTGCGTTTCCTTACTTTCGCCGTCGCCATCGCGGCCATGGCGCTGATGCACCGTCCGGCAGCCGCCAGTGACCGGGCCGATGCGGAGGCTGCCATTGCCGCCGCCACCGCCACCGTGGAACGAGTGCGCGCC
Organism: Rhodospirillaceae bacterium; assembly: GCA_041676205.1. GTDB lineage: Bacteria > Pseudomonadota > Alphaproteobacteria > Rhodospirillales > Rhodospirillaceae > Cauispirillum. The sequence continues at coordinate 1,333 of JBAYSM010000038.1, read as the reverse complement.
GACGTGAACTTCAAGGAAAAGATGGACCCCTATCTGGCCCGCGCCCGCGCGGTCATGGTGGTGCCGCACTTCTACAAGGGGGCGTTCTTCATCGGCGGGTCTTATGGCAATGGCGTCCTGACCGTGCGCGACAACTCCGGACAGTTCTCGGCCCCGGCCTTCTTCCGCATGATGGGCGGCAGCGTCGGCCTTCAGTTCGGCGGTCAGGAAGCCCGCATGATCTTCATGATCATGACCGACGCGGGCCTGGAGGCCATCCTCAAGGACAAGTTCAAGTTCGGCGCAGGAGCGGGTGTGTCGTTCGCCACCATGGGCGCCAACATCGAGGCCAGCACCACGTCCGCCGTTGGGGCCGATATCATTGCCTTCGCCCAATCCGGCGGTGCGTTCGGCGGCGGCGCATTCGAGGGCACCGTGATCGAGCCGCGGCCGGAGTGGAACGAGGCCATCTATGGCTCCGGCGCGGCGTCGCGGGGGATTCTGTTTGACCGCCGTTACCCGGCTCCGCACAGCGCCTCGGCCCTGTATCACGCCCTGACCGTGAACACCGGCGCTCCGGTGGGCGGGGGCACCGTCGCTCCCATTACCGCCGGCCCGGTGACGGACGGACAGGACCTGCCGCCAGTCACCATAGATCCCGCGCCGCGATCGGCGCGCGGGCCGTTGCTGGTCGCTCCGGTCGAAACCGCGCCGCTCGACCCGCCGCGCCAGACCCAATGAACGCACGGCACAGCATCACGCTCGCCCTGATCGGCGCCTTTGCCGTGCTTGGTCTGTGGCGGGAGGAAGGGTACTTCTTCATCGTGGCAGGCGCCATCGCAGCGGGGTACGGCCTGTCGCTATGGGCGTGGCGGAAGCGGAAGTAGAAGACCAAAAAACCGCCCTGCGCGAAGCAGGGCGGTTTCTTTGTGCGGACACCGACTAGCGTGGTGCTTACTTCTTGGAGCCGTCCAGGGCGAAGGTTTCGACCTTGGCGTCCTTGCGCAGACCAGCCAAGACTTCGGTGACGGCTTCTTCGGCCATTTGGGCGCGCAGGTCTTCCTTGGCTTCGTCGAAGGTCGGCGGCTCGGCCTTGCGGCGGTCTTCGACCTTGATGATGTGCCAGCCGAACTGGGTCTTCACCGGGGCTTCGGTGATCGCGCCGGGCTTCAGCGCATAGGCGGCTTCGGCGAACTCGGGGACCATGGTGCCCTTGGTGAACCAGCCCAGATCGCCACCGTTGGCGGCACCCGGATCGGACGACTTTTCCTTGGCAATGGCAGCGAAATCGCCACCCTTCTTGAGGTCGGTGATGATCGCCTTGGCGGCGTCTTCGCTGTCGACCAGGATGTGG
>JBAYSM010000037.1:0-22227 GCA_041676205.1 Rhodospirillaceae bacterium | reverse complement strand
CGATGGGGGCAAGGCTTGCGGCCAGTTTTTCGTTCAGTGCGGCGTCCAGGTCATTGGACAGCCCGCGCGGCTGCAGGCCACCCCGGAACAGATAGAACCCAAGGTCTAGATCGCGCGGGTTCCGGGCGTAGAAGTCAAAGAATGCCAACGCCGCCGCCGCCAGCCGTCCCGCCGGAGTGTCGGGCGCGGCGCTGACGGCTTCGGAAACGGCGGTGTTCAACCGATCAAGCGACTCATCAAGGACCGCGCCATAGATCGCTTCCTTGCTGGGGAAGTGGAAGTAGATGGCGCCTGCCGTGTATCCGGCCTGCTTGGCGATGGCACGGATGCTGGCGCCCTCCAAGCCTTCGATCTCGAAAACTTGCCGGGCGGCGTCGAGGATCAACTCGCGCTTCAGAGCTTTCACGGCGTGCTGGCGGGTGGCGCGGGGTTCTGTCATGGCCGCAAGCATAACGCTGTTTTCCTGCCGAGCAACCCATTGACCAACGTTTTGAACGGCGTTAGATTTTTAGAACAAAGCCATACAGGAGACTGCGCCATGCTCATGTCCGGGGCCGAATACCGGGAATCCCTGCGCCGCTATACGCCGCGCGTGTTCGTCAACGGCGAGCAGGTGGACAGCGTCGCCGACGCCCCCAGCCTCGCGCCCGGCATCGCGGCGGTTGCCGTGACCTATGACTTTGCGCTGAACCCCGAGTACACCCAATTGATGACCGCGCGTCAGGGCACCTCTGGCGCCACCGTCAACCGGATGCTGCACATCAACGAGACGACCACCGACCTTCTGTACAAGCTGGAAGCCGTGCGGCTGGTCTGCCGGGAGTCCGGGTGCGCGCAGCGCTATCTGACACACGATGCGCTCAACGGCATCTTCCAAGCCACCAAACGCACCGACGACGCCCACGGCACCGACTATCACCAGCGGTTTCTGGCCTATCTGCATCGTGTGCAGGACGAGGATCTGACGCTCGGTGTTGCCATGACCGATGCCAAGGGCGACCGCTCCAAGCGTCCCGGCGCGCAGCAGAACCCGGATGTCTACGTTCATATTGCCGAGCGCCGCCCCGATGGCATCGTCATTCGTGGGACCAAGGCGATTGTTACCGGCGCACCCTACATGCATGAATTCCTGGTCATGCCCTGCCGCACCATGACGCCCGAGGATGCCGACTTTGCGGTATGCTGCGCGGTGCCCATCGATGCGCCCGGCGTCACCATCGTTGCTCGCCCGGCGGGTCGCCCCGGAGAGGCGGCGGCCAAATTCTCCGCCAAGTACGGCCAGTCCACCGGCGTCGTGATTTTCGATGACGTGTTCGTGCCGTGGGACAGCGTGTTCCTGGCCGGAGAGGTCGAGGAAGGCGGCTTCCTCACTACCAGCTACGCCACCCACCACCGTCATTCGTGCATCGGCGCGCGGGCCGGGTTCGGGGATTTGCTGATCGGCGCGGGGGCCATGATGGTCGAGGCCAACGGCCTGGACGTCGGCCGCCATGGGCATATCCGCGACGCCATGGTGGACCTCATCAAGATCGTGGAGGGGTTCTTTGCCTGCGGCGTCGCGGCCTCGGTGTATGGCCTCAAGGACCCCGCCGGGTCGATCATGCCCGACGCGGTGTTCTCCAACATTGGAAAGCTGCTGCTGGCCACGCAGATCTACGACATGCACCGCCTTGCGCACTATGTTTCCGGCGGCCTGATCGTCGCGCTGCCTGGCCCGGACGAGGATCACAACCCTGAAACCCAAGCATCCCTGGCTGCCGTCCTGGCTGGTCGGCCAGATATCCCGGCGTCGCAACGGCTGGAGGTGTCGCGCTTGATCGAAGACCTTACGGCGTCCAACCAGGGCGGCTGGTACTCCATGATCTCCCTGCACGGCGGCGGCTCGCCCGAGGCCATGAAGCGCGAGATCTGGCGCAACTATCCGGTCCACGACAAGGTGGAACTGGTCGAGCGCTTGCTTGATCGCGGCATATTGGCGGACGGTCAGCGGGTGTCCAAGCAGCCGGGACGCTGCTGCGCCACCGGCTGCGAGGTTCCGGCCCCGCCTGCGGAAGTGGCCGGCTAGCCGGCCACCCTCCCATAACGTCCGCCGGTGAACAGCAAGGGCTTGCCCCCGGCGTGGTCAAAGGCTTCGACCCGGCCCACCAGGATGATGTGGTCGCCGCCATCGTAGAGGTGTTCGGTGCGGCACTCGAACCGCGCCACGGTGCCCGCCAGCAGCGGCGCACCGGCCATTCCCGGCGCCCAGTCCACGCCCTCGAACTTGTCGGGGGCGGGGCGGGCGAAGGTGTTGGACAGGGCCTCCTGGTCCTCGGCCAGAACGTTGACCGCCCAGTGCTTTGCCGTGGTGAACACGGCAAAGCTGGGCGACGTGCGGCCGATGCTCCACAGCACCAGCGGCGGGTCGAGCGACACTGAACTGAACGAGTTGATCGTCATGCCGACCGGACGCCCGCCGGTGTCCCGCGCCGTCACCACGCCGACGCCGGTGGCAAAGCCACCGAGCGCGGTGCGGAACGCGCGGAGGTCCAGGGCCTCCATCACTGCTGCATCACTCATGCCGTCACCGTAGCGCCAAGGCGTTCATAGACGCGGGGCATGACCTCCTGCGCGAATCGGGTGATGGAGCGGGCGGCCATGTTCGGGGCGATGTCGCCGAAGTTGTGCAGGGTCATGATGTGATCGACGCCCATGTCGTGCAGCGCGACGACCTTGTCCACCACCGTCTCGACCGACCCAAACAGCGACAGGCCCGAGGCGATGATGTCGTCATAAGTTTGGCTCTTTGCGTACTTGCGGGTGGCGACGTAGAGGTCGAACGCCTCCTTGGCCTCGGCGCGGGCGGCGTCGTCGCTGTCGGCGATCCAGGTGTGCAGGGCGACCAGGGATTTGCCGTCGCGTTTGGGGCTTTCGCTGACGCCGCGCTTGAACTCGTCCATCATGGTCTTGATCTGCTCGAAGCGATCCACCGTGGCGTAGGGCACAGTCATGATGTTGTTGCCGCCCTTGCCGACGTAGTACGCGACCTCGGGCCGCAGCGAGGCGATGTAAACCGGCACGTCGGCTTGTTGCGGGCGGACGTTGATGGCAACGTCGCGCAGGTCGTAGTGGTCGGACTTGAACGTCACCGTCTCGCCCTTCCACAGGCGGCGGACGATCTCAAGGCCCTCGTCGAAAGTGAAGCGTTTCACCGTGGGGTCGGCCCCGAACCCGTCGAACTCGTGCTTAAGGTAGCCCGACCCAACCCCCATGACCAACCGGCCGCCGGAAATCTGATCGACCATGGCATAGTCTTCGGCCACCAATCGCGGGTCGTGGAACGGCAGCACCGACACTGCCGGAGCCAGCTTCACGCGCGTCGTGCGCTGCGCGGCGGCGGCCATCCAGACAGCGGGATTGGGAATCGCGCCGTAGTGGTCGAAATGATGCTCGGCGACGAAAAACGTGTCATAGCCCAGGGTATCGGCAAGCTCGGCCTGCTGCAGAAGCTGCTCATAGAATCCGGCCACTGTGCGGGTGTGGCCCGGAAACAGGTCGGTGGGGTAGTGGTCGGCGACCGAGAAAAGCGAGTACTTCATGGACGGCGTCCTCCGGGAGTCTTTTTGTTTCTCATTGCGTAACGCATGTCCTATATCGGAATATATCGCGTGTGGTGTCAACCACACTATTTGTAGGGTGGAGGGGCCATGTTGGATGATGATCTCGATGAAAAAGGGCAGCAGTCGGGCGTTCAGTCGGTGGAGACTGCGGCGCGCGTTCTGGCCGCCTTCATCGGTGCGCCCGGAGCCTTGCCGCTAAAGGCCGTCGCGGCGTCGGCGGGCATGTCTGGCGGCAAGGCGCATCGCTATCTGGTCAGCCTGTGCCGCGCCGGGCTGGTTGAGCAGGACACCGAGACGCAACGTTATGACCTGGGCGGGCTCGCCCTGCGGGTCGGGCTGGCGGCGCTGGCCCGCCTGGACGTGGTGCGGCTGGCCGCCCCGGTGCTGGTCGATCTGCGTGACCGCCTCAACGAGACGGTTTGCCTCGCGGTGTGGGGCGAGAGCGGCCCGACCGTGGTGCGGTGGGAGGAAAGCACGCGGCCCGTCACGGTCAACGTGCGCATCGGGTCCACCCTGCCGCTGTTCCTGTCGGCCACCGGACGGACGTTCCTGACCTGGATGCCCGACCACCGCATCGCGCCGCTGGTCGTGCGGGAGCAGGAGCTTTCCGGTGTGGATGATGTGGCGGTTGCGGCCATGCGCGCCCGTGCGCGGGAAATTGGCCTCGGCACCGTGGACGGCGTGCTGCTGCCCGGCGTGGCCGCCGTGTCGGCCCCGGTGTTCGATCATAAGGGCGATCTGATCGCCGCCATCACCGCGCTGGGGCATCAAGGCGCGTTCTCCGTCCAGCAGAACGGGGAGCCTGCGCAGGCAGTGCTGGACGCGGCACGCGGCCTGACCCGGCGGCTGGGCGGTAAACCTTAATGCCTTGTCGCACATGCGACAGCGTGAGCCTGCGACATTTATCAATGCGGCATGACCGCCCGGAGGGTAGAAAAAGCCACCCTCCGGGCGCCGCTTTTTGGGCTGGGCGCGACAATCGGCATTGCATGACAGGGCACGAATTCGGATAGTCCCAGCATCCTGTCGCACTTCCGACACGCTTGTCGCGGATGTGCCGCAGCCCCAGGGGATCCCGTTGCACGAAAGATTCTCCGTAAGGTACGGAATTCGGCGCTTTTGAGACAATTGTGGAAACTGGAACGGCGCTTGCTTTAGGTTGGGTGTGCCTCGGCCACCGGGTGAATGGAGAGTTGGTATGCACATCGTCGTTTGCATCAAGCAGGTGCCGGACAGCGCGCAGATCCGCGTTCACCCCGTCACCAACACCATCATGCGGCAGGGCGTGCCGTCCGTCATCAATCCCTATGACCTGTACTCGCTTGAGGAGGCCATGCGCCTGCGGGACAAGATGGGGGGCAAGGTCACCGTGTTGAGCATGGGGCCGCCGATGGCTGAAGACAGCCTGCGCAAGGCGCTGGGCCTGGGGGCGGATGATGCCGTGCTGCTGACCGACCGGTTCTTCGCCGGGTCCGATACGCTCGCCACGTCCTATGCTCTTGCCAGCGCGATCAAGAAGATCGGCGAAACCGACCCGGTCGATATCGTGTTCGCGGGCAAGCAGACCATCGACGGCGACACCGCGCAGGTCGGCCCCGGCATCGCCAAGCGCCTGAACCTGCAACAGCTCACTTACGTCGCCAAGGTCGAAGGCGTCGATCTCGATAAGCGCGAAGTGGTGGTCCACCGCCGCTCCGAAGGGGGCGTGCAGGTTCTCAAGACCTCGCTGCCGTGCCTTATCACCATGCTGGAGGGGTCCAACTCCATCCGCTTTGGCACCATGCCCGATATGTTCCGCGCTGCCCGTCACCAGCTTCGCACCTGGAGCGCCGAGGCGGCCGGTATCGAGGACATCTCGCTGTGCGGCCTCAAGGGCTCGCCGACCGTGGTGAAAAAGGTGTTCGCGCCCAGCCCGCGCAAGGACAAGGCCAAGATGATCGACGTCACCGGCAAGTCCGCCGACGAGATTGCCGCCGCCGCCATCGACGCCATCTTCCAGGCGCAGCCCAAGCTCGAAGCAGACATGCTTGAGCTGGCCGCCGGCACCCGCTAGGAGGCCCGCCCCATGAGCGAACCGATCAAGAAGCCCGTTGCCGCCAAGCCTGCGGGGGGCCGCGCCGGGATGAAGAAAGAACTGCCGGAGCACTTCAAGAGCTACAAGCACGTCTGGGTATTCATCGAGATGGAGCGCGGCGTCGTCCATCCGGTGTCCTGGGAACTGTTGGGCGAGGGCCGCAAGCTGGCCGACAAGCTGGGCGTTCAACTGGCCGGCGTGGTCATGGGGCCACCCGGTGAGGCAACCCGCGCGGCGGTGGCCGAGAGCTATACCTACGGCGCCGACACCGTGTATCTTGTCGAAGACCCGCTGCTGACCGATTACCGCAACGAGCCGTTCAGCAAGGCCCTGACCGACGTGGTCAATGCTTATCAGCCTGAAGTCCTGCTGCTGGGTGCCACCACGCTCGGCCGCGACTTGGCCGGGTCGGTGGCGACCACACTCAAGACCGGCCTGACCGCCGACTGCACCGAGCTTGCCATCGACGATGAACGGTCGCTGGCTGCCACCCGGCCGACCTTCGGCGGGTCATTGCTGTGCACCATTCACACCCTGAACTACCGCCCGCAGATGGCCACCATCCGGCCGCGCGTGATGGCCATGCCCGACAAGGACGAAAGCCGTCCGGCAGGTGGCTTGATCGTGCATCCGCTGAACATGGCCGAGGACGACGTCGTCACCAAGATCCTCAGCTTCATCGCCGACCAGGACAGCGACAAGGCCCAGCTTGCCTACGCCGACGTGGTAGTGGCCGGCGGCCTGGGTCTCGGCAAGCCTGAGAACTTCAAGCTGGTGACGGACCTTGCCGCCGTCCTCGGGGCGGAATATGGCGGCTCGCGCCCGCTGGTGCAAAAGGGCTGGATCGCCGCCGACCGCCAGATCGGCCAGACCGGCAAGACCATCCGGCCAAAGCTGTATATCGCGGCGGGCATTTCCGGCGCCATTCAGCATCGCGTGGGTGTCGAGGGGGCCGACTGCATCGTCGCCATCAACACCGATCCCAACGCGGCCATCTTTGAGATCGCCCACATTGGTATCGTGGGCGACGCCCTGACCATCCTGCCCGCGCTCACCGAGGCTTTCCGCAAGCGCCTCGCCGTGAACCGCAAGGCCGGCTGACCCCTTTAGGAGGACCACACAGTGGCCGAGAAGTTCGACGCAATCGTGGTCGGGGCCGGCCCTTCGGGGAACGCCGCGGCCTACACGCTGGCCAAGGGCGGCCTGAGCGTCCTGCAAATCGAGCGCGGCGAATATGCCGGCTCCAAGAACGTGCAGGGCGCCATCCTGTACGCCGATGCGGTTGAGAAGATCATCCCTGACTTCCGCGACGATTGCCCCCTGGAGCGGCACGTCATTGAGCAGCGTCTGTGGATGCTCGATGACCGCTCCTACATAGGCACGCACTATCGTTCGGAAGACTTCAACGAAGAAAAACCAAACCGTTACACCATCATCCGCGCCCAGTTCGACAAGTGGTTCTCCAAGAAGGTCAAGGCGGCGGGCGCGCTGGTCATCTGCGAGACGACCGTCACCGACCTGCTCAAGGACGACAAGGGCCGTGTCATCGGTGTGCGCACCGACCGCGAAGATGGCGACATATTCGCCGACGTTGTGGTCCTGTGTGATGGCGTGAATAGCCTGCTGGCACAGCGCGCGGGGTTCCGGGCCGAGTTGAAGCCCGAGCATGTCGCCCTGGCCGTCAAGGAAATGCACTTCCTGCCCAAGGACGTCATCGACGCCCGCTTCAACCTCAAGGATGAAGAAGGCGTGGTGATCGAGGTCGCCGGGACCGTGACCGGCGGCATGGTCGGCACGGCCTTTATCTACACCAACAAGGACAGCCTGGCGGTTGGTATCGGGTGCTTGGTGTCCGACTTCAAGAAGACCGGGCAGACCCCGTACAGCCTGCTGGAGAAGTTCAAGAGCCATCCGTCGGTCAAGCCGCTGCTGGCCGGGTCCGAGGTCAAGGAGTACGCCGCGCACCTCATCCCCGAGGGCGGTTACAAGGCCATTCCCAAGATCTACGGCGATGGCTGGGTGATCTGCGGCGATGCCGGGCAGTTCGTCAACGCCCTGCACCGCGAAGGCTCCAACATGGCGCTGACCACAGGGCGCATAGCGGCCGAGACGATCCTCGATCTCAAGAAGGCCGGACAGGCCATGTCGGACGGTAATCTGGCCATGTACCGGGCGCGTCTGAACGACACCTTCGTCATAAAGGACCTGAAGAAGTACAAGGACCTGCCGGAGGTTCTTCACAACAACCCGCAGTTCTTCACCACTTATCCCGGCATCCTGTCCAAGGCCGCTTCCCTGTGGTTCCGGGTTGACGGCGTTGACAAGATCACCAAGGAAAAGGAAATGGTTCAGGCCTTCACCAAGGGGCGCGGCATCCGCGGCCTGATCGGCGATGCCTGGAAGATGGCGCGGGCTTGGCGGTGACTTCTTAGGGACGGGGCGATGACCATGATCAAAGTCGAAGACAAGCTGTTCCAGAACCGTTACCGGGTGGACGAGGGCAAGCCCCATATCGCGGTCAAGAACCCCGCGCTGTGCCGCGAGTGCACCGACAAGCCGTGCACCACGGCCTGCCCGGCGGCGTGCTATCTGGCCGAAGAAGGCGGCGGCGTGACCACCAGCTTCGACGGCTGCCTGGAGTGCGGCACCTGCCGCATCATCTGCCAGGATATGTCCAACATCGAATGGTTCTACCCGCGCGGCGGCTACGGGATCCTCTACAAGTTCGGTTGACGGTGAGGGAAGTTCTTCCACCATCCCTTTTGACGTGGAAGTGGGCGCGGCGGTCGCGTGGGGGGGCCGCCGCGTTCATTTTTCTGGAGTGCCAACGGCCGCCGCTAAGGCCCGCTTGACACCGGACGCGGCCGCCCCAATAGTCCGGCCTTCCTGGGTCCGGGCCCCTCTGGCAGCGACGGCGGTTGCTGCGATGTCGGACCTTTCCTCGTGGTTGCGCTGACGCGGCGCGTGAACCACCCGGAGGCTTCCCCTTGGAGCTCCTTGATCTTTTTGTTGTGCCCGTGCTTGGGAAACCGGCGTGGGCATGGATGGCGTTTGGCACCATCGTGGTGACGCTTCTGGTGCTCGACCTGGGCGTCCTGCACCGCAAGGCTCATGCAATTTCCGTCCCGGAAAGCCTGAAGCTGTCCGCTTTCTACATCTCCGTTGCCATGCTCTACGGCGGCTGGGTATGGTGGTACATGGGCGAGACGGCGGGGATGAACTACCTGACGGCCTATTTCGTTGAAAAAAGCCTGTCGCTCGATAACGTCTTCGTCATTTCCCTGGTCTTTACCTACTTCGCCATTCCGCGCGAATTTCAGCATCGGGTGCTGTTTTGGGGCATCCTCGGCGTCATTATCCTGCGCGGCGTGATGATTGGTGCCGGCACCGCCCTGATCGCCGAATTTCATTGGGTCCTCTATATTTTTGGGGCGTTCCTGGTGTTCACCGGCATCAAGATGCTGTTTGCCGCGGACGAACCCGAAGCCGATTTGGCGGACAATAAGCTGATCGCCTTCCTGCGCCGGAACATGCGTGTCACCGACGAACTGCACGGCGAGCGGTTCTGGGTCAAAAAGTACGATGCGGCGACGGGGAAGGGCGGCCTCTGGGCAACGCCATTGTTCCTGACCCTGGTCGTGGTTGAAGTGTCCGACGTGATCTTCGCGGTGGACAGCGTGCCGGCGGTGTTCGCCATCACGACCGACCCGTTCATCGTCTTTACCAGCAACATCTTCGCCATTCTCGGCCTGCGCGCCCTGTATTTCGCGCTGGCCGCCATGGTGCATCGCTTTGCCTTCCTGAAGTATGCGTTGGCGGCGGTGCTGGTCTTCATCGGCACCAAGATCTTCTATGTCGAATTCTTCGGCAAAATGCCTGCCGCTCTGTCCTTGGGCATCACGTTCGGGCTTCTGGCGGCGGGCGTGATCGTCTCGCTACTGCTGACGCCGAAGGAAGCCCCGCCCGAGCCGGTGACGGAAGAACGGCGATAATCTCAATTACCTATTCCTTGTTGGCCGGGGCGGCGGGTTTGCGGCCGCCTTCGGCAATGCGGTCGGTGACGGCAAACAGCACCCCGGAAATCACGAACGTCAGATGGATTCCAATTTTCCAGCCGAGTTGTTCGTCCGTGAACTGGGTGCTGGCCAGGAAGCCTTTCAAAAGCTCGACGGCGGAAATCGCCACGATGGCGCCGATCAGCTTGAGCTTCAGATCGGAAAAGCTGACCTTGCCCATCCACGCCGGGCGGTCCTCGTGGGTGCCGATGTTCAGTTTGGACACGAAGTTCTCATAGCCGCTGAAGATGATGATCAGCAGCAGGCTGGCAATCAGCGTGGTATCGACCAGCGTCAGGATGGAGGTGATCGCCTCATATTCCGGTGCCGTCCACAGGCCCAATATCAAAGACACCAGTTCCTTGAAGAACTTGAGCAGCAGGACGAGAATCGCCACCAGCAACCCGATGAAAAACGGGGCCAGCAACCATCGGCTGGCGAATATCGTCCGTTCCAGACGCTCTTCAAAGCGCATTGACTTGTTCCTTTGCGGGTTGGGACGGAGGGACGACCAGGACTTTGTCGATACGGCGGCCATCCATGTCCACCACCTCGAACCGATAGCCGTCCTGAAGGAATGACTCGCCGGATGTCGGCAGGGTTCGGAACCCGCTGAGGAGGAACCCCGCCAACGTGGCATAGCGGCCCTGCCCAGCTATGGCGGGGTAGCCCACAAGGTCGCCCGCCCGCTCGGCGTCCATGTCGCCGTCGATGAGCCAACTGCCGTCGTCGCGGATGGCGGCTTGCGGCTCCCAGTGCTCGCCGTGCTCGGACATGCCGCCGACCAATTCGGCCAGGATGTCCGATGCCGTGACCAGACCCTCGACCGCGCCATATTCATCGACCACCACGGCCATGTGAATGGGCGCATGCTTGATGCGTTCCAGAACGCCGAGCGCTCCGGCTGTTTCCGGCACGACGAGCACCTCTCGTACCAGTTTCGCGAGGTCGAAATCTTTGCCCGCCAGAACGCGGTCGAGAATATCCTTGGCCTGAACGACGCCGATCAGCTCGTTGATGTTCCCCCGGCACAGGGGATAGCGCGAGTGCCGCGTGGCGCGGATGCGGGCGACGATCTCCTCGTGCGGCTCGTCGATGTCCAGCCAGTCGATGTCCATGCGGGGCGTCAGGATGGTGCGGATCTTGCGGTCGGCAAAGCGCATGACGGCGCGCATCATCTCGTTTTCCTGCGGGTCCAGCACGCCAGCGGCGGTGCTTTCCCCAATAATGGCGCGGAGTTCGTCCTGGCTCATGGCGCTTTCGCGCGGCTCGATGCGCAACAGCGACAATAATGCCTTGCTTGACGTGTCGAGAAGCCAGACCACCGGCGCCGCCAGAGTGGCGATGGCCGACATGGGCCGGGCGGCGATGACCGCCATCCGCTCGGGATTGGCCAGCGCGACCTGCTTGGGCACCAACTCGCCGACGATCAGCGACAGGTACGTGATGGCGCCGACGATCAGCGTGAGCGCCACTTCTTCCGAATAGGGCTGTGCATCAGGGAAGCGTTCGGTGATCCAGGCCGAAAACCGCACGGCCAGCGTCGCCCCGGAGAACGCACCCGCCAGCACGCCGACCAGCGTGATGCCGATTTGCACCGTGGAGAGAAAGCGCCCGGAGTTGTCGAGCAAGCCCAGCGCCCGCCTTGCGGAGGTCGAACCGCTCTCCGCCATGGCCTGAAGGCGCGGCCGTCGCGAAGAAATGACGGCAAGCTCCGACATTGCCAGGAACCCATTCAGAAGCAACAGGGCGGCGATAATGCCGATTTCTATCCACACAGACATCGTCAGTTACCCGAAGCTGTTTCCGTTGCCGCGGTGCAGGCTGGGACGGAGGGAAATGTTGAGCAGGATGCCCGCCGATATCATGACGGCCATCATCACGGTGCCGCCATTTGACAGCAGCGGCAACGGAATTCCCACAACGGGAATAAGGCCCATGATCATTGCCATGTTCACGAAAACATAGAGAAAGAAGCTGGTTGTCAGTCCCAGCGCAAGCAGGCGCCCGAACTCATGTTGCGCGCGCCACGCCACCGCATACCCGTAGGCAATAACCACGCAGCAGGCGAGCAGCACACTAAGGCTGCCGACGAGGCCCCATTCTTCGGCCAGGACGACCAAAATGAAGTCGGTATGCTTTTCAGGCAGGAAACCGAGCTGGCTTTGCGATCCCTCCAGGAAGCCCTTGCCGAACATGCGGCCCGAACCCAACGCGATCTTCGACTGAATGATGTTGTACCCGGCCCCGAGCGGATCACGCTCGGGGTCGAGGAACGTCAGCACGCGCGACTTTTGGTACTCGTGCATATGCATCCACAAAGCGGGCGCGGTGGCGATGGCGGCGGCGCCCGCCGCCCCCATCAGCCACAGAGGCAGCCCGCCCATCAGGGCAACCGTCAAGCCGGCCATCATCAGCAAGAGGCTCGTCCCCAGGTTCGGTTGCAGGAACACCAGGATGGTGGGCACCGCGATCATGATCAGCGCGGGCAGGCCGTGCAGCAAGCTTACGGCACGGTCCGCAGGCGAAAAATGGTAGTACCGTGCGATGGCGAGGATCAGGCCGATCTTGGCGAACTCCGACGGCTGGATCGACATGAAGCCGAGGTTCAGCCAACGCTGCGCCCCCATGCCGACCTGCCCAAAAAACTCCACCGCCAGTAACGACGCCAGACACAGGACATAGATGGGGTAGGCGGCGTCGAGCAATACGCGGGTGCTCACCGACGCCACGAACAGGACGATCAACAACGACACCCCAAAGCGCACCGCCTGGCTGCTGGCCCAAGGATGCCATGATCCACCGGCCGCGGAGTACAGCGCCAGGACTCCGGCGCCGGCGAGAAACGCCAGCGCCAGGAGAAACACAACGTCGGGCAGGCGGAGCGCGCCCAGAACACGCCACGGCGGCGCCACCGCATGTTCCAGGTGGGGATGGGCAATCATGACGTTTCAACCTCCACGCCGTCCGGGTCTTGCTCGCCCCGCAGGCGGCCTTCGCCCAGATATAGCAGGATAGGGGCCGCAATAAAGACGGACGATGACGTCGCCAGGACTGCGCCAAACAGCAGAATCCAGCCGAACTCCCTCAAGCCCTCGCCGGCGAACACTGCCAGCGGCAGGGTGGCCAGGAACAGGGCGGCGGTAGTGCCGATGGTGCGCGACATGGTTTCATTGATGCTTCGGTCGATCAACTCGCGCAGGGGCATGGTCTTGTACAAACGCAAATTCTCTCGGATGCGGTCGTAGACGACGACCTTGTCGTTGATGGAATAGCCCATGATGGTCAGGATTGCAGCCAGCGCCGTAAGATCGAACTGCAATCCCGTTATGGCAAAGAAGCCGATGGTCTTGGTCACGTCCAGCAGCATGGTCACGACCGCGCCGATGCCGAACTGCCACTCGAACCGCAGCGTGATGTACACCAGCATGGCAATGACGGCGAGGCCCAGCGCTATCATGCCGCTTTCAAACAACTCGCCACTGACCGAGGCGCCGACCGAGTCCACCTTGCGAATGCTGGTGCCGGGGAAGTCTTTGGCCAGTGCTTCCTGGACCGCCTTGACGGCCTTTTGCTGCGCGCCATCGTCACCTGGTTGCCGTTCCAGGCGGATCATGATGTCACTGGGCGTGCCGAACTGCTGGAGCGTGACCTGTCCAAGGTTCAACGGCGCCAGGGAGTTCCGCACGGCATCGAAATTGGCCGGTTGTGCAGTGCGGGCCTCGATGACCGTGCCGCCGGCAAAATCGACGCCATAGTTCAGGCCGGGCGAAAAGAACAGCCCGACCGATGCCAGGCTCAGGGCAACGGACATGCCAATGCCCCAGTGTCGGGCCTTCATGAAGGAAAATCCCGTGACCTCGGGCAGCAGGCGCAAAGGACTATCGCCCTGCAGTTCCTTGGGGCGCTTACGGCGCAGCCATGCCACGACCAGCCAGCGGCTGACGACGGTGGCGGTGAACATGGACGTCAGGATGCCGAGGCTGATGGTCACGGCAAAGCCCTTCACCGTGCCGGTTCCGACGATATAAAGCAGCACCATCTTGATCAGCGTCGTCAGGTTGCTGTCGGTGATGGTGGAGAAGGCGCGACGGAAGCCCGCTTCGATGGCGGCGGCGGGTTTGGCGCCCCGGCGCACTTCCTCGCGGATACGCTCGTTGATCAGGATGTTGGCATCGACCGACATGCCAAGCGTCAGCAGGATGCCGGCGATGCCGGGCAGGGTCAGCGTGGCGCCGAGCAGGGACAGCGCGGCCAACGTCAGCAGAAGGTTGAACGTCAGCGCGATGTTGGCGAACACCCCGAACAGGCCGTAGGTGGCGGTCATGTAGCCCACCACCAAAACGAACCCGACGACGCAGGCGACCAGACCGGCCTGGATGGCATCGGCCCCCAGGTCGGGACCGACGGTGCGTTCCTCGACCACGGTCAGCGGCGCGGGCAGGGCGCCTGCCCGCAGCAGCACGGCAAGGTCGCTGGCCGATTGGGCGGTGAAGGAGCCGCTGATCTGGCCCTGACCGCCGGTGATGGGTTCGCGGATGACCGGCGCGCTGATGACCTTGCCGTCGAGCACGATGGCAAAGGGCTTGCCGACATTGGTCGTGGAAATTTCCGCGAAACGCCGCGTGCCCAGGCCGTCGAAGGCAAAGTTGACCACCCACTCCCCGGTCTGGGGATTGGTCCCGGCGGTGGCCGACGTCAACCGTCCTCCGTCGAGTTCCACTCGCTCGCGTACACCGATCACGCCGCCGCCCTCGGCCATCGGCAGGGCGCGCACGCCGGGCCGGGTCTGGGCGTCGGCATCAACCAGATGGAAGGTCATCTTGGCGGTCTGGCCGAGCAGGCGTTTGACCCGCGCCGGGTCGTCCAGACCGGGAAGCTGCACCACCACGCGCTCGGCACCCTGGCGGGCAATCATCGGTTCATTGACGCCGGTTTCGTCGATGCGGCGGCGGATGATCTCGATGGACTGCGCCACGGCCTGATCGCGGATCTCGCGCACGGCATCCTCGCGCAGGGTCAATACGAATGCTCCCTGGTCGCGCGCGATGTCGAAATCGGACAGGCCATCGGTGCCCTTCAGCACGGGGGCAATCATGCCCTGCACGACATCGGCCTGAGCGGCATCGGTAAGGGTAAATCGCACGGTGCCATTGGCGGATTGAAGCCCACTGTAGCGCAGCCGTGCCTCGCGCAACTGCGTCCGCACGGTTTCCTCGACCGCCTTCAGGCGGTCCTGGATGAGGACGTCGGTTTCAACCTGAAGCAGGAGGTGTGCGCCCCCCTGGAGGTCCAGGCCAAGGGTGAAGCGCGGTTGGGGAACCCAGTCGGGAAGCGTGTCGGGCTTGATGAAGTTCGGAATACTCAGCCACAGGCCGAGCAGGCACACGGCCCAGATGACGGTGGTCTTGATCTTGGAAAAGTACAGCATGCCGTCCTAGTCCTGTATTCGGTCGCGGTCGGCGCTCGCATGGAGGCGCGGCGCAGCGGGCTTTGAGACCGATGGAGGAGGGGGCGCGCCCGGCACGAGGGCAGGGGCGCGGAGACGGTCAGGCGGACGGCGGGCCGGTGGGCGTGCGAACGCTGAGCAGACCGGCGGCTGCATGAGCCGATTGCCGCGCGGAAGGAACTGGTTGGCACTGCGTCGCCGTCGTGGCGGGCAGCGGCAAAAGGGTCGCCAGGAGGGCGCAGTCGCCCCCGTAATCAGACCCATCCGGCGCAGCGCCTTGGGCCGCGAGGCGGACATGGGCCTTGGACGGGGAGGTTAAGGCGCCCGAGGTGCGCGCCAACCCCTGAAGGCTGCCCTCGGACGAGGCGCTGACGGACGACGCGCCGGGGGACGTTTGGGAAGACCACTGCGGCCCCAGCCCGACTGCCGTCGTCAGCAGAAGCACCACGCCAACCAGCAGGCTCGTGGCTCTGGCGACATGGGATACTGCCTGACGACCTTGCGGCTGGTCTGCCACGGAGGTTCTTTCTTACGATGCGGATGCCGTCATCACTACACGACTGACGGCCGCTGGAACAGGGAAATCATGGCGTCCTACGTCAGGGGGCCTGTCGAATACAGGGTAACGCGCAGTCCGCCGTGCGATATCGGTTCACCGGTAGGGGCAAGCGGCAGGCCAGTCGCCTGGGCAAGCGCGTCGTCGCTCGTCACCAGTCCGACTCTCCAGCCGACGAAGCGCGTCTTCAGCATCTGCCCAAGGGAGCGGTAGAGCGGGAACAGCGCCTTCTTCTCCCCGATCCGGGTGCCGTAGGGGGGATTGACCATCACCAAACCCGTTGGCCCCTTTGGCGGATAGAGGTCGCCGATTGCCAGTTGCCGGAAGGAGGTCAACTCGGCAACGCCTGCGCGCTCGGCGTTGGCGCGGCTCATGGTGATTGCTCCGGCGTCGCGGTCGCTGCCGTAGAACCGGACGGTGGGCGTCGCCGCGGTACTGGCAAGGTGCCGCAACTGCTCCCATGCCGCCTCGTCGAAGCTGACAAGGTGCTCGAACGCAAAGCGGCGCGACCGGCCAGGATGAAGGCCGGCGGCTATTTCCGCTGCCTCGATGACGAAGGTCCCCGACCCGCACATGGGATCGAGGACGGGTTCGCTGCCGTCGAAACCGCATTGGCGCAGGAAAAGCGCGGCCAGCGTCTCCCGCAGGGGGGCCTTGGCAACGGCTTCCTTGTGATTGCGCTTATGTAAAAGGCCGCCGGAGGTGTCGATGCTGATGGTGCACAGATCGTCCTCGATGCGCGCCTTTATGCAGACTTCGGCGTCAGGAGAAATCGGCGCGCCAAGTTCCTCATGGATCGCTTTTTCGATCCGCTGGGCTGCGGCCCCGGCGTGATAGATGCGGGACCCCGTGCAGGAGGCCTCGACCCGGACCGGTACGTCCGGGCGAAGCGTCTCGGCCCACGCCAAGCGGCGTGCCCTCTTGTCGAGTTGGGCAAGATGAACGGCCCGGAAGGCGCCGATGCGGACGAGCACCCGGCTCGCCCCCCGGATTTCGAGGTTCGCCCGCCAGATTTCGGGCCAGCCGCCCGTCACCGTCACGCCGCCCCGGACGGAGGTCGGGTTCCTGAACCCCTTTTCCGTCGCTTCTGCGCACAGCAGGGATTCCAGGCCGGGATGAGTGACGAGAAAAATCTCGAAGCTGCTCTCTGCGTTCATCCCGGCTGAATATCCCGAAGCCGCGCCTCCGTCGATACCTTTGTTCTCTGGACCTTTGTTCTCTGGTCAGTGTCCGCTGGCCATCATGCCGTCGCCGGCATGGTACTGGAGGAATTTCAGGACCAGTCGGTTCTGCTCCTTGCTGAGTTGGCTGAAACGCTCCATGGACTTGAGCTGCCCAATCCATTGGTTCGCCAGGAAATGCCCCGGTGTATGCGCCGTGTGGCAGGTCGCGCAATCGTTCTGATAGAGCGAGGACGCATATTCCCAGACTGGCGTGATATCGGCCGCGACGTTTTCGGCCGGGAGCCAAATATCGATCGAAACCGGCATCCAGGTCTGCCCGGTGTCGGCGACGACTTCCGGCGTGCCGGCCTTGGCGTGTTCGACCGTAGCTTTGGCCATGACGGCAGAGATGATGCGCTGGCCCTTGGCACCATAGATGACGCTTTCCGCGCCTTCCTGGCGCCAGCCCGTGACGGTGGCCTGCAGCCAGTCGCCCTCCCGGTTCCGAAGGTCGAGGCGAGTGGCCGGCAGCAACTGTCCAGCCGCCTTGCTTTCCCCCTTGCCCAGGTAGAAGGGCATGGTCTCCAAGGTGAAGGCCTCGTTGCCTAGATCGGAGGACGCGGCGGAGGACTTGAGTTGGTTGAAGGCGCGGTCGAACGCCTTTTTCATGTCGGGCAGGCGGTGGGCGATGCCTTTGTGGCAGTCGATGCAAGTGTCGCCCGTCTTCAAAGCCTCGGTGTGACGTTTTTGGGCTTCTTCCTTTTGGGTGCTGATGGTCATGGCATCGCGGGTATGGCAACTCCGGCATTCTCGGGAGTCGTTGTCCTTCATCCGCGTCCACACCGCCTGCGCCATGCCCAGGTGATGCTCCTCGTACGCCTCGGGCGTATCGAGGGTGCCGAGCAGGTGATGGTAGAGATCTTTGCTGGCGAGGATTTTGGCGTTCAGATAGGGCCATCCAGAGGACGGGACATGGCAGTCCGAGCACCCGGCGCGGACGCCCGAGGTGTTGTTGTGGTGTGCCGTTTTCTTGAGGTCTTCGTAAGCATACGTCATCTCATGGCAGGAGACGCAGAATTCGGTGCTTTGGGTCGACGTCAGGGCGGTGTGGATGCCGCCGAGGCCGATGACGGCAAAGGCGGCACCCGCCAGGAAGATGCCGCTCCACGCAAGGCCGCTCGGTCGGGTTAGCCAGCGCCAGAACCTCTTAATCATGGTGTACTCCTTGGATCCCGGAGAGTGGTGGTCACCCCCTGCCTGTCCGGGATCGGGTCAGGTTGTCCTTTTGCGACCTTAGTCCAAAGGAGTTAACCAAGTTCGTTAAAAGTTGTATGGCATCCGCGGAAATGTTATCGGTCTGTAAACGTGCGATCAGAGGCGCCTGCCCAAATGAGGTGCCCGAACCACAGAGGGGCGGTGCGTGCATAAAGGCCAGAGCGTTCTGATTATACAGCCTTCGGTGACGGACCATGCTGACTTGGCGGCGCTGCTCAAAGCTGCGGAAATCGGGGTTCAGCAGGTAAACCATCCTCGGCTGATTGGCCGCTATTCCAATGGCGCGCGCCCCTGCGTCATCGTCTTTGACACCGAACTACCGCCGCCCGGCGGAATGGCGGTGATGCAATCGCTTCAAGAAGCCTGCTCCAGTGGGATTATCATTTTGTGCGCCAATGCGGATTCCGTGGACTGCATCCTGGGCCTGGAAATGGGCGCCGATGACGTGGTTGCCCGCACCCGCGACCCGCGCGAGATTTTCACCCGCATCCGTCGTTTGATGCAGCGTTCGGCAGAACTGCGTGAGCCAGCCAATGGACAAAACCGCATTGTGTTCACCGACTGGTGTCTCGACCTCGATCGGCGCGAACTGACACATCAAGATGGACGGCGTGTGCATTTGACGCGTGGCGAGTTTGATCTGCTGGCTGCGCTGGCCTGCCATCAGGGCCGGGTCATGGCGCGTGATCAGTTGCTCGACTACATCAGCCACCGCGACTGGGCGCCCAATGACCGCACGGTAGACGTGTTGCTGAACCGCCTGCGCCACAAACTGGGCGAACCGTCGCGCGAACCGCGCCATTTGGTTACCGTTCACGGTGTCGGCTACGTGTTCAATCCGTAGACATCTTCATTCCCCCGGAGGCCTTCATGACACCCACCCTGCCGCCCTCGCAAGACCGGGCGTTCCTATTCGATTGGCTGGCCGCCGTGTTCCTGTACGAACCCGATGCCGCCACCGTTGCCGTACTTCGGGGCAGCGAAGGGGAGGCTTTGCTTGCCGCTGTAGGCGCCATGCCCGGTCTGGCTGAGGACGCCGCCGCGATCGGCGCCGCAGTTCGGGCCGTTTATGCGCGCGCGGGAAGCGATGCCGACGCCGCGGCGGCGCTTGCGGCGCGGTTCGGGACGCTGTTCCTGGGGGCAGGGGGGCCGGGCAGTGCTCATCCTTATGCTTCCATCTATATGGAGCGGCGGACGCATGGCACGGCGACAGACCGATCCGTAGCGTTCCTCGCCAGCCATGATCTGGCAGTTGGAACCGCCGTTGCGGAGCCAGCCGACCATATTGCGGTTCAACTGGCGGCCTTGGCTGAATTGTCCCGCCGAGAAGCCGTTGCCGACCCAGGTTCTGCGGCCGCTCTTTACGCTGCTCAGAAGGCGTTTGTTTCCGCTGAATTTCTGAACTGGGCGCCGGCATTTCGGGCGCGTGTGGAACGCGACGATCCCAACGGCTTTTATGCTGCTGCGGCGCGCTTGGCAGAGCAGGCGGTGAAAACATTTTATCACGCTGCGTGACCGGCCGTTCCTGTTAACATTCCGATAACAAAGCTGTCCTAGTGGTTCATATCCGTCTGGAAGCACATTTACGTTGCCTCGCTACACTGCAAATCCATTTCCCGGCGAGGCCTTTTAGGCGCCGTCGTTTATATCGCTCCAGAGTGAGGACCACATCATGGGATCCGTCTCCAAGCCCACTTCCGCCGACGGCCAAGTCTCCCGGCGTTCATTTCTCACCGGCTCGTCGGCGCTCGCCGGATTGGCGCTGATTGGCGGCCCTTCGGTCCTGATGGGGTCACGGACCGCCGCCGCACAGGGCGCGTCGGGAACAATTTTGTCCGGCTCGCACTGGGGCGTGTTTCATGCGCAGGTCGAGAACGGTAAGTTCGTGGCCGCCAAGCCGGTGGCCGCCGACAAGTTCCCGACCGCCATGCTCGACGGACTGCCCGATCTCCTTTATGGCGAGAGCCGCATCAAGTATCCCATGGTGCGCGCCAGCTATCTGAAGAATGGCCCCAAGGCCAACGACGAAATGCGCGGGGCCGACGAGTTCGTCCGCGTGTCGTGGGACAAGGCGATCGAACTGGTCGCCAACGAGCTGAACCGCGTCAAGAAAACCCACGGCAACGAAGCCATCTTCGGGGGCTCCTACGGTTGGAAAAGCGTCGGTAAGCTGCACAACTGCCGCAACCTGCTGGGTCGCCTGCTGAACCTGCATGGCGGCTACATCAACCACACTGGCGACTACTCGACCGGCGCGTCGCAGGTTATCATGCCGCATGTCGTCGGCAGCCTGGAGGTTTATGAACAGCAGACCGCATGGCCGGTGGTGGTGGAGCACAGCGAACTGGTGGTGCTGTGGGGCGCCAACCCCGCCGTCACCAACCAGATCGACTGGATTCTCGCCGAGCACGGTGGCTTTGAAGGCTTCAAGGCGCTCAAGGACAAGGGCACGCGGGTTATCGCCATCGACCCGGTGCGTAGCGAGTCCATCGAATACCTAGGCGCCGAGTGGCTGGCTCCGCGCCCGCAGACCGACGTCGCCATGATGTTGGGCATCTGCCATACGCTGGCGTCTGAAAAGCTCCATGACACCGAGTTCCTGGACGGCTACACGGTCGGCTACGAGGAGTTCGAAGCCTACCTGATGGGCAAGGAAGACGGCACCGCCAAGACGGCGGACTGGGCGGCGGCCATCTGTGAAATTCCGGCCGACACCATCCGCGATCTGGCGCGCACCTTCGCCAAAAACCGCACCATGCTGATGAGCGGCTGGGCCATGCAGCGCATGGATCACGGTGAGCAAGCGCACTGGACGCTCGTCGCCTTGGCCAGCATGCTTGGTCAGATCGGACTGCCGGGCGGCGGCTTCGGCCTATCCTATCACTACTCGAACGGCGGCACGCCGACCGCCGTGGCGCCGGTCCTGCCCGGTATCACGGCCACCGGTAAATCCGTGGAAGGCGCCGCTTGGCTGGAACAGAGTGGCTTGGCGTCCATTCCGCTGGCCCGAATCTCGGACATGCTGCTCAATCCGGGCAAGACCATCGACTTCAACGGCGCGAAGGTAACCTACCCCGACATCAATCTTGTTTATTGGGTGGGCGGCAACCCCTTCACGCACCACCAGGACACCAACCAACTGGTAAAGGCGTGGCGCAAGCCGGAAACCGTGATCGTGCACGAAATCGGTTGGACCCCCACCGCCAAGTTCGCCGACATCGTTCTTCCGGCTACCACGTCCTACGAACGCAACGACATCGAGCAGGGCGGCAGCTACTCCCTGCGCTTGATGGCCGGTATGCATAAGGTCGTTGAGCCTATGTTTGAGTCGCGCAGTGACTTCGACATCTTCAACGACATCGCCAAGAAGCTCGGCTACGGCAACGGCTTCGACGAGGGCAAGTCGGAGATGGACTGGATCAAGCAGTTCTACAACGCGGCCTTGGAGCAGGCCCGCGGTCGCCGTATCGACATGCCCGATTTCGAGACGTTCTGGAAGCGTACCGAACCCCTGGTGTTCGAAGCCGACGAGGCGGCCAACAACTTTGTGCGGTATGCCGACTTCCGCGAGGAACCGCTGCTGGAGCCGCTGGGCACGCCGTCGGGCAAGATCGAGCTGTACTCCAAGGCCATTGAAAAGATGGGGTATGACGATTGCCCGCCGCATCCGACCTGGATGGAGCCTGTCGAATGGACCGGCGCCAAGGACTCCAAGTACCCGCTGCACGTGTCAACGGCCCACCCGCAGCACCGTCTGCACTCGCAGCTCAACAACACCAGCCTGCGGGACAAGTACGCCATCAGCGACCGCGAGCCGATGCTGATCAACCCCAAGGACGCCGAGGCACGGGGCATCAAGGACGGCGACATCGTCCGCGTGTTCAATGACCGGGGCGAAATCCTTTGCGGGGCCAAGGTCACTGACGCCGTGCGTCCGGGTGTCCTGCGGATTAGTGAAGGCGGCTGGTACGACCCGGCCAAGCGTGGTGCAACCGGCACCTTGGACAAGTACGGCAGCATCAACGTGCTGGCCGTGGACAAGGGCACATCGAAACT
>JBAYSM010000036.1:0-22292 GCA_041676205.1 Rhodospirillaceae bacterium | reverse complement strand
TCAGGAGCAGGTCGTGGAGGCGCAGCGTCATATCCTTGGGATGGAGCACCCCACTACCCTGATCAGCCTGAGCAACCTCGCCTTAACGCTAGGGATGCAAGGGGCCTATGCTGACGCGCAGCTGCTTCAGGAGCGGGTCGTGGAGGCAGAGCGCCGTATCCTGGGGGCGGAACATCCAGGTACCCTTAGCAGCATGAACGACCTCGCTACGACACTTAGGGCGCAAGGGGATTATACCAGTGCGCGAGCGCTTCTGGAGCAGGTCCTGGAGGCGCGGCGCCGCGTCCTGGGGGCGGAGCATCCGGGTACCCTTAGCAGTATGAACAACCTCGCCTTAACGCTGGGGGCGCAAGGGGACCAAGTTGGCGCACGGTTGCTTCTGGAGCAGGTCGTGGAGGCAGAGCGCCGTCTCCTGGGGGCGGAGCATCCGGGCACCCTTAGTAGCATGAACAGCCTCGCCTTTACGCTCGGGGCGCAAGGAGACCATGTCGGAGCGCGGGCGCTTCAGGAGCAGGTCGTGGAAGTGCGCCGTCGTATCCTTGGAGCGGAGCATCCCGACACCCTGACCAGCCTGAACAACCTCGCTCAAACATTTTTGGCGCAGGGTGAGCATGCCCGGGCGCAGGCGCTTCAGGAGCAGGTGGTGGAAGCGCGCCGTCGTATCCTTGGAGCGGAGCATCCCGACACCCTGACCAGCCTGAACAACCTCGCTGGGACTTTTTGGGAGCAAGGGGAGTGTGCCAGCGCGCGTGCGCTTCTGGAACTGGTCCTGGAGGCAAGGCACCGTGTCCTTGGGGTGGAGCATCCGGACACCCTCTGTGTCATGCGAAACTTGGGTTTTTGCCTTCTTCAATTTGAAAGGGCCAGAGGTCTTAGCCTCCTTCACGCAGTCCTGGAAGTCTTTCGAAGAGTTAAGCCGGCGAACGCGGACACAAAAACTTTGGAAACCTTGCTTGCCCGGCTCGACATGGACGCCTCTAGCGAACCGATCGGTTCGCTCGGTGTTCTAAGATGGCCAACTCCTAGGAGGCTGAGCCGCCCGCGCTCAGACGCGGTGGCAACGTGGGGATGGGGTGTGGCCGATCAAGGCGCTTGGTCTGCATGGGCGCAAGGGCGATACATACTTTGAGTCGGACGTCGTGTATTCTCCTGAAGGCCCCCGCCAGGGAAGAAGGCCATCGCGCGCTTTAGGCAGGGTTGCTATACAGGCAGCAGCACCCGCTTAAACCGCCTCCGAGGCCCCCGTCATGACCGCCCGCGCGTTTCTGAACGTCTTCGTCCTGTGGCATCCGGGTCCCTCAGAGGGACGGGCGTTGGCGGGGTCCCTGTTCAAGCTGTTGAGCTGGAACACCGAGCGGCCGTTTGCTCGGGAGATCGGGATTCCCACCTATTTCCGGTGTACCGCCGCTGTCCCCGCCGCCGACCCTCCTGGGGGCATTGCGTTGGATGAGGCGGAGCATACGGTTGTCATTGCCCTGACCAGCACCGCGTTCGTTAACAGCCCCGCCTGGAGGGACATGCTGGAGGCGATCAACCGGGGGGTGGAGGCCTCCAACGGGCGGCATTGCCTCCTTGTCGTGGCCCTGACGAAGCTGGGGGCGAATGTCCCCTCCTCCGTCATGAACCGGCTGGGCGTGCGGCTGGCCGGCACGGCCCCTGGCGCGAAGGCAGCCCAATTGCAGCGGCATGTGGCGGCGCTGATCACGCGCGTGGTCGAGGGCAAGGGGCTGACCGGCGACACCGGATTGCGGCTGTTCATCAGCCACACCAAGCGGGACGCGCTGGGCTTGCAGTACGCCCAGAGCATCAGGGACCTGCTGTTCAAAGAGAACGAGCCGATCAAGTTCTTCTTCGATGCCATCGACATCGAGGATGCTGAAAGTATTCAGGAGAAGATTGAAGGGGCGCTCGACGGCAGCACCCTGTTGGCGGTGCGCACCGACGGCTATTCGGCCAGTCCGTGGTGCAATCTCGAGGTGATAGAGGCCAAGCGGCGTGGGCGACCGATTGTCGTCTTCGACTTGCTCAATGCGCGGGATGAGCGCGCATTGCCGGGGCTCGGAAACGTGCCGCACGTTCGGCTTCGCGCTGGCAAGATGAGCAAGACCGCCTTGGATAATGCCTTGTCGGAGGTTGTGGATGCGGCGGTCGTGGAAACGATGCGCTTCCACTATCTGAGAAGGCGGCTGGAACATCTGCGCACTCTGGGGCAGCTTCCGTCCGGCGCCACTGTCTGCGCCCGTCCGCCCGAGGAAAGGGACCTGCGCGCTCTTGCCGGGAAGGCGAAGGCCAAGCGGATCATCGCCTATCCGGACCCTCCTTTGCCGCTCTGTGAAACCAAGGAACTTGAAAAGTCTCGGGTGAGGCTGGTGACGCCTCTGACGGCGATGCCGGTCGAGTTGTCGGGCAAGGTCATCGGGCTGTCCGTTGCTGAGGTCCACGAGGATGTGTCCCCGCTCGGCATCTCGGACGACCATCTGCTGGCGGCCATGGACCTTTTGGCGCGTGCCTTGCTGTCCAAAAAGGCGACCTTGGCCTATGGTGGGGATCTGCGGCCCGAAGGCTTCACGCTGTTTCTAGGCGGACTGGTGAAGGCCCACAACGCTATGGCGCGGGGGGAGTTTACCGCCATCCGGAACTATCTCCGCTGGCCGTCCACGGTGTCTGAGGATGAGCAGGCGGACCGCGTCAACTATCTGCAAACAATACTTCTCCCACCGCCCGAGGGTGTCACGGTCACGACCGTTCCCGACGACATGGAAGGGCAATACTTGCGCGGGCTCGGCATGACCGCGATGCGGGAACGAATGACGCAGGATATCGATGCCCGGATTGCCCTGGGGGGCAAGCTGACCGGCTTCAGCGGGCGGTATCCCGGCATCCTTGAAGAGGTTCTGCTGTGCCTGCGGGCCAAAAAGCCGGTCTTCGTCCTTGGCGGGTTCGGAGGCGCTGCGGGCGGCATTGCCGAGTTGCTGAGGGGCGATGCACCGACCATCTTGTCTTATGAAACCATCAAGGCACGCTTTCCGGAGTACGAGGAGCGCCTCGCCTACCACAACGCCAAGGGCGCAGCCAAGCCGGCGGATCTTGATGCGGTGCTCGCCGAGGTCGCCCGTCGGGGGATCGCCGGACTGCGCAACGGCCTGCGTAAAAAGGAGAACCGGCGCCTCCTGGAGACCCAGGATGTTGACGAGGCCGCGTGGCTCATCCTGTCCGGCCTCTCCCAACTGTGGCCGCCGAAATGAATGCTACCGGCGGAGTCCTGCGGCGGGCGGTGATCCTGACGGCCATCCGGGTGGAATCGGAGGCCGTTCTGAAGCATCTGCCTGGTTATTGGGAGGTGCCCGTAAATGGAACAACTTTTTCCGTGGCGGACTACAATGGCTGGCAGATCGCGGTCGCCGAGACCAGCGCGGGCAACGCCGGGGCCGCCGTCATCACCGAAAGGGCCATCAATCACTTCGAAGCCGAAGTCGCGCTATTCGTAGGCGTTGCCGGTGGCGTGAAGGATGTCGTCGTCGGCGACGTTGTCGTTGGGCGGGTGATGTATGCCTACGACAAGGGCAAAGAGACGGAGGACGGCTTTCTGGCGCGGTCCGATCCTTACCGATCAGCCTATGATCTGGAGCAGATCGCAGTAAGGCGAGATGTCGAGGCTGAGTGTCAGGAGGTGCTCAGCACGGCCAAGATCGTTCCCGGCGTCGTCCTGGCTGGCGAAAAGGTGATCGGCACAACAAAGAGCGAGTTCTGGGCGGAGGTCGGCAAGCGTCACAGCGACGCTACGGCTGTTGAGATGGAGGGGCATGGCTTCGGTTTGGCTGTCCATCAGTCCTGCGGTGTCCGTGGGCTCCTCCTTCGCGGCATATCCGACCTACTGGACGGCAAGCAGCAGTCGGATGAGGCTGGCGGTCAGGAGAAAGCCGCAGCCAACGCTGCTGCGCTGGCTTTTGCCGTTCTGAAACGCGTCCAGCCACCGCGTTTTGCCGTCCATGCCGTTCAGGAGCGGATCGTCGAGATCAGCGCCGTTGGAACGGGCTTTGACTGGAGCGGTTCCGTCACCGTGGATCAAGCCGGGCAGGTGTGCAGCCGGAAAGATTTCATTGCCGTCCTGCGCATAGGATTTCCCCCCCAACACTGCAGAAGCCCATTGCGCGACGCCATTCTGCGCTTGCTGCTGCACGTGGACGTTGGCCGTATTGAGGCCACGGACATGGCCGCCTGGGAAGGTCGCCTCAAGGCCTACGTTCAGGACTCAGCAACGACATACATCGATACGCACCAGTGCCCATGGACTGGCATTGCTGCCCTTGGCGGCGCGCCTTCCGGGATGCCGGAAGGCGAACTGGCCGAGCGGATCGAAGACGCTCTGGACGGTGCCACGCTGGAGAAGCTTGACGACCATGTGCGGCTCTACCTTAGCGGAGGGCATGTGCCGGGACTTCCATGCACGGATCCGGCACTGGCGGATGACTTGCTCGACCTGTGGGACGATTGGCGTTCGGACATGACGACCAAGGAACGGCGGCGCTTTCTCGACATGCTTTTGCACTTTGAGGATGGGGGCGCTGAACCAGGAGTTCGCATCGGCGTCGGGCCGAAGTCGGTGGTGACGTGCATGCTGCCTGCGACCGTGCTTGCACTGGCCGTGATCCACTGCGGGGGAGGCCTGTGGACCGCTGACGGAGCCAGTTCTCTACGACCTCATGAGCACCGGCCGGGAAATTTGGGCAACGGGACGGTGTTCGGTCATTGCTGTGGAGCGAGCATGGTTAAGGCTCAACCCTTGGACCATCATCTTGAGGCCCTCGTGAGTTTGCCATGGGAGTCAACACTGGTCATGCTTGGCAACGTCAAGACATCTCTACTGCTCGCCCAGTTGCGCACGCGCAGTCTGCAGGCGCCCCGGTCGGCGGGGTTTCTTGATGATGCAACTCCGCCGCAAATCGTCCCCTTAGGCTTTGACGGGCGATTCTCAGCAGCGGTAACGCAGGGGCGGGATGCCGTACGCGCCCACTTGGTGGAGTGCGTCAAACAGGTGCGAGCCGCCCAGCTTGCCTTTCTCGATCAAGCCACGGAAGGGAGCTGAGCATGACCGTCCTGAACGTCCTGAGGGATGCCATCATTAACCGTGCCAGGAGTGGCACGATTGACGCCGGTCACTTTGAGCGGTCAGAGCCCCGCTTACAGGCCTTCCGCGAAGGGGACTCCACACAGAAGGCGGCCGAGGCCGCCATGGCGACCGAGCGGGATTTGCCGGAAGCCTGCTTGTCGCTGGTCGTCGGATATCATTGCCTGTTGCTCGGCGACCTCGGCGAGGATCCGGATCCCGAGGCTTGTCGCCAAGTGCTGATCCGCTACCTGAACAAGGCGGCCCTGGATCGATCTTTCCTGGGACCGATGGGGGATGATCTTCTGCTCATCCTGGTCGGGCCGCCGGGCAGCCACGACCACGAGACATGGTGGGAGCGTCAGCAGGTCATCGAACGGGATGCGCGCGTGTGCCGCAAGTTGGTGTGGCTGCCACCCGCCAAGCCCGAGAGCATGGACGCGTCGGCTGCTGATTTCCTGGGCCGGACCTTCCTGGCGCGCCCCTTCAAGGACACCGCCGACAACACGACCGAACTCGACCGTCTGGCGAAGCTCGCTGAACACATCGTTCCGGCCGGATTGACCGCCGGGGAGGCACAGGTCTGGATCGAACTTCTGTCCAACCCTGACCCCGCCGATGACCTCCTGAAAAGCCTAGTGGACGCGTTGGAGGAAACCCCATGACCGATCCGCTGTTTCTTGAGTCCGTCACCCTGGAAAACTACCGCAGCTTTAGGGCTCTGACGCTTCCGATTGCCCCTGGCCCCTCCGTGTTGGTGGTTGCAGGACCGAACGGCCTGGGCAAGACATCGCTGATCGAGGGGATCGAGTGGGCTTTGACAGGGCGGTTGCGGCGCTACTCTGACCGGCGGCAGAAGGACGCTGTTGATGCCCTGCAACGGCGGGTTGATGGGCAGATTGTCACCCCCTTGTCCGTCAGGCTCGGCTTCACGGACGGGACGACCATCAAACGGTCGCATCCCGACTTTCTGGAATACGACGGAGATGTCGGAGACTGGCCCTTTGAGTCCGAGGGCGATGTCGCCGCGCGGGTAGGGGCTTTCCTGAAAGCGGAGGGCTGGACGCATCCCATCGACGACCTTTCGGCCTACCTGGGTCTGACCCACTTTCTCAGTCAGTCGCCAACACTGCGGCTAACCGCTCGTTCGGGTGAGCAGCGCTGGAAGGATCTGAGCGGCCTTACCGGCGCGATACGCATCGACAGAATTTTGGCCAATCTGACACCGGCCAAGCGTGCTCAGGCGACCAAGCGTATTAACGCCCTCCGAGAGCAGCAACGCGGCGTGGAGCAGCGAAAAGACCAATTGCTCGGCCTCCTGCTCCAGGTGAAGGAGCAGGAGGCTCTGCTGCGGGCTGGCGACTCCATTGCCCCCGAACAGGTTCTTGCGGAGGTGGAAGCGCAGCGGCAACGCCTGTGGGGTCCCGTTGCCCTGCAGCCTGCCTCATCGGGCGACCCAGCCGAAGAACTGGCCGCCCTGAGGGGCGTGCTACGAATTGCGGAGGTAGGGGTTGATGAACGTCGGGAGGCTTTGGAAAACGCTAGCCCACTACCCGAGCAGTGGCATGCTCTGAAATGCGTCCACGAGCAGCTTGAAAAGGACTTGGCGGCCGTACAGGCGCTGGAGGAACTCTTCGCCACGGCCCAGGAGATGGCCTCTAAGGTCCAACAGCTTGAGAAGCGCCAGATGCTGCTCTCCCGCCTGCCGGGGCTGAAGCAAGACGCCGACAATGGAGAAAAGGCGCTCGCCCAGGCCATGCTTGCCTTGAAGGGTGCGCAGACCGAGGAAGGAAGGCTTAGGTCCGAGTACCACAACTATGTGGAATTGTGTGAGAAGGTGCGCACTGAAGAGGATATTGTTGACGGCTGGCGTGCCCTTGGGGAGCAAGAGAAGCGGGTGCAGGGCGGGCTCGAGGCAGTCCGGCGGGAGGAATCGGAGCGTCGGGAGCTTCAGCAGGTCCACGATAGGGCGGTGAATCAGGTCAATGAGGCTGATGAACGTTTCCGCAAGGCTGACACCGCCGTCGCCGTTGCGGAAAACAAGTCCGCTATCATCGCGGCCGCCATTAGTGAAAAGCTGGGGCACCTCCAGGCCCTGCTTGCGCTCCTTCAAGACGAAGATACGGAATGCCCGCTGTGCCTGACCCGCCACGCGACCGAGCCGGGCTGGGTCCTGGAGAAAGCCCGCGAGGCCGTCGAACGCTGCGACCCCGCCCTGAAGGAGGCCAACGAGCGTTTGGCGGAGGCGCAGCGTTTGCGGGAGGACGCGGAGCGACTTATTGCGGAGTGTCACCAAGCTGCCACGGTGGCTCGCGACGCCCTTCACCCGTTCCTGCAGCGGGAAAGGGAGGCGACCGAAGCCGTGGACACGCTCCGTGGTGATCCTCGGCTCGGGGGGCGGCCGCTTGAAGGGCTCGTGGGCTGGCTTGCTGAGAAACTGAAGGAAGCAGATGAAAGGCTTGCCGAGGCGCGCCGTGCCCGTGACGCGCTGAACCCCCATCAGGATCTTGCTGATCGGCTGGACCGGGCGGCGGGCGACGTCCGGTTGAAGGTACAGGAAAGGGACGAAGGAGAAGCATGTCTTCGGACCCAGAAGGCAGCGGTAGAAGACTGCGTCTCGGATCTCGAAGAGAATGCGGCCACTGTCGGAAGCCTGGAGCTTCCAGAGACGGCGGAGGCGCTTGCCCTGGCGCGCCGGAGCCACCATGGTGCCGCAGAGAAAGTGGACGCCGCAGCCGCAGCGCTTCGGCCCGATCTGAGGCCATCGGAGGGGAAGCAGCCAGTAGACGTGGCTGCGGATATTGTCAATCGTCTTGGTGAAACGGGTGTCAAGCGCACCACCATGGCGGATGCGTGGCGCGCCTGTGGTCTGGAGGGAGAGCCGGACAACGCCGCTATCGCGGCGCAGCAGGCCAAGAATGATGCGGCGAAGGTCGAAATAGCCGCCATTGCCAAAGCCTGTGCGCGTTTGCATGACGGTCTCACGGCGTGGTACCAGGACACCCATCTCCAGGATCTGAACCGCCAGATATCCGGCTTTGTGGCTGAGAGTGGCGCGTCAGACAGCCAGTCCTGCCTCTCCGCGTTGACCGATGACGTGGGGAGGGTTTCGGCTGATATTGAACGATGGGGTCGGGCTCAGAAGTTGATGGGGGACGTATGCCAACGGGTGGAGACCGAGCAGGATGCCTTCTTCACCCAAATCATCCAGCCACTTCAGGAGCAGGTGACGACCATTGATCGGGCGTGGTCGTCGTTCCCCGATCTTCAGGCGGAGTTGCAGGCCGCCCGCGTGAATGGGAGACCAAACCTCACCGTCCAGGCCGGTGGCATTGACGCTGAATTCCGGCTCAGCGAGGGGCAGGCAGGGGCCAAGGCCCTCAGCTTCCTGTTGGCCGCCAGCACTGCTCACCCTTGGTCACGCTGGAAGGCGCTGCTGCTGGACGACCCGCTCCAGTACAACGATTTGGTTCACAAGGCGGCGTTCCTGGACATGCTCCGCCCACTGGTGCGCGAGCAGCGGTACCAGGTTGTCATGTCAACCCATGATCTGGAGGAGGCCGACTTCATTGGCCGCAAGTGCCGTAACGCCAGTATCGCCTTCAGCCTTTGCCGACTGATTTCCCTGGAGCGTGGCGGTGTCAAGGTTGCCATAAGTTGATGGTCTAGTTTTGGCTCATTCCGTTTCGCAGCCGCTTACATCCCGCGCGGCTTGATTTGGGAAAATTTCTTTCTACAGGATCGGCAGACCTCATGCGCAAGAAGAAACCTCCCGTTAAGGCAACTCTGGCGCCGGGGTGCGTTTTGGTTGCTGCTCTACGAAGTTTAAATGCCGCGGGTCCATGTGGTTTCGAGGGCTTGGTCCGTGACCTGCTGGAGCGCGTCACCGGACGGACCTTAAGAGTCGCTCGCTCTGGTGGACAGTTCGGCCATGATGCGCGGTCGACCGACATTATGGCACCACTCGTCTTTGTGGAAGCCAAGCGATACGAGGATAGTACCGGCCTCAGCCGCCGCGACCTTGCCGGGGAGTTGGCCGAGGCGGTCGATCGGTACCCGCATGTGGATCTTTGGGTGCTCGCGGCCACCAAGGAGGTCGGCAGCGACGAGGACGGACTACTCAAACGCGAAGGCACCAGACGGGCCGTCGAAATTCTCGTTCTTGATGTGCGGGATGCCGGAGTGGGGCCGTTGCAGGTGCTCTGCGCCGCTTTTGCCGATACAACCATGGCGTTCCTGAAAAAGCACGCGCCGCCCGGGACTTTGAATCCTGCGGCTCTCTCCAGTCGGCTTGACGCGATCCAGAAAGCTCCTGGGTACAACGATGCCTTGCGCGCCCAGGAGGAGACCACGCGCGGGCTGCTCCTGGGCTACGCCGACGCATGCGCCCGGATGGCCGATGGGCTGCGCCGGCACGTTGCGGGCGTTGACGATGCCAAGGTCGCCTTCAATCAGGACATCGCCCTGACGGCATCCGGACGCCAGCCGATTCGGCGGGAGTTCATCGCGGGGGATCTGGATGGTTGGTGGACCGCAGAATCGCCGCCGCATTTCGTCCTGCTGGGGGCAAAGGGAGCGGGGAAGACCTGGGCCGTGTTTGGCTGGTTGCTCGACCTCATCGACCAGGCTGATCCGCCACTGGTGATCCCCGTTACCTCCAACATGGCACCCAGTGCAGACGTGCTGGACGTTGTCGCAGAAACGCTGGAGCGTTGCCTGCGCAACTCCTTGGGGAAACCGATAGAATGGTGGCGCCGCAGGGTCGGCTTTTGGCTGCGCGCACCGACATCGGAGGCGCGGATGCTAGTGGTGCTGGATGGCCTAAACGAGGCACCGGATGCTCCCTGGCGCGGCCTACTGGCTAGTGCTGGCGCAACGGATATCAATGGCTGCGTACGCTTGCTGATGACCAGCCGGAAGCCCTATTGGACGCAGCACGTGCCCGTGTCCCCCAACACCGTCAAGGAGCGGGATACCGTTGGCTATGAGGGCAACGGCACCGACAGGCACAACGAGTTGCGCGAAGCGCTCGCTCCTGACTTGGTGCCGGAAGATCTTCCAGATGAACTGCTTGCCCTCGTCCAACAGCCCCTCTACTGCGACCTCGTCGTAAAACATTTCCGGGAACTGGTGGAAACGGGAGACTTCACGGTCGAACGGCTTCTCTACCTGGAGGCTCGGGAGTATCAGTTCCGGAAGCTCGGTCAGCCGGTCACCGATGAGCGGTTCCACCAGATTCTCGGGGATCTTGCCCGTCGCCACGTTGAGGCATGGCAGATGCGCCAGCCGGCGCCCCGGTTCGGCGAAAACGACCTGAAGGCGTTAGGCGGCGATGCCCCGAAGGTACTGCAAGAGATTGTTGACGGCGGGCTGCTTCGGCCGAGCGGGCGTCGCTCCCAGCCCTATGAGGTGGATCCTACCCGGCTGACCTACGGCCTCGGCATGCTGTTGGCGGAATATATCCGGGAGTGCGGCCGAACCACGGTGGGCAATCTGGCCGAAGAGGCGGAGGCTTGGCTGGAGCCGCATCCGGACATGGACCTAAAGACCGCTGCGCTCGGGGCGGCCGTTTTCTTTTCGCTAGAGCAGACGACGCCAGATTATCCACAGGCGCACCGGCAGGCGCTGTTGCGCCTGTGGATCAGGGCGCGCAACCGGGAAGAGCCGATCGCGCACGCGGTGTCTGCTTATTTAATGGACTGCCCGGCCGACGTTCTTGTTGTCGCGGATCATTTCTGGCGCGCTGCGTACGACCTCCCGACGGTGCAGAGGGCGTATGCGACCGTCCTTCTGAGGCGATGGAACACCCAGGCGCTGCGAAGCCACCTGGTGGCCGCTGTCGAACGTTGGATGGGCTACGTTCAGGTCGCAGGACATCCCACACAGCGTAACTTCGCCGACTTCCATCCAGATCCGCGCCGCCCGGCCGAACGCCTCGCCCAGCGTTTAGGTGTAGCTGCTGAGCCTGGAACGTCAGTGCAGTTCCAAGACTGGCGCCTGCCGGTCACCAATGACGATGGTCACCTTCGGCTCGCGCGCTTCGCCATAATGCTGGTGTCCAGCGGTCCGCGCCAGCCGTTCCTGAAAGCACTCGTTCTGTGGGCGGTGTCGCGGCGACTCATGGAAGACACGTCCGAATACCGCGAAGTGGCTTGGACGTTGAGACTACCAGACGAAGATCTGTGGCCTGCGCTTAAGGCTGAACTGGGGACGATGGCTCAGTCCTCAGATGATGTAGTGCGCCGCGCGGCCGATATGCTCCTCGAAGCACTAGGTGTTCGCGAGGCGCGAGCACTGCGGAAACTTGTTCTAGCAGAACTGCACCCGAAGACGGACGACCAAATTGCCCATGAGGCGGATCCGTGTACAAGCTATTATGCACTGGAGCGCGACCACTGCGAATCCTGCCTTGCCCGGCCTGATGTGGCGCTCTGGCAACTACTGGAGAAGGTTGCCCCCATTTTTGCGGACCCGGCACTTACGGCGCCGGAACTATTTGTTGAACGGCTGAAGGAGTCGGCTAAGGGTTTGGCTGGCGAAGCCATATGGCAATTCGAGGGCGTGTCGCCGCAGGGCCACCTTGCGGAGCAACACCTGCCGGCATTGGCTCGTTTCGCACCGACTTCCCTTGGCGATCTCATGAGGCGCGCTTGGGAATCCCGGGAAGCACGGAGTCCGGGGAACGCCCGCGGACTGATGATCAATCTGAAGGCCGTCGCTCCGTTACTATCAGCCGAATCGATCCCAATCCTGGACGCGTATGTGTCACGGCTGCCGGTCGGTGACGCTGACGGCAGGAACGAGGACCGGATTGTTGAGGCCTGCGGTTTCTTGGCTCTCGCCATGATCCTGCCGACCGAAGTTGCGGCGCAGCGGTTGGTCGACCGCCCCCCCGAGGCATTGGACCTAATTACGTTGGGGCCGTGGTTCCAGCCGCTGCCGGGCGCCCAGGTCGCGGCGCTCACCCAGCGGCTTTTGGTGGAGACCGATCCGGTCCGTTTGGCGCGCATTCTCTGGCTGTTGCGTCACGCTGAGACAACACTCACCGAGCAGCACCGTATCGTCATCCTCGCGGCCGCGCATGGATCTCTTGGCCACCTGTCCGCAGCCGCACTGGAGTACATTTTCCGATCCCGCGATCTGGATTTGGTGGCGGGAGTCCTTGATGGCGCCAGTTCTTTCACGTCCACAGACGATTCCAGCACGCGATGCGCCTGGGGCATCGCCGTGCTCTGTGAG
The DNA here is from genome assembly GCA_041676205.1 of Rhodospirillaceae bacterium. Taxonomy (GTDB): domain Bacteria; phylum Pseudomonadota; class Alphaproteobacteria; order Rhodospirillales; family Rhodospirillaceae; genus Cauispirillum. Next base: position 9,946 of record JBAYSM010000036.1, on the reverse strand, counting down.
AACGCGGCTAAGTTGAGCGCGACGGACCTACTCGAACGACTGCCCATCAGCGCCATCGGCGCAGCCCTCGTTCGTCGCGGGACGATGCAGCACGATGCTGGATGGTACGCGGATAACCTCGACGCTGCGTGGCGGGCTCTGGACCGGACGGACCAGGAGTGGTTCGGCGTGGCATCGCCGGAGATCACGTTTCGCGGTTCAGACGGCAACCGCGTTCCCTGCGTCGGAGAGCCGCGGCGGGCAGGGGGGACGCGCTTCGTGTCGGCCAACTACACCTGGGGTGGGCATACCTCGGACTCCGCGGCAGACGCTTTTCGCGCTATCCTGGCACCGGATCCGAATGCTTTGGCGACCCAGCAGAACCGCTATTTCGAGGCATTTAGCCGCGCTCTGAAGCGAGCTTCGGAGGGGTTCTGGACGATGCAAGTGGACACAGACGCCCTGCGCGCGGTGAACGCGGTGCGACCAGATCTCGTGCGCGAATGGTGCGATGCAGTGATGGCGGATGACGGCGCCGCCTACAGCCGACTGCTCCGAGCTAGTGGCTTCTACCAGTCGCTCTGCCACTCCCTGGCAAAGGATGATCCGGGCCGGGCCTTCGCCCTGCGCGACCGATTGATGCGGGTTGACCATGTTCGTTTCCGCGATACACATGCCGGTACCGACGAACTGACGGCCCTGCCGTTTTCCGCACCGGAAACGTCCGAAGCCCTGGCAGCGCGGCAAGCCATGATGGACGAGGCCATGAGCGACGCCGCGCTCCTCGAGCTCGCCACCATGGCCGCCGCCTTCAGCCGTAGCGACTGGATCGATGGACAGGCTCACTCGCTCGTGTCCTCACCATCCCTGTGGCGCAAGGCCAAGGGAGCCATGCTGGCGGCCCTTTCCGACCTTGACGAGGCGACGGTCGAGGCTGTGCTGAAAAAGATTGGACCGGATGTCGCCGGATCTTGGGTTGAACGTTTGGTCCCCGCCATGCGGGATGGGCACCGGCGCAATTTGTGGGCCCGGCACTGGTACCGCCAGTTTCTAACAGCCTCAGGCTGGGACGAAGCCTACGCCGCCTTCACGTTGTTCCTTGGCTGCGCGGACCGCCGCTGCCGCCTGTGGATGGATCGGGAGGACGAAGATGCCCTCGCCATGGAGGGCTTCGATGAGCGCAAGCTCCTTTATCGCCGCACCAACGCCGATGCCATTGACGATGCCATCGGCCGCAACGAGAAGGAACGCAAGACGCACTTCCTGACGTTGCCATTCGAAGCGAGGCAACTGGTTCCTTTCGGCGGCCCATGAGGTTGCCGCGGCAATAGCGTATCCTGAGTGTAGCAGCAGTTCGGCCAGTAGGACGTCCCAGCTGCCAAGGCATTCAGCCCCACCAAAGACCGCTTTTCTCCGAGGGCGCCGTAATGTCCATTCCGAATCCGACGACCTATTTCCCGCGGCAACTCCGTTTCGCGGACGCCGACGGCAAGGTGCGGACCGTCGATGAGGCGGAAATGCTTGCGGTCTCCGGACCCAAGGTCATTCTTGCCGAGCCGGGCATGGGGAAGAGCGAACTCATGCTCCAGGCGGGCCATGCTCTGGGAGTGAAGCCGGTACCCGCCATCACCTTCATGCGGGCCAGAGACGCCTCGCGGTACGTACAACCCGGCAAGCCGCTACTCATCGACGGGCTGGACGAGGCAATGGCACGCCGAGAGGGGGATGCTGTCGATGAGATCCTGGCCCAACTGGAGCAAGCCGGTTCCCCCAGGTTTGTGCTGTCGTGTCGTGCGCGTGAATGGCAGGCGCGCAGCGCGAGCGGCCTCCGCCGACTCTACGACGGGGATCCCACGGTCTTTACCATTGAGCCGTTTGATGATCACGAAGCGCTTGCCTTTTTGGCCCCTCGTTATCCTCAGGTTGACGCCAAGCATGTGCTTGACCACCTCAGGAATCACGGCTTATCCGAACTCTACCGCAATCCGCTGACGCTCGGCCTGATGGGAAGGGTCGCCGAAGCGGGCAAGGCGTTGCCGCAGACGCGGGCCGCACTGTTCGAGCGAGCGTGTACCCTGATCTGGCCGGAGCACGATTTGAACCGCCAGGACCTTGGCCTCGCCAAGTTGAGTGAGGAGCAGGCTTTGTCGGCAGCGGGGGCGATCGCCGCAGGGCTGCTCCTCGCCGGTGCCGAGGCTGTGAGTCTCCTTGGTCCGACGTATCTTCAGGAGGGCGATGTCCGGCTTGCAGATCTAGCCAGCCTACCCGGAGCTGAGGTGGCGGAAGCGATTTTCTCGTCGAAGCTCTTCGTTAGCGTGGGCGTCGGACGCGCGAAGCCAATTCACAGGGTGATCGGGGAGTATCTCGGTGCCCGGTGGCTCGCGCGCCACGCCGCTACACCACGTGCGCAGCGTCGGCTGCTCGCCCAGCTTCATGGCAATGGTGTCCCGGCGAGCCTTCGCGGGCTCCATGCCTGGATCGCCGTTCACAGCCCCGCGATGGCGGAACGGGTGATATCAGCCGACCCCTATGGTGTCCTGCGCTATGGGGAAACGGCGGTGCTGACGGCGGCGCAGGCCGATCACCTGTTTGAGGCGCTGCGGGCGCTCGCCGCCGATGATCCGTATTTCCGTGGTGCTGATTGGGATGGCCACACCGCAGCGGGGCTTGCGGTACCGGCGCTGCAGACCAAGATCGACGCCGTCATCGGCTCGGCGGCGAGCAATTTGCATCTGCGCTCGCTTTTAATTGAGGCGGTTCGGGGGACTCCGATGGCCGCCGAACTCGGGGCGACGCTGGAGACCGTCGTGCGGTCGGGTGATCGGTTCTACCGAGAGCGCGAGGATGCGGCGGAAGCGCTGTTGCCCCACCGTGACCGCGACTGGTGGCGGAATACTATAGAATTGCTGCGCGACCAGGGTACGGAGGACGCGACACGCCTTGCCCCCCGCCTGATCAACCTTATTGGCTGCGACGTGAGTGACGACCTTCTCGTCTCGGCGCTCTTCGCCGAGATGGGCGTCCTCGTTTGCCCGCTCCCGCGCAGGGAGAATCAGCATCATGTGACGATGCGAAGCTATCGTTGGATGATGCCGCACCTATCGACGGGTCGACTTGCCAATGTGCTCGACCTTGTCGCCGATTACGCCAGTGTTATTGAGGCAAAGGACTGGCAAAGTTGGTACTGTACGGCCGATGTCGGCGCCGGCCTCATGGTCCGTGCGATCGACGAAGGCGCGGCGGGCCCTGCGCAGGCTCCATCCTTCTGGCGCTGGCTCGGAGCTGTCAATTGGAGCTTGGGCCGTGATCGGGAGGCCGTGCGGGAACTCAAGGATCGACTGGGCGCTCGCGACGACATCCGGCGAGCCATCCAGTTCCACGCCTTCTCCGGACACCGGCAGGGACGGCCCGTGTGGCGAATAGAGTTGGAACTCCGCGAGCGGATGGTAGCCCTATCGGGGCGGCCCGGCGACATCGCGTGGTTCCTCGACCGCCTCGCCGACGCCGACAACACGGACAAAACGCTCCGGGAGGACTGGTGCGAGCTGATGCAACTGGGAACGATCGCCGGCAAGATTGATCCGGAGGTGCGCGCCAGCGGTGCGAGATTCCAGTGCAACGACGCGCAACTGGTCGCATTCGTCCGCAAGCTGGAGAATCCCAAAAAGCCTGTCTGGCAACTAAGACAAGAGCGTTTGGCCCTGAAGCATGAGAGGAAACGGAAGGCCAAGTTCGAGGCTAACCGCCGTGACTATGCCGCTCGAAGAGATGATGTCCTCGCGGGTGAACTGGCCGCAATCCTCGGCCCTGCGCAGGCGTACCTTGGCCGTTTTGGGGATATCGAGCGCGAGCAACCGCCAGCAGATCGGATCGCCGAGTGGTTGGGGCCGGAACTCCGCGATGATGCGCTCACCGGCTTGGAGGCCGCGCTCCATCGTGATGACCTCCCAACCGCTGCTGCTGTCGCCAATGGTATCGCAGAAAACACGATATACACATACTGCTACATAGTCCTGGCCGGTCTCTTGATGAGGCTGCGTGCCGGCAAGGGCTTTGACGACGTGTCATCCGAGGTTTTGCGGGTCGGCTTATTGATATGCTTGAACGACATCATTTCGTGCGCGGACAAGGATGTCGAGGACTTGCGGGAGGCGCTTGAGGCCCTCGTTGTCGCCACTCCCGAAACGCGGGAAAACTTTGCGAGGCTTTGGATCGAGCCCTCGCTCGCTGCCGGGGGAGCGCATGTCTGCGGACTTTACAAGCTCGCCCACGACGCGAAGTGGAAAGCAACCGGCGGGGCGCTTGCCGCCGATTGGCTGACGGCATATCCGGACGTCCCCAAAAACGTCGAACTGGAGTTGGTCGATTGCCTGACGCATGCTGGGGCGCTGGTACCCCTTGCCGACATAGCAGCCACTCGGGCAAGCGGTGTTTATCGTGACTTTGACCACATGCTCTCCTGGCTCGCAATCGACGTGCTGGTCCGTTTTGGCCAAGTGCGGCAAGACGTCGATGGCATCGGTGCCGACACGCCAGAGTTCCTCTGGTTCGTGCGCAATCGCTTCCAATTCGACTGGGGCAACGCAGGGAGCCTACTCACGGTGGCGCAGGCCAAGTGGATCGTTTCAGAGTTCCGGCGAGTGTGGCCCTACGCTGAGTTGCGGGGCAGCGGATCGGGGGACATCAATCCTTACGATGCCACGGACTTCCTGCGCGCGCTAATCAACCGTCTTGCAAACGATACTGGCGACGAGGCGGCCGAGGCGCTGCGGGAGCTGGCGGACGAGCCTGCCGATACCTACAGCGATTTAATCCGGCACATGGTTGCCGAGCAGCGTCAGAAGCGTGCAGAGGAAGCCTTTGAATCGCTGCCGCCCATACGTTTGAAGGAACTGCTCACCGAGGGCCCGCCGTCCAACGCCGACGACCTGAAGTCGCTGGTGATCGAGGAACTGGTGATCGCGCAGGCGAAGCTCATCGGCGATGACCTCGACCAAGTCCGCGACTTCTGGGGGGACAACGGCGTTCCGTACGATGAGAATCGCTGCCGGGACCGGCTGGCGGCGATGATCGGCCCCGAACTCACCCGCTATGGTGTGCAACAGCTTACCGAAGCGGATATGCCGAAGTCGAAGCGGGCCGACCTCGCCTTTGGATGTGGAGCGCTCCAGCTACCGATGGAAGTGAAGGGGCAGTGGCACCGCAAAGTTTGGGATGCCGCTACCAACCAGCTTGATGCCCAATACCTCATCGATTGGCGTTCCGGGAATCGCGGGATCTATTGTGTGCTGTGGTTTGGTGATTTGCCGACGACAACCGGGCGGAGGTTGAAGACGCCGCCCGGCGGGCTGGGCGCCCCGACGACAGCGGAGGAAATGAGAATGATGCTGGTGGAGCGTATTCCCGAGGCACGGCGGAGGCTCATTGAGGTGGTCGTTATGGACTTGGTCGCTGGTAAGCCGTAAGCGAGTTTTACGTTCCCTCGGTGTCCGACGCGCCGTCCGGCAGAGGGACGGTGTGCAGCTGCGAGATCAGGGAATTCGTATGGGGAAAAATCGCTTCAGCGCCTCCGCCACGACGGCCAGCCGCTTCACATCGGCCACTTCGCATTCCCAGATCACCAGAACCCGCCATCCCGCGGCCTCCAACGCGGCGCGGACCTGGGTGTCGCGGGCCCTGTTGCGTGCCAGCTTGGCCGTCCACCAGTCGGTGCGGGTCTTGGGAATCCGGAACTTCACGCAGCCTTCATGGCAATGCCAGAAGCACCCGTGGACAAAGACGACGGTACGCCGTCCGGCGAATACCAGATCGGGCCGCCCCGGAAGGCGCTTGTCGTGAAGGCGGTAGCGGAGTCCCGCCGCCCAAAGGGCGCGGCGCACGGCCAACTCCGGCTTGGTGTCCTTACCCCGGATGCGGGACATGACCTCGGAGCGGGTCAGCGGTGGGGCCTTGGCCTTACGGCGCTTCCGCTTTCCGATCGGCTTCAGGGGTGCAGGGCACATGGCAAAAGGTTGGCTTCCTTGATGATGGCGCTCGCCTCATCCATCCCCAGGGAAGGCAGGTTCGCGAGGTCCACCGTGTACTTCACCGACACAACGCCCGACGGGGGCCGGAAATCGTCGGGGAGGCGCGGGAAGTCCTCATCCACGGCATAGACCTCGGCGCCCCGCACGAAGAAGCGCAGGAGTTCGCCCGAGTTCCGCATCTCCTCCGACCAGCCCATGCCCACCATTTTCGTCATGAACCCGTCCAGTGCGGCGGCGTCGCCGCGCAGGAGATCGATGACAGCGTCAACCTGTGTCGCCAACGTCTCCGCGCCGCCGATGCTTTGTTCCAACTGGATGGAGGCGAGCAGCAGTTGGCGGCCGGCGGGGACCCTTAGCTGATCGAGGCGGGAGATCTCGTGCTCCGGGCGGCTTTTGCGGGTGGTTTTCACCTCGATGTGCAGGCGGCCGCTGACAAAGTCGTGGCGTTCGGAGTCCGGGCCGCTCCACTGGTCGACGGCGGCCGGACCCAGGCACGGAATCATCAGGGAACGGAGCACCAGCAGTTCGCCGAACAGTCCCACTTGGACGGTCTTGTCCATCTCCTGGCGCACCGGCTTCCACGCCGACTGCCATGCCCGGATGGTCGCGGCAACCGCCTTCCACGGCTCACGCCCCTGCATGACGACGGCGTCCACTATGTCCCTGCAGAAGGGAGTGAACACCTGCTCGTGCGACGGTGGTGCGGTGAGATCGAGCACCTCGCCGGTGTCCAGGTTGCGGTGCCGCACCTTGAGTCCATTCAGGTCGGCCGGCTGCGCGCCCGATGGGCCGCCCTGGACCGGGATCAGCAGGTGCAAATGTCCGGCGTGATCCATCGCCAGCGACAGCGGGGTCTCGATCCCGTCCGAGGTGATCGGCATCGTGGCCAGGGCGTCCTCGCCCTGTGGCCGCACGGTCCGCAGGGCGGCCCACTGCTGAGGGGTGGGTCCGTCAGCCATCGGACACCATGCTGTTCACGATCCATGTCGATCCCGCGTCAGAAGTCTGCGGCAGGCTCAGCGCCAGGGCGATGACCGGGTCCGTCTGGGGAATGCCGAGGTGCTCCGGGTCCAGGGGGTAGATGATCAGCAGCCCCTGGGTGGCGGGCCGCGCCGCGCGCATGGCCTCGGCGTCATAGGCGCCGCTGTCCCGCTTGTAGGCGGTGGGGCCGTGCGGCAGGTCCACGCCCTCATGCGCCGGGTCGGTCAGGATGCCGATGCTTTCGCTGCTGATCCGCTTGCGCCGGACCAGCCCCACCTGTTGGCCGCCGAGGGCAACCGGCCGCCCACTTTCGGGCGACGCCACGAAGATGGACCAGTCGGTGAGTTCGTCAACCGCCGCCCGTCCCATGATCCAGTCGGCAAGACGGTCACTGCGGAAGGCGACGATGTCATCGTGGATCCGGTAGGCGCGCAGGAACGCCGCGACGGCCTCCGGGGCGACGTCACGGGCCAAAAGGCCGCCATGGCACCGGACCATGGGGGAAACCTCCGCGATGAACCTGTCGGCCAAGGTGACGTTGGCGTGGAGAGCCTCCCTGTCCGACAAGGGCAGCAGAACCGTCTGGGGATGTTCGCCTGACCAGGAGTCCTGTTGCGGCTCCGCCGTGCCCGACTTGTTGCGCGCCGTCAGCAGGAGATCGCCATGCGCGCGGATCCGAATGGCCATCTGGTCCGGTCTTCGCCCGGCCCGCCCCAGGGCGACGATGGAGTCCCGCAGCGACTGCTCCACCAGGGCCAGTTCGGAGAACCAGCGCGCGATTCCATCGGTGGTCCAGATACGGATCAGGTCCTCGTAGCCGTGGCGGAAGCCGTACCATCGGGCCATCTGCAACAGCGTGTCGCACATGGAGGCGGTGCGCAGGAAATACGAAACTGTCAGCCCCTCAAGGGTCAGGCCGCGCGACAACCGGTTGCCGCCCACCGCCACGATATGCCGACCCGGCTTCTCGTCGTACTCCAGGTTCTCGCCGGTGACGCTGTTGAGTTCCAGAACGACGATCTGACGGAGGACGGTGGCGGCGGCGGCCAGGATGGCCTCATCGTCGGCCGGGGCGTCGATGCCGGACTTCATGTTCTCCCAGACGGAGCCGAGAACAAGATCCAGGTTCTGCCCCTGGCGTTCGGCCTCGCGCCACAGGTCCAACTGGCTGCGGATGGTGCTGGCGATGCGGTCCTGGTCTGCCGTCCGTGGGCTGACGTGGACGAGCATGGTGTGGGCCTTGCCGGTGAAGCCCGGCCGGAGCGTGCGGACGCCGCCCGCAAGGCAGAATGACAGAAGCGCGTCGGCCAACGACCCCGGCAGGGCGTTGGTGTCGCGGCCGATGACGATCTCCGCCTTCTTGCGCCGCCGGGGCGCCCGCAGTGCCTTCACGTCATCGTCAGGCACCGTCTGCAGGACATCGCGGCCCTGGGCGCTGACGCCGAACAGTTCCTCGGTTCCGGTGTAGCCCCTGGGGCGGGGCAACTGGATGACAAAATCCTTGGGGAAGAGATCGACGCCGACGCGGCGGTCAACCGCCTCCGGGTTTATCAGGATATTGGCGAATGGCGTCGCCGTATAGGCGATGTAGGCGGCCTTCCTGGTCCGGTTCAGGATGGAGCGGATGAGGGCGTTGGTCTTGGAGGGCGCCAAGTTCTCGTCGTCGGCTTCCCCGCCGCCGTCATCGTCCCCAACCGCAGGATCCGGTGGTCTGTTGCCCTTTGTGTTGATGGACGCCTGGTCGGCCTCGTCGTCGATGACCAGGACCGGCATGTCCTCCAGATAGCGTTCAGCGGACTTCAGCCAGCGGTCCAGCTTCCTCAGGATGGGAACGTTCTTTTTCACCACCGCCAGGAAAGGCGCCGGCGATTGGAGGATGCGGACGTCCTGCTCCTTGAAATCGTCCGTCGGCGTCGTCAGCGAGACCCACTCCCGGCCCCGTTCCGCCTGAGGCAGACCGCCGTCCTGGTGGCCGGTCAGTTCCCGCTCCAGGCGGTTCTGGGTCTGACTGCGCAGGGAGTCGTGGATGCCCGACAACACGATGACGATGCGGTACCCCGCATCAACGGCACGCGCGGCCACGGCGGTGTAGTTGGCGGTCTTGCCGCTTTGCACGTAGCCGACAACAAGGCCGCGGCCCTGGAAGTCGGTGTTCCGCAACGGGTCGTTCAAGTGGCGCAGAACACGGAGAGACTCAGCGGCCACCGAGTCCACCTGTTGCGGTTCCCACTTGGGGTCGGCGCGCAGCAAAGCCTCGAGGCGGCCCCAGTGGTACCAGGAGCCTGCCGACAGAGTGTCGGTCCAACTCGGCCTCGGCGGCACCGCGCCGACGATGCGAACCGTTGCCATCAGGCGTCCTTTTTGGCCATGAGGTGCTTCTGGACACCCGCTTCATCCAGGCCGCCGAGGAAAGCCGCCAGATGGGCGATGGCGTGGGGGTCGGTGCGGAGATGGTTCACCAGCGCGGACAGGCTGGGGTTCATGTCGCTGACCTGGACGCCGAGCGCCCCGGTCATCCCGGTTGTGACCTTCCACACGAACTTGTCGGTCTTGACGTCCTTGACCGTGACGTTGGGTGCCGGGCCGGACGGCGCGGGCGGTGTCGGAACGACGGGTGCGGAGCCATTGCTGCCCCCTCCGGCGGGCGCGCCGCCCGTCGTTATGCCGCCGCCAAAAGGCGCGGGTGCGGCTGGCGGGGCCTGCTGGGCCTCCTTCCGATACTTCTTCTGGCTGTCCTTGCGGGCGACGTCGGCGATCTTCTTGATTTCGGCCTGGAGCTGCTGGGGGAGCTGGACGAGTTGCTTGCTGACGTTGAGCTTGAGCACATCGTCCAGAACGCTGTCGAAGTCGACGACCACCCTGGCGAGCTTGGTCTTCTCGTCGTTGGTGTCCCACATCTGGTGCCAGCCGCCCCACGTGATGAGGCGGTCATGGCGATAGATGAAAAGCCCCTGGGTCTC
>JBAYSM010000035.1:0-22514 GCA_041676205.1 Rhodospirillaceae bacterium | reverse complement strand
TGGCACGTCTTGGATACTCGGCGCAAGCGTCGCCGACCGTCAGCATCGGCCGTGGAGACGTCGTAGGTTATCAACACCAGCATCGGCCACCTCCCCCTTCTACTTCGCCAGAAATGGCGGGTAAGCGTCAAGATCGCCGCGCAAATGCATAGCCAACAGGCGGGCCTGAACGAACCACAGCAGGCCGATGGCGACCTTCTCGGCCGTGAAAGGATGCATGACCTCCTCCCGCTTACGCTCCTGATAGGCCACAAGGACCGTGCGCCGTCCGTCGTCGGTCAAGGTCACGGCGCCTGACGGCCCGGTGTCGAAGTCACGCCCGCCAACCTGCCCCCGATTGACAAGGCTAAGGACCAGACGGTCGGCAAACCACGCGCGGAATTCCTCCATCAAATCTAGAGCAAGGCTGGGACGGCCAGGGCGGTCAACGTGCAGAAAACCAAACGCCGGGTCGAGCCCCACCATCTCCAGGGCGCCCCGTACATCATGGGTCAGAAGCACGTAGACGAAGGACAGCAAGGCGTTGACAGGGTCCGTCGGCGGCCGACGCACCCGCCCGGCAAACCGAAAGGCCGGATCGGTCGCGCGCACCAGCACGGGGAAGGCCGAGAAGTAGGCCCGCGCCGCCTCCCCCTCCTGGCCGCGAAGGGTATCCACCCCGCCCTCGGGCGAGGCCCGGCGCAGCACGCCGTCAAGCACCCGCAGCGCGTCAGCCAAACATCCTTCGGCGTCTTCACCGTGATCCCGTCGTGCCCGCCGCAGGACGTGGCGCTGGTTGGCCACCTTGCCGGCCACCAGCGAGTGGACGATACCCGCCCGCCGCGCCGGGTCATCAGTGGCACGATACTGCGCCCGGCGCAGCAACACATTGCCAGACACCGGCCCCTCCACTCGTGCCAGGAAGCGGCCATTCTGAGTCAGGAGGGAGACGCACACACCGCTATCGGCACAATGGCCAAGCAGAAACGGACTGACCGAGACCTGCCCGAAGCACACGATGCCATCGACCGAGGTCAGCGGCACCCGCGTCTTGCCCGCCCCTTCGCGGGTAACCTGCACGCAGTCGCCATCCTTGGACAGGTAGCTGCCCTGGGTGGTGATGTAGAGGGTGTTACCCAACCGCCGCATGTCAGTCCACCTCCCCTTCCTCGCCCTATGCCTCGTCGGCGGCCAGGGCCTTGCGCAGCCATGCCGCCGCCGACTTCCGCCCGGCCAGCGCAGGCTGGCAGGTTTCGGCCAGAGAACAGGCCCGGCAGCGGGCATCGTTGACCGGCGGCGGCAAACTCCCGGCGGCGATCAGGCCATGGAGGTCCGCCGCCAACTGCTCCGTCCGAGTTCTCAGAACGTCATCGAAGACCACCGTCTGGCGGCGGCGCGGCTGGCCATAGAAAAGGTCGCCGTCGGCGATGACGCAGGCGTGCATCTCCTCCAGGCACAAGGCCTGGGCGCAAAGTTGCACGGCGTCGGCGTCGTGGGCCTTGGGCTTGCCGCGCTTGTACTCCACCGGCCGGGGGCCTTCTGTCTGGTGGAACTCCACCACATCCGCCCGCCCCGACAGGCCGAGCCGTCGGTTGACCAGCGGCACGCCGCGCGCAATGCGCACGGCGCCCCGGCTTTCCTCCCCCAGTTCATCGACACGGCGGTGCAGGACGTTGCCCTCCGCCGTGAAGCGATTGTCCGACCACTGCTGCTGCACATGGATCAGCGCGCACTGCCGGGGGCAGTACACCAGATGCTGCAGGGCGGACAGGGGGAGGAAGTCGTCATCATCCATGACCGGGCCCAGGGCGGCGGCTACAGCAGAACCTCCGCCGTCACGCCGGTTGGCACGCCAGCCTCGTCGAAGGCGATGGCGTAGTCGCCGAAGGTGCGCGCGGGTTGTTCGGCCGAACCCGCACGGGCCTCCGTCACCAACTCGAACAGCTTGTGGGCCGGGGCGTTGCCGATGGCGCTGTCGTGACGGAAGGTGACGAGGCGCCGCGCTGTCATCTGGCCGCGCGCCGCCGAATGATCGTGGTCGAACATGTTGACCAAGGCTTGCCAGAACAGTGTCAGGTCAGCCTCGGTAAAGCCAGTGCGTTTGGCGAAGTGCGGCGAGATGAAGCCGTGGGCGCGGTACAGGGCATAGGGCACGATGTGCTTTTCGCCCATGGTGCGGTTGTCGCCTTGCTGTTCCAGGGCTTCCTTGTCGGTGGTGACGGCCATGCGGGTGATACTGACCGGCAGGGGTTGGATGGCGTCGATGCTCTGGGCAAAGGTGATCTGCACCGGGCCTCGCACCTGTCCGCAGTTGACCTCGGTGGTCATTACCGCGCCGAAGGTGCGAACGTCAAAGAAGGTGTCACACATCCACTTGGTGACGGCGACGGCATCACTTTCCTTCTTGGGAAGGCGCTTGCTCTCATGCTTGAGATCCATCGCCTCGTAGGCGCGGGCGTTTTGCTGGTTGAGGACCGCCTTCTCGCGGATATAGATGTCGTACCCCGCCTCCGGCGCGCCGTCCGCGCCTTCCTTGGCGAGTGCCACGAAGTTGCGGATCTTGCGCTTCAGGCAGACGTCGGTGACGAGGCCATGCTGGGTGGCCGGATCAACACGGGGCATGTTGCCCATGTCCGGGTCGCCGTTGGGATTGCCGTTGGTCACGTCGAAGTAATAGACGAACTCGATGCGATTGTTCAGGACGGTCATGATGCGCTTCCCCCTCAGGCGGCGTCGGTTTCAGTGTCGGTGTCGGCCTTGCTCCACAAGGCTTGGCGCTGCTGGTAATAGCCGATGAAGAACAGGCCCTGGTCGGTCAGGGACAGGGTGGCCGGGAGTTCCCGGAGCCGGTCCGTCAGGGCGGCGGTTTGGCGTTCCAGCTTATGGGCCAAACCCTTGCGGTCGCGGCGGGCCTTTTTGAAGTGGGCGCCCGACAACTTGAGCAGATACGGGAACACAGCCCCCGGCGTGCCCGAGGCCGAGGCCGTGAACTTGTCGCGGATGGTGGTGTTCAGCCGGTCGCCGTGGGCGGCCAGTTGCAGGCGTTCCAACACCGCGAACAGGCGGCCGAGGATGTAGCCAGTCTCGGAACGGGTCTCGTCGAGAGCCATGGGCAACTCCAGTTTTTCTTGGCGAACCAGGATCGCCTTCAGCAGGGCGACGCGGGGATGGGTGATGTGGCCGTCGGACCGGAAGCGGGCCAGCAGGACCGGGATGAGGGCGGCCGAATACGGCCCGCCGGTGAGGGCGGCGCGGGACAGGTCGCCATAAAGCTTGTGCAGGGTCTTCGACGACTCTCCGCCGATAGCCTTGCCGTCCTTGTCCTTGGGCCGGGTCTCGTTGACCAGCGCCCACAAGGACGGATAGGGCGGCCGGGCGGGGTGGTCGGTGATCAGGGCAAGGTCGCGCTGGTGCCGTCCGACGTTTTCAACCAGGACATCCAGCGTGTCGCTCCACCAAAACCGCACCGACAGGCGCGCCGCGTTGGGCGCCAGACCTAGGATGAAGAACCGGACCTTGGCGTCAGGCTTCAGGGCGTCCGGCACAGTCTTGCCCTTGACGATCTGATCCAGGGCGTCGCGGACCTCGGCAGCGCGTAGCTTGTCGGCGTCCGTGGCCTTGGCCTCCGACAGCAGGGCAACAAAGGGATCGAGAATGTCGGGCAGCAGGGTTTCAGCGTGGCTCGCCTTCTCGCCCCAAACGACAAGGGTGGTGTCGCCGATGGTCCGCGACTGCCCCATGTCCCGCCGCAGAAGGTGGTTCAGTGCGGCGGCATACCCAAAGGCCGCCGCCTCGCCCACCGGCGCGTTGAAGCTCTGAGTCTTTCCATAGGACACAGCGGACTCGATGTTGAATGACACCAGGGAGGCACCGCTACTCTGCGCCCCCATCACCCCCTTGACCGCCGGATGCAGCCGGGCCAACGGCACGTCCTCCGCCCCGGTCGCCAGACACTGGCCGCGCGCATCCGAGGTGGCGGCATCGACTTCGCCCAGCCAGATGTCACGCAGGGCCGGGGCCTCGTGGGCGAAGGCCTCCTCCTGGCCGTGCACCTTGAACACCAGCCAGCCGTCAAGCAGGTCGGCGTAGGGCTCCAGCAGGCCCGCCGCGTCCTCGGGCCGCCACACGGCGAAGTGCGCCAGGATGGCCTTGGCCGCTGGATGGTCCACAGACCCCAGGAGCCGTTCGTGCAGTTCCCGCGCAGCCTGGAACTGCGCCAAAGCCCGCTCAGGCTTGCCCTTGCTGTCGGCCCCACACAGGTAGCCCGCGTTGTCGCACAGGAAGGCCGGCATGATCGCCACGGTACGCTGCGGCGGCTGCGGCACGGTGATCAGGCGGGGACGCGCCTTGCCCTTGGCGTCGGACACGCGGAGGTCAAGGATGCCGCAGAACGTGCCGTCCCTGCTCAGATGAACCGCCCCGCTCACCTTGGCGAGGTCGAACCCATACAGCGGCGGCCCGCCGTCCGTACCCGCCACCCGACGGTAATAGGCGTTCAGCGCCGAGAGGATCATGCCGCCCCCCTTCCGCCAACGAACGGCGGCACGTCCAGCACGCCGTCGCGCAGGACGGCATGGAAAAAGTGCGGCGTCATGCCGTCAGCGAAGTCGATGTCGTGGAGCATCCAGCCCAAATCGCGCTCCCCGGCAAGACCGCTGGGCACGACGTCGTCGCCCGGTCCAGGCGGGCCGAAGAAGGCAGTGAATTCGCGCGTGCCTAGGCTGGGCTGATAGACGCACTGGCCCTTGGCGATGCGCCGCCGGGCCATCTCGGCGTGCTTGGCCGTGGTGTCGTCGGGGCCAGCGCGGCCGGTCATTTCAAAGTGGGCGTCGATGACATAGGCCACCTCGCGCAGCACCAGGGCGGCGCGCTGCTGGCGGTCCTCGTCGGCAATGATGTAAGGCATGGCCTTGCCGCCCACGGCGGCTTGGCGGGCGTTGGCGTAGGACGCCTTGTTGGCGACCTCGTTGCGGCGGATGGTGTCGAAACGAATGGGCTTGAGCACGCGGATCCTGTCAACCACCCAACGGATGGCAGGCTTCCAGTGTACCGCCTCCAGAATTCCCCGTGCCGCCGAGGGCGTCATCATGTCATACGATGCCCGCTCGGTCTTGAACTCCGGCCGGGAGAACAGGGCGTAGTCGCCCCAGACCTTGAGTTGGACGCCTGTGGTCATATAGCTCCCCCTCCCTTCAAAAGATATTGTCGTCGGCCGAGCGTTCCCCCGTCAGGGGCAGAAGCCCCACCGACCCGTGATACAACTCCGCGCGCGTCAGCATGGCGAACTGCCCATCCGGCCCAGCAAAGCTGAGTGCCCCTGCAGCCTGGAGACGGGCAAACTCATTGGGGAAGACCGACACGCTGACCTGTTGCAGGGCGCGGGTGAGGTCGCGGGTCAGCGGGATTTGGAACTGGTCGCGCCTGCGCAAATCATCCACCAGGGCAGCGGCGCTGACACTCTTGTCCTCGTCCTCCCACGGCACAATGACCGGGCGGGTCGCCTCGCCGATCATGTGGAACTCCTCGGCGATGGAGCGGAAGGGGAAGATCATGTCCCCCTTCCTCGCCTCCATGCGCGGCAGAATGTTGCAGGCGTCCATCGTACCCGCACGCACCGAGAACAGGTCGCGGAAGAACTCCGTCACGGCGTCCAGCCCCAGCGGGTCGTCGGTGCGCTCCAGAATCGGCCGGGCAAGTTCACGGCGCAGCTTCAGGTCCGGGATGGACGACGCCAAGCGCGGCGTGAAGATCACGAACCGCCCGCCGTCGCCCAGTCGGCCGTTGCGGTTCCACCGTCCGGCCGCTTGGGTCAGGGAGTCGATGCCCGCCGCGGCGCGATAGACGACGGGGAAGTCCACATCCACCCCGGCCTCTACAACCTGTGTCGCCACCAGACGACACGGCGCACCGGCTATAAGCCGCGCCCTCACTTCCTCCAACACGGCGCGGCGGTGGGCCGGGCACATGGCGGCGCTGAGATGAAAGGTATCCTCTCCGCCCAGCGCCGTCCGCAGGTCGGCGGCATACCGGCGGGCGTCCACGATGCACAACACCTGGGCCTCCGCGCGCAGGCGGTAGAGCAGGGCGTCGTCGTCCAGCGGCCCGGCGTCATCCACCCGTACACGGCGGAACACATCCTGCAGTGCGGTCGGGTCTGGGATGATCTCCCGCACCTCGCCAAAGCCAGCGCGAAACACCGGCCCGTGCCGGAAGTCCGGCTGAGTTGCCGTACACAACACCACGCTGGCGCCGTAGCCGTCCGCCAGTTCCCGCAGGGCGGCCACGCAGGGCTCCAGATGCTGGTGCGGCAGGGCCTGCGCCTCATCCAGGATGATAACGCTGCCCGCCATATTGTGCAGCTTGCGACAGGCCGACGGGCGCGCTGCGAACAGGCTTTCAAAGAACCGCACCGAGGTTGTGACCACGATGGGGGCGTCCCAATTTTCCTCGGCCAGACGCAGGCGCTGGGGGCCGATAGGCTCGTCCTCGCGCGGTGGCGGCGCGGCGGAGTGGTGCTCCAGCACGGCGTGGCCCAGATCGCCCAGGGCATCGCGGAAGACCTGGGCCGTCTGCTCGATGATCGAGGTATAGGGGATGACGTAGACCACCCGGCGCAGGCCGTGGCGGCGCGCATGCTCCAGCGCAAAGGCGAGCGACGACAGGGTCTTGCCGCCGCCGGTCGGCACGGTCAGCGAAAACACGCCCGGCGCGCCATCCGCCGCCGTGCGGCAGTGGTCCAGGATGGCGGCGCGCTGGCGCAATACCTCGGCTTCACGCCCCTCGGCTTGGCGGGCAGACGAGCAAGCGGCCAGATCGGCGAGATGAACATCCAGGCGTTCGCGCAGGGCGTCCAGGGTTGGCATGTCTTCGGCTCGCGCCATGCCCTTGTCGGGATTGCAAAAACGCTCGGTGGCGATGAAGTCCGCATCGGTCAGGGCGGAAAACACCATGCGCACCAACATCGAGGTCGTGAACCCCATCGCCTGGGGACGGGCACGCATGGTCTTCAGGACGTCAGGCGGGGCGGTCGGCGTCTCGGGCAGCGGCAGCAGGTCATCCGGCCAGGGGGCGACGTCCCGCACCTCGCGCCCAGCCCTCAGGCGGGCACCGAGGCACCCATCGACGTCGCCGCCGTCAGGCAATCCGGCATGGTGTCCGGCGACCGCATAGGCCAAGAGCGACCCGTACACGGGACCGTACCGCTCCACTGCCATATAGGCACCGTAGGCGGAATGATCGGTACGCGGCCCGCCGTCCTGAATGCGGGCCTGAAAAGCGGCGCGGTACTTACCGGCATCATGCAGAAGCCCTGCGGCCCGCCCGAGCGCCGCCGCCTCGAACATCCCGGCGAACTCCTCCGCCAGCGCCGCAACGCCGCCCAAATGGTCCCCCAGAGGCTCCCAAGTGTCGGGCGGTCCGTCATTGCTGTGCGCGTAGAACATCCCCACGTTTCGCCACCCCCGATGGTGCACCAGCAGAGAAGACCATGCGACGCGTGTGGTGTAAAGGGGATATAGGGAGGGGTACCCGGGCAGCCGCATAGCTCTTGCCGACACTGAGGGGCAACTTCAGGACAAATAAAGAGCACCAACCAAGACCGCCATACGAGGCCCCGACGTCCTGCCGGGGCTTCTTGCCCTGCGGGAGCCAGCAAAGACTAGCGGGCCCCAACCCTCCTCCCGTTGGTGATCGGCACCCCAGCGTTCCACCTGGTCGAGCGGGATGAAAACCCGCCTTCCTTGGGTGCGGCATTCGATCTTGCCGCGCTTGCGCAGGGTGCCCAAGCATGCGGGAGCTGGCATTCGGGCACTTACCTGACGCCTGCGGGGCAGTCTGTTCCGGACAAACAAAAAGCCCCTGAAGCTGTGAGGCTTCAAGGGCTTATATCTTGGTTGCGGGGGCGTGATCTAGCCGAGAGTTGACGCCCTCAGCGCACCTTTAGCCTTTTAATCTTGCGACCTCGGCCGCACCCGACCTTTGGCAACGGCCCAAAAGCGTTCGCTGGCGGGCAGGTTAGCGCCAGATCAGGAAAGACCCTGGGGACTCCGCAGGCGCCAGATGTCCTGAGTGAAGACGGGGCGGCCGGCGACCAGGGTTGCAACGGTGTGCGGCTGGGGACCGGAGGGGTCCACCACCAGCAGGTCGGCTCGCAGCCCCCGGCCAACGCGGCCCCGGTCGCTCAGGCCTGCGGCGTGGGCTGGGTTGGCCGACACCGTCGCCCACGCCTCGGCGAAGGAACAAACGGACTGCCGCGCCGCCAGGAACGGCGCCTGAAGCAGGGACGGATAGTAGTAGTCCGAGGTCAGGATGCTGCACGTCCCGTCCCCCAGCAGATCGGCCGCCGACAAGCGCGCCGCATGGCTGCCGCCGCGCAGGACGTTGGGCGCCCCCATGATCACCGGATTTCCCAGCGCCTGCCCGTGCTCGGCGGTTTCGCGGGTGACCGGGAACTCGCACAGGGTACAGCCGAGGTCGTGGTACCACTGCCGCATCTGCGGCGTCTCGTCGTCATGCGAGGCCATGACGACGCCCACGCGCACAGCCTCGGCGGCCAGCCGCCGCACCGTCGCGGGCACCTCGGCGGCCCGTGCGGCCACCTGATCGAGCAAGGCCCGAAAGGCCTCCGGCGCAAGGCCGGTGCGCTCGGCATACGGCCCCAGACCCCCGGGCTTGGCGGCCTTTTCCAGGATCATCGGAACGTGGTCGTTGAAGGCCAGCAGGGTGATGCGACCGTCGCGCAGCCACCCCAACACCTCGTCGACCGCATCGAGGTTGTAGGTTTCGTGGCGGAGATGGACCAGGGTGTCGCAGCCCAGACGGCCCCGCACCCGGTCAAGAGACTCCAGGAAATCGTGGGCCGCCGCCCGCCCCCGCAGGCCCGGCTCCCAGGAATAGGTCAGGCCGTGGAAAGCCGTCGTGATGCCGTTGCCGGCCATCTGGCGGTCGGTTTCCAGCAGCGCGACATCCAGGGGAAACGTCACGCCGGGACGCGGCATCACCTGCCGCTCGAAGGCGTCGCCGTGCAGGTCGACGATGCCGGGCAGGAGCATCAGGCCGTCGGCCTGCCACACCTCGGCGGCACCGGCGACCGTCGTTGCCTCGGCCCCGATGGCGGCGATGCTGTCCTCGACGACCAGCACGTCAACCCGCTCGAGCACATCATCCAGGAGCACGTCGGCCCCCCGTATCAAAAGCATCGTGGGTTCCTTCAGGAGCCGTATTTGTCACAGAAAGCAGCAGCGTCCAGGGCGCGGAAGTCCGGCAGCGCGGCGGTCAGACGGTCATGATCCCAGTCCCACCACGCCAGGGCCAGCAGCCCCCGGCACACGGCGTCCGGGAAGCGCGGGCGGAGCGGCCGGGCCGGCACGCCGACAACGATGGTGTAGTCGGGCACGTCGTGCGTCACCACGGCGTTGGACCCAACCACGGCGCCGGTGCCGATACGCACCCCGCCCATGATCACGGCGCCATGGCCAATCCACACATCATGGCCCATCACCACCGGCTTGGAGCGCCGCCACTCGAAGAAGGCGGGATCGTCATCGCCCATGCCGTACATCCGCGAGCGGTACTGGAAGTGGTGCATGCTGGGTCGATCCAGCGGATGCTGTCCGGGATTGATACGGGTGTGGGCGGCGATATTGGCGAACTTGCCAATGGTCGCACTCATGATGTCGCTGTCATTGACGACATAGGAATAGTCGCCCATCACCGTGTCGTTCACCTTGGTGCGCGCCCCGACTTCGCAGTACCGCCCAAAGCTGGCGTTCGTGACGATGGCGCTGGGGTGGACGAGCGGCGCCTCGCCCAGGGTGGCAGTGGTGTAGTCGTTGTCTTCGATCATGGAGCGGTGCCTCAGATGAACATCTTGCGCAGACGCTGCGAGGCGACATCGAGCAGGCTGACGGAGATGATGATGATGATCATGATGGCGGCCGTCTCGGCATAGTAGAAGCCGCGCACCATTTCCCACAGCACCTGCCCGATGCCGCCGGCTCCAACGATGCCCAGCACGGTGGCAGAGCGCACGTTGCTCTCGAAGCGGTACAGGGAGTAGCTGATCCACAGGGGCAGGACCTGGGGGATGACCCCGAACACGACCTCCTGGAAACGGTTGGCGCCGGTCGCGCGGATGCCCTCGACGGGGCGCGGGTCCATGGCCTCGACCGCCTCGGAAAACAGCTTGGCGAGCACGCCGGTGGTGTGGATGAACAGGGCCAGCACGCCGGCGAACGGTCCCAGGCCGACGGCGACCACGAACAGCATGGCGAACACCATCTCGTTGATGGCACGGAAGGCGTCCATCAGGCGGCGAACCGGCTGGACCACCCACCACGGGGCGATGTTTTCCGATGACAGGATGCCCAGCGGAATGGACAGCAGAATGGCCAGGGCGGTGCCCCAGACGGCAATCTGGATGGTGATGATCATTTCATCCACGTAGGTCGGCCATTCGTGGAAATTGGGCGGGAAGAAACCCTGGCTGAACGTCACCATGTTCCCGGAATATTCGACCAAATCCCAGGGGCGCAGTTCCGCCCCCTCCATGGACCACGTTAAGAGGATGAACAGGGCGCCCCAGCCGACGACGCTGGTCCAGGTGCGTTTCATGTCGCGCGGCGGCAGGCCGACGGACGGCGGGGAAATCGTCTGGGTGCTCATGGCGGGCTTCGCTCTCTCAATAAGGACGGAGCCCGGCAACGGGGCCGGACTCCGGGTGGTGTCGGTTTTAGAAGCCGGAAGCCAGGACCTTCAGCTTGGCGAGCTGGGCGTCGATTTCGGCCAGCTTGGCGGCCTTGTCGGCAGCCTCCAGGCGCTCGTCGTTGACAATCTTGATGCGGTTCTTGAACAGCTCCAGTTCCCGGATGGGGTAAAGCTGAGTGTCGTCAGAGGCGCGGAACGGCCCCTGACCATCGCTCATGCCGGCGAGCACTTCCTTGGCGTGGGCAACCTGCTCAGGCGTGCCGATGCGGCCATAGGACAGGAAGAAGCCCTGAATGGAGTTCTTCAGTTCCACCGACAGATCCTTGCGGTACGCGATCGGGTCGGCCGGAATGAGCGGAGACGTCCAAATGGCCTTGACCTGATTGGCGGCATCGGGCGCATTCATCTGAGTGCGCACAAGCTGTTCGGAGTTGTTGTTGGCGTAGTCCACCTGCTTGTTGGCGGCGGCCATCAGATTGGCTTCGTGGTTCGCCGATCGGACAGTCTTGAAGCAATCCTTCGGGTCCATGTTGTTCTGAGCCCACACGTAGAAGGACGGCACCAGGAAGCCCGATGTCGAATTGGGATCGCCGTTGCCGTAGGACTTGCCCTTACCGCACTCGGCGAACATGCCGGCCAGATCGTTGACCGGGTTGGAAACATGCGTGATGACGTGGCTGTAGTAGCCTTCGGAACCATCAACCTTGGTCTGGCGCACGAAGATCTCGGCGCCGGCGCGGTCGACCGCTTCCATCGCCGACTTGTTGCCGTACCACGCCACATGCACCTTGCCGAAACGCTGGGCTTCGATGATGCCCGCATAGTCGGGGGCGAAGAACGCCTTGACCGGCATGCCGAGGCTGGCCTGCATGTCTTCCAGGAACGGGTCCCACTGGCGCTTCAGGTTCTGGGAGGATTCGGTGGAAATGATGCCGAACACCAGTTCCTTGGGATCGCTTTCCAGCGGCTGAAAAGCGGACGCCTGGACGGAGACGCTCACGGTCGCGGCGAAAGCGGCCGCGGTAAGGACCTTGCGAAGCATGTTCTACCTCTCAGAGAGATGGACGGAAGGATCGGGGTGGGGGATAAGGACCTACAGCGCACCGGCAACGGCGAGGCGCGGACGGTCGAACACCGGGGCGAGTTCCTCGGGCTGGGCGCGGCGGCCGAGCATCAGCTCGTCGCTCTCGGCGCCATAAAGCTCGGTCAGGAAGTCGGGGGTGAGGGCGGTGCTGGGGCCGTCGTAGACGACCCGACCGTCGCGCATGGCGATGGTGCGCGGGCAGTATCTGATGGCGTAGTCGACCTGATGCAGGGAGACGAGGACCGTGATGCCGTCCTCCTCGTTGATCGCCTTCAGCATGTCCATAACGCGCACCGACGATGCCGGATCGAGCGAGGCAATCGGTTCATCGGCGAGCAGGACACGGGCCTTCTGTACCAGGGTGCGGGCGATGGCAGCCCGCTGCTGCTGGCCGCCCGACAGGGTGGAGGCGCGCTGGGTGGCATAGCTTTCCATTCCGACGCGGGCCAGCGCCTCCATGGCGGCCACCTTTTCAGCCCGGCTGAACAGGCCGAGGTTGCCGCGCCAGGACGGCATGTTGCCCAGGCCGCCCAGCAGCACGTTGGTCAGCACCGACAGGCGGCCGACCAAGTTGAACTGCTGAAACACGAAACCCAGTTCCGACCGGATATGGCGGATGTTCCGGGTAATGCGCCCGGCGCACTGCACCGTTTGGCCGAGGACATCGACCGTGGCCACGCCATCGCAGCGGTCGGCTTCGGCCAGGCCGCCGATGTGGCGCAGCAAGGTGGACTTGCCCGAGCCTGAGGCGCCGATCAGGGCGACCATTTCGCCGCGCTTGAGGCTCACGGACACGGAGTTCAGGGCCTTCGCGCCCTTGCGGAAGGTCTTGCTGAGGCCGGAAACCTTAATGGCGAATGTCGCA
This sequence comes from Rhodospirillaceae bacterium, assembly GCA_041676205.1. Lineage (GTDB taxonomy): Bacteria > Pseudomonadota > Alphaproteobacteria > Rhodospirillales > Rhodospirillaceae > Cauispirillum. Next base: position 9,882 of record JBAYSM010000035.1, on the reverse strand, counting down.
GCGGCCATCGGGGAGGCCTCCTTCATCCAAAGTTGAAATCTGGATCAAGGGTATACGCGTAAGGCCGCGACTCTTTCATTTCGGGACGGTGAAGTTTCGGTTACAAGGCACTCCAGACTTCATACAGATAAGAAACAGGTAACTATACCAATACTAATTACGTCTACTTGGAATGTGCCCGACGTTGCATCTGATGGTATTACCGCCCTTCAGTGCTCGAAAACGACCTGTACCCAATCGCTTGCCCAGCGCGTGATGCCAAATTCAACGGGCGCCCCATCGTTGTCGACGTTCAGGCCTTCGGTGACAAGAACCGGGCGGTTGCGCGGCTGACGCAGCGTATCGGCGTCCGCCGTGCTGGGCATGCGGGCGATCACGCGTGTGCTTTTGCGGACATAGTCGGCGACGCCGAAGTGCGCGAGGCAGGCACTGATCGATCCGGTCTGCTCGAACACCGCCCCGATGCCGGTGAAGCGCGGCGGAAAGAAGTGGTCGGAGACGCTGATGCAGTAGCCGTCCGCCTCGCCAGTCTTGAGCATCCGCACCACCGGCGAGCCTTCCGGCACCGCCAGGGCCTTGGCAACCTTTGCCGAGGCCAGCACCGTGTCCTCACCCAGCATCCGGCCCTGCGCCGAGCGGCTCTGGCGACCCAGGTTCTCGGTGAAGCGCGTGCGGGCGCCGACGGCGTAGTCGATGACATGCTCGTGGACGAACGTGCCGCGCCCCTGCTCGACCCGCAGCAGTCCCTTTTCCTCCAGCTCCGACAATGCGCGGCGCACGGTGTGCCGGTTGACGCCGAACCGTTCGGCGAGCTGGAACTCGGTAGGGAGTTGATCGCCGGGAGTCCACGTTCCCCGGGCGATCTCGTCCTCGATGACCTTTTGGATCTGCCGCCACAGCGCGACGCCCACGCCGCGTGAATGATCGATGTCGGCCATGGGCCACCTCCTCGAAGAGTCCGCAACAGAAGTTTAACCGGACGGCCCTTGTTGGGCAGCCTGGAGGGGATTATAAGGTAGTCATGTTTAGATGTCTATACAAATCGCAGGTTCATCCAGTCGCCCCTGCACCAGCGAGGACCCCATGACCGACACCTCCGCCACGCCTCCGGAAATTGCTGCCCGCCAGCGCTGGATGGGGATTTTGGCCGAAGCCACCCCGTCCGCCCTGGAAGACGCCCTGGCTCGTCAGGGCGCCCTGCCGCCCCATGACGCCCTGCGCGCGCCCGAAGTGGGCTCGGCGCTGGTCCGGGGCAGGACGGGCGGCACCGGCGCCCCCTTCAACCTCGGTGAAATGACCATCACCCGGTGCGCCGTCACTTTGGAAGGCCGCACCGGTTTCGGCTATGTCGCCGGGCGCAACCGCCGCCATGCCGAACTTGCCGCCCTGTTCGACGCCCTGCTTCAGGACGACGCCCGGCGCCCTCACCTTGAGCGCACGGTCATCACCCCCTTGGCGGCCGCCCGCGACGCTGCCCGCGCCGAACGCTCGCGCAAGGCGGCGGCAAGCCGCGTGGAGTTCTTCACCCTCGTGCGCGGAGACGACTGACATGCCCGCCTCTTCCTTGGCTCCTGGCCTTGCCGATCCGGTCCTGGATTCCCAGGCCGTGTTCCGCGCCGTTCTCGACGCGCTGAGCCGGCCTGGCACCCTCGTTCCGCTGACCGCCCTACCGCCCGCACCAGCCCCGTTGTACACCACCACCGGCGCGGTCGTCCTGAGCCTCGCCGACCTCGACGCCCCGGTGTTCCTCGACCCTCCGCTGGCAACCCAGGCGGTGGCCGCATGGCTGCGTTTCCATGCCGGATGCGCGGTGGCGCCCCGTGAAGCCGCCGCCTTCGCCCTTATCGGCGCCCCCCAGGCCCTGATCAGCCTGGATGATTTCGCGCTCGGCACCTCGGAGTTCCCGGACCGCTCGACCACACTGGTGGTCCAGGTCCCGGCGGTGCAGACCGGGGAAGGCCGCACCCTGACCGGACCGGGCATCAAGACTACGACGCGGCTGTCGGTGGACGGCCTGCCCGACGCCTTCTGGACCGCATGGAGGGACAACCACGCGCTGTTCCCGCAGGGTGTCGACGTGATTTTCGCCACCCCGACCTGCCTGTGCGGCCTGCCGCGCACCACCCGCGTGGAGGACTGAACATGTACGTTGCCGTCAAGGGTGGCGAAGCCGCCATCGACAACGCCCACCGTCTGCTGGCCGAGGAACGGCGGGGCAATCCCGACGTTCCCGACCTGACCATCGCCCAGATCCGCGAACAGATGGCCCTGGCCGTGGACCGCGTGATGACCGAGGGGTCGCTGTACGACCGCGACCTTGCCGCGCTGGCCATCAAGCAGGCGCACGGCGATCTGGTCGAGGCCATTTTCCTCATCCGCGCCTATCGCACCACCCTGCCCCGGCTGGCCGTGACCGAACCCATCGACACCGACGCCATGCGCGTGCGGCGGCGAATCTCGGCCACCTACAAGGACCTGCCGGGCGGGCAGGTGCTGGGGCCGACCTTCGACTACACCCACCGCCTGCTCGACTTCACGCTGGCCGCCGAGGGAGGCGCCGACAGCACCGGCCCCGCCCCCGCCGATGCGCCGGTGGACCGCTGCGCCCGCGTCACCGACATGCTCAACGACGAAGGCCTCATCCAGGGCGAAAGCGACCCCGGCGGGCCGGTTGGCGACATCACCCGCGCGCCCATCACCTATCCCTGCGACCGCGACGTGCGCCTTCAGACGTTGGCCCGCGCCGACGAGGGGTGGCTGCTGGCCCTGGGGTATTCGACCCAGCGCGGCTACGCCAACAACCACCCCTTCGCCGGTGAACTCCGCATGGGCGAGGTCAGCGTGGAGATCGTGCCCGAGGAACTGGGCTTCGCCGTGCCGATCGGCGAGATCACCGTCACCGAATGCGAAATGATCAACCAGTTCAAGGGCAGCAAGACCGCTCCGCCGCAGTTCACCCGCGGCTACGGCCTGACCTTCGGCTTTGGCGAGCGCAAGGCCATGAGCATGGCCCTGGTCGACCGCGCCCTCAGGGCCGGCGACCTGGGGGAGGACGTGGTGGCCCCGGCCCAGGACCAGGAATTCGCCCTCAGCCACGGCGACAACGTCGAGGCGTCGGGCTTCGTGCAGCACCTCAAGCTGCCCCACTACGTGGACTTCCAGGGCGAACTGGTCACCGTGCGCGCCCTGCGGGCCAAGGCCGAGGAGACCCCATGATGGACACCGGCTACAACTACGCCTACCTCGACGAGCAGACCAAGCGGATGATCCGCCGCGCCATCCTCAAGGCGGTGGCCATTCCCGGCTATCAGGTGCCGTTCGCCGGGCGCGAAATGCCGCTGCCCTATGGGTGGGGCACCGGCGGCATCCAGGTCACGGCGGCGGTGATCGGCCCGAACGACACCCTCAAGGTCATCGACCAGGGAGCCGACGACACCACCAACGCCGTGTCCATCCGCCGCTTCTTCGCGCGCACCGCCGCCGTGGCGACGACCGAAAAGACCACCGAGGCCACGGTCATCCAGACCCGCCACCGCATCCCCGAAACGCCGCTGGGCGAAGGCCAGATGCTGATCTATCAGGTCCCCATCCCCGAGCCGCTGCGCTGGATGGAACCGCGCGAGACGGAGACGCGCAAGATGCACGCCCTTCAGGAATACGGCGTCATGCACGTCAAGCTGTACGAAGATATCGCCCACTATGGCCGCATCGCCACCAGCTACAACTACCCGGTGCTGGTCAACGGCCGCTACGTGATGGCGCCTTCGCCCATTCCCAAGTTCGACAATCCCAAGATGGACCGCATGCCGGCCCTCCAATTGTTCGGCGCCGGGCGCGAGAAGCGCATCTACGCCATCCCGCCCTACACCCGCGTCGAAAGCCTGGACTTCGACGACCACCCCTTCGAGGTCCAGACCTGGGACGGCGCCTGCGCCCTGTGCGGGGCGACCGACAGCTATCTGGACGAGGTCGTCACCGATGACGCCGGCGGGCGCATGTTCGTGTGCTCGGACAGCGATTACTGCGGCGACCGCAGGGCGGCCGGACATACGGGCGACCAGGGCGCCACGGCCGCAGACTATGTGCGTGTGACGGAGGCGGGACAATGAGCATGTCTTCAAACCCCATGCTCTCGGTTCAGGGACTGACCCACTGGTACGGCGCCCGCCTGGGCTGCCGTGACGTCTCCTTCGACCTGTGGCCCGGCGAAGTCCTGGGCATCGTCGGTGAGTCCGGGTCCGGCAAGTCCACCCTGCTGTCGTGCCTGTCCTGCGCCAACCGGCCGAGCGGCGGGCAGGTGCTCTACCGCGACCGCAGCGGCGCGATGGTTGACGTCCACGCCCTGTCCGAGCCGCGCCAGCGCCTGTTGATGCGCACCGACTGGGGCGTCGTTCACCAGAATCCGCGCGACGGGTTGCGCATGGGGGTGTCGGCCGGGGCCAACATCGGGGAACGCCTGATGGCGGTCGGCGCCCGCCACTACGGCGACATCCGCATCGGGGCGCAGGACTGGCTGGGGCGGGTGGAGATCGCCGACGACCGCACCGACGACCTTCCGCGCACGTTCTCGGGCGGGATGCAGCAGCGCCTGCAGATCGCCCGCACCCTGGTCACCCATCCGCGCCTGGTGTTCATGGACGAGCCGACCGGCGGCCTCGACGTCTCGGTGCAGGCCCGCCTGCTGGACCTGTTGCGCGGACTGGTCGCCGACCTGGGCCTGTCGGTCATCATCGTCACCCACGATCTGGCGGTGGCCCGTCTGCTGGCCCACCGGCTGATGGTGATGAAGGACGGCACGGTCATTGAAAGCGGCCTGACCGACCAGGTGCTGGACGACCCGCACCACCCCTACACCCAACTCCTCGTTTCCTCCGTGTTGCAGGTGTGACCATGACGCCGATCATCCAGGTTCAGAACCTGAGCAAGAGCTTTACGCTGCACACCCAGGGCGGCGTGACCATCCCGGTGTTCTCCAACCTGTCCGTGGACGTCGCGGCCGGTCAGTGCGTGGCCCTGCACGGGCCGTCGGGCTGCGGCAAGTCGACCCTGATGCGGACCCTTTATGCCAACTACAAGCCGACGAATGGCCGCGTCGTGGTGCTGCACGACGGCGCGCCGGTGGACATGGTTTCGGCCACGCCGCGCACGGTTCTTGACGTCCGCCGCCGCACCCTGGGCTATGTCAGCCAGTTCCTGCGGGTCATCCCGCGCGTGCCGACCCTCGACATCGTGGCCGAGCCGCTGCGCACCTGGGGTGTCGGGGCCGACGAGGCCCGCCACGTGGCGGCCGGCCTGCTCACCCGCCTGCGCATCCCCGAACGGCTGTGGGCACTGGCCCCGGCGACTTTTTCGGGCGGCGAGCAGCAGCGCGTGAACATTGCGCGGGGCTTCTGCGCGCCCTACCCCGCCCTGCTGCTGGACGAGCCGACGGCGTCGCTCGATTACGCCAACCGCGAGACGGTCCTGACCCTGATCGAGGAGGCCAAGGCGCGCGGCGCCGCCATCGTCGGCATCTTCCACGACGCCCCTGCCCGCGAGCGGGTCTGCGACAACCTGTTCGAGATCGAAGCCTTCCGGAGCGCCGCATGATGAACGAGTTGATTTTAACCAACGCCCGCGTGGTGACACGGTCCGAGGTTTTCGACGGCACCGTGATCGTGCGCGACGGCGCCATAGCCGCCGTAGACGCCGGGCGGTCCGCCCTGTCCGGGGCGCTTGACCTAGACGGCGATCTTCTCATTCCCGGCCTGATCGAGATGCACACCGACAACATGGAAAAGCATTTCGAGCCGCGGCCAGGTGTGTTGTGGCCCAATGGCGTGGCCGCCGTATGCGCTCACGACACACAGATCATCGGTGCCGCCATCACCACCGTTTATGATGCCGTGGCCGTCGGCGAGACCGACGCCAAGGGCCAGCGGCGCCATATCCTGGCCGACTGCGTCAGTGCCCTCAAGCACGCCCAGGACAACGGAATGTTGCGCGCCGACCACCTTCTGCATATGCGCTGCGAGGTGGCCGACCCCTGCGTGGTCGAGATGTTCGAACCGTTTGCCGCCGACCCCTTGGTACGTCTTGTCTCGCTGATGGACCACACGCCGGGTCAACGCCAGTGGTCCGACGTGTCGAAGTTCGTGCAGTACCACAACGGCGAAAACTGGGGGCAGGACAAGCTGGACTCCATTCTTCAGGCGCGCCTGGAGGACCAGGCGCGCTATGCCACCCGCCACCGCCGCGAGATCGTCGCCTTGAGCCGCGACCGCGGCCTCGCCCTGGCCAGCCACGACGACGCGACCGAAGCGCACATCCAGGAAAGCCTGGACGACGGCTGCGTCATCGCCGAGTTCCCGATCACCGTCACTGCAGCCACCATGGCCCGCCAGCACGGCCTGGGCACCATCATGGGCGGCCCCAACGTGGTGCGCGGCGGGTCGCATTCGGGCAACGTGTCGGCCATCGAACTTGCCCGCCTCGGACTGCTGACCGGCCTGTCCTCGGATTACGTGCCGTATTCTCTGCTCCAGGCGGTGTTCCGGCTGGAGGCCGAGGCCGACATGACGCTGCCCCAGGCCGTGGCCTGCGTGACGGCCAACATCGCCGACATGGTGGGCCTGTCCGACCGTGGCGAGATCACGCCCGGCAAGCGGGCGGACCTCGCCCGCGTGCGTCCGGTCGACGGGGCGCCGTTGGTCCGCGACGTCTGGCGCCAGGGCCGCAGGGTGTACTGACCATGCGCCACGCCATCTATTTCGCCCCGCCCGCAGGGTCGGCCCTCGACCACTGCGCGGCGGCGTGGCTGGGCCGCGACCTGGCAGGGCGCCCGGTGCCTCGGCCCGACGCGCCGGGCTTCGCGCCCGGGCGCCTGGACATGCTGACCGCCGCGCCACGCCACTACGGCTTCCACGCCACTCTGAAGCCGCCGTTCGCCTTAGCCGAGGGCACGACGCTGCCCCAATTAATCGCCGCCATTGAGAAGTTCGCCGCCAAACGGTCGTGCTTTGCCGTGCCGCAGCCACGCGTTGAAACAATGGATGGATTCCTATGCCTGCGCACCGACAGCATCGAGATGGACGCGCTTGCCGCCGACTGCGTGCGGGCCTTCGATGAGTTCCGTGCCCCGCAAAGCCCCGAGGAACTGGCCAAGCGCCGCGCTGGCGGCTTGTCCCGCCGGCAGGAGGACATGCTGGTCCAATGGGGCTATCCCTACGTCATGGACCAGTTCCGGTTCCACATGACCCTGACCGAACGCATTCCAAACGACACCGAACGCGCCGCCTTAGCCGCTTGGTTGACCGACTGGCTGGCCCCGGCGTTGAGCGGCACCATGATGGTCCGGGAGATCGCCCTGTACACCCAGGCCGACCGTTCGGAGCCCTTCGTGCTGTCCCGCCTGTTCGGCTTCGGCACCCCATGAGCGGCCGTCTCGTCTACGTCATCGGATCGTCAGGCGTGGGCAAGGACACCGTTCTCGCCGGTCTGCGAGCCAGCCTTCCCGCCGGGAGCCGCGTCGCCTTCGTGCCCCGCGCCATCACCCGGCCGGCCGATGCCGGGGGCGAGCATCACGTCGCCCTCAGCCCCGCCGAGTTCGCGGTGCGTCGCGACGCCGGGCTGTTCGCCTTGCATTGGGACAGCCATGGCCTGAGTTACGGCGTCGGGCGGGAGATCGACCTGTGGATGGAGGCTGGACTGACAGTCATCGTCAACGGCTCACGCGCCTACCTGAACGAGGCCCTGCGGCGCTACCCAACCCTGTTACCGGTCGTCATCACCGCCAGCCAGGCCACTCTACGCGCCCGCCTTCAAGCACGCGGCCGCGAAACAGCGTCTCAAATTGATCAGCGCCTCGCCCGTGCGGACGCCCTTTCAGTCGATGTTGCCCATGCCGTGCGCATCGACAACACGGGGCCGGTCGAGCACGCCGTGGAACAGTTGCGGAAACTCTTGTGTCCAATCGGCGCCGAAACTTGACTCCTTTTTGGGGTGCAAACCACTAGGTAAACATGCAGGCGCCGGGGCCGTTTCCTTCGTGGACGAATAGCGCCGACTGGCGGCGTCCGTAGGGCGGCGGCCGATTGCTTTGAAACATCTTTCGCCCGGCGCCAAACGGACCCGCACCGAAACGCCCGGAAAACGAAATGATTTCGTTTTTAGACGCCCCGCAGTACGGCGACTGGTGACCTGCCATGGGACTCTTCCTCTAGCCTGAAGTAGAGTCCGCCCATCGAAAGGACGGACGGACAGATGAAGCGCAGCAGCTTCTTCAGCCGGGCGTTCTCGTCCTCCAGCGCCTTCAGGCGCTTGGCCTCCGATAGCTCCAGGCCCCCGTACTTGGCCTTCCACTTGTAAAAGGTCGCCCCGCTGACGCCATGACGGCGGCAAATGTCGGCGGTCCTCGCCCCGGTTTCCTGCTCCTTCAGGATGCCGATGATCTGCTCCTCGGTAAAACGGCTGCGCTTCATTCGGTGGCCTCCCCTGCTGCGGGAGACTCTACCTCAAACTACAGGAGTTTGCGGGGAGCTGGTCAGGGTGACTGCGTCTGCGGATCGGGCACGTGCTGGACCGTGCGGCAGCTGGCGTTCGGGCGCTTCCCCTGTGCTTACCCAGCCGTCGGCGCGGCGGCCATGGCCGAGACAGCAAAACGCCGCCATCTGCGTGAGATGGGTAAGCATCCGGTGAAAGCCGCAGGGTGGTAGCTTTCAGGCTGCGGCAGATGCGGCGGTTTGCTTCTGCCAGTTCCAGGGCAGAAGCTCGTCGAGGCGATGAGCTGGGTGCCCGGCGATGCGGGCCAGGACGTCGGCCAGCCAGGCTTGGGGATCGACGTCGTTCATCTTGGCGGTGACGATCAGGCTGTACATCGCGGCGGCGCGGTGGCCGCCAGCATCGGAGCCGACGAAGAGCCATGACTTCCGACCCAGAGCGATGCCGCGCAGGGCCCGCTCGGCGGCATTGTTGGACAGGCAGATGCGGCCGTCGTCAAGGAAGCGGGTGAAGGCGGGCCAGCGTTTGAGCATGTAGTCCATCGCCTTGGCGAGATCGTTGCCGCGCGACAGCGTGGCGCGTTGCTCGCGCATCCAGCTTTCCAGGTCGGCGACCAAGGGGCGCTGAGCTCCTGGCGGGTCGTGCGGCGCTGCTCGGCGGTCTGGCCGTTGATGCCGCGCTCGATGTCAAACAGCGCGTCGAGCGCCGGACCGCCTCCAGGGCCAGCGGCGAGATCACCACCGTGGATTTGCCACGGGCCTTGCGGCGGGCGTTCTCGGCCAGATCGGCCATAATGAAGAACGGGCGGCGGGCATGGACCCAGCAGGCGGCTTCCCGGATCGGTCCCGGCATGCGGTCGGGCGCGTAGACCTTGCCGTAGCCGCCATAGGCGTCGGCCTGGAACAGCCCGGCATAGGCGGCCAGATGTGCCTGGGGATGCCCGCCGCCGCGGTCGCGCGAGTAATAGAACATGGCCGCCGGCGGCGAAGGCCCAGCGAAGGGCCGGTCATCGCGCACATAGACCCAACATCGTCCGGTCTCGGTCTAGCCCTTGGCCAGCACTGGGACGGTGGTGTCGTCGCCATGCAGCCGCTCGGCGGCAAAGACATGGGCCTCGATGCGGCGGATCAGCGGTCCAGCACGGCGCAGCCGGCGCCGACCTGGTCGGCCAGGGTGGACAGGCTGAGCGGCACGCCTTCCTTGGCATAGCGTTCGGCCTGACGGTTGAGCGGCTGATGCTGGCCGAACTTCTCAAACAGGATCATGGCCAGCAGCGAAGGTCCGGCCCAGCCGCGCGGGGTGACATGGAACGGGGCCGGCGGCTGGCTGATCTTTTCGCAGTCGCGGCAGGTGAACTTCTCGCGGACCCGCTGTATCACCTTCCACTGCCGGGGGATGACCTCC
>JBAYSM010000034.1:0-22830 GCA_041676205.1 Rhodospirillaceae bacterium | reverse complement strand
TGGTGGTCGAGGACGAGGTGCTCATCGCGTTGCAGCTCAAGGCGGCGCTGGAGGCGGTGGGCTATTCGGTGGTCGGACCGGTCGGGTCGCTGGATGGCGCGTGGAAAGCCGGGCAGGAGGAGGACTTCGATGCCGCCGTTCTGGATGTCAATCTAAACGGCGCGTCGGTGTTCCCCTTCGCCGAGACGCTGGCGCAGGACAACGTTCCGACCGTGCTGGTGACGGGCTACGACCTGCCCGAACTGCCGCCCGGCGCGGCGCATATGCCCGTGCTGCGGAAACCCCTGGATGTCTATGTTTTGGATATCATCCTGCGCCGCCTCGGCCGGGAGGCGCCCCGCCCTCCTGAGCCCGCCCACGCGGAAGCGTAGGCGGGGTGGTCCCAAAATTTAAACCGCCTTGGAATGCCGCTGCTCGCCCATCTTGAGGTAGCGGTCGAACTTGGCCGCCACGGCGCGGACCAGGGGGCGGCCGTCGTCGGTGATGGTGATGCGGTGGCCGTCAATGACCACCACGCCGTCGCCCACCAGATCCGCCATGGCGGCCAGTTCCGGTGTGAATTCAGCCCCGGAGCGGCCGTGTTCTGCGGCCACGGCATCCAGATCGATGCTCATGTCGCACATCACGCGCATGATGATGTCGCGCCGCAGCACGTCGTCGTCGTTGATGGCGATGCCGCGCGTGGTCGGCAGGATGCCTTGCTTGACCATGCGCTTGTAGGCGTGCAGTTCGCCCTCGTTCGCCACGTAGCCCTGGGGCAGCGACCCGATGCCCGAGGCGCCAAAGCCGATCAGGGCAGGGGCGGCGTCGGTGGTGTAGCCCTGGAAGTTGCGATGTAGCCGGCCAGCCTTCAGGGCGATGGCCATTTCGTCGTCCTCACGGGCAAAGTGGTCCAGGCCGACGGCAACGAAGCCATGATGCTCCAGGCGCTCGTGAGCATTTTCGTACTGCTTCCACCGTTCCGCCATGCCGGGCGTGGCGTCCTCGGGCAGCAGGGTCTGGTGCTTGCGCATCCACGGCACGTGAGCATACCCGAACAGCGAGATGCGGCGCGGCTCCAGGGTCATGGCCTGATCGATGGTTTCAACGACGCTGGCGGCAGTCTGGTAGGGCAGGCCATACATGAGGTCCATGTTGACCTCGGCAATGCCGTGCTTGCGCAGCCAGCCGATGACGTCGGCGACCAGGGCATAGGGTTGGACGCGGTTGACCGCCTTCTGCACCACCGGGTTGAAGTCCTGCACCCCGACGCTGGCCCGCGTCACGCCCGCCTTGGCCATGGCCATGACATAGGCTTCGTCGGCGGTGCGCGGGTCAAGCTCCACGGCGACCTCCGCCCCGGCCAGCAGGTCGAACCGGCCGCGCAGGGTGTCCATGGTGCGCATGAAATCGTCGGCCGACAGAATGGTCGGGCTGCCGCCGCCAAAATGGACGTGCTGCGCCTTCATGCGGGCGGGCAGGCGGTCGGCAACCAGTTGCACCTCGGCCAGCAGGGCTTCGAGATAAGCGGCAACCGGGGCGTACTTCTTGGTGATCTTGGTATGGCAACCGCAGAACCAGCACATTTCTTCGCAATAGGCGATGTGCAGATACAGCGACAGCGGCAGATCCGGCGGCAACTCGGCCAGCCAGCGGCCATAGGTCGCGCCATTGACGGCGGGCGAAAAATGGGGCGCCGTCGGATAGCTGGTGTAGCGCGGCAGGCGCAGATCGTATTTCGAAACGAGGTCCTGTCTCATCGTGGCGCTGGCTTTCCTGGCCGCCCGTTCCCCTGTGCCGACGGGCGTACATTGATTTCGTTACGCCGAATGTAGGGTCCTTGGCCGCCGGAAGCAAACATCCAGTCTTCCCTAATTACCCTGTGGCCTTTCGGTGGCCTTCCCATCCGGCCCGCGTTCGGACATGATCGGCCGCTGCTTTTTCCGTCCAGAGGACCCCGATGCCCCGCTTAGCCGCCAACCTGTCCACCCTGTTCACCGACGTTCCGCTGGCCGACCGCTTCGAGCGTGCCGCCAAGGCTGGTTTCCGGGGGGTGGAGATCCAGTTTCCCTATCTGTTGGAGCCGGAGGTTCTGGGCGACAAGCTGGCCATGCATGGCCTGGAACTTGCGGTGTTCAACGCTCCGCCCGGTGACTGGGCTTTGGGCGAGCGTGGCCTGGCCGCCGTGCCGGGGCGTCAGGAAGAATTCCGCGACACGTTGGAAATCGCCATGCGTTTTGCCGAACTGACCGACTGCACGCGCATTCATGTGATGGCTGGCGTGGTGCCCGAGGAACAGTGGGAAGACGCCCTCGACACCTATATGGAAAACCTGACCTATGCTGCCGACGAATTGTTCAAGGTCGGGGTCAAGTGCCTGATCGAGCCGATCAATCCCATCGACATGCCGGGCTATTTCCTGTCCCGCCCCGATGATGCGGTCAACGTGCTGGCCGAGTTGGAAAACCGCAATCTGTATTTCCAGTACGACGTTTATCACGCCCAAATCACCCAGGGCGGCATCACCGACTTCATCGAGACGCACCTGGAGCGCATCGCCCATATCCAGATCGCCGGCGTTCCCGGCCGTAACGAACCGGACCGCCTGAGTGAACTGAACTACGACTACCTGTTCAACCTGCTCGACGGCCACGGCTATCCGGGCTGGATCGGCTGTGAATACAACCCGCGCGGCAAGACCGAGGACGGTTTGCGCTGGGCTAAGGATTGGCTCAATCCGCGGGGGTAGGGTTCAGGCCACGCCATACAGCAGCCGCACGGCGCCCGTCCGGTACGTCTCGGTTTCAAGAAGGGTGAGTTTGCGGGAAGCGCCGGGCGGCAGCAGCGGCACCCCGGCGCCCAACAGGATGGGCATGACGAATACCTCGATTTCGTCCACCGCGCCGAGGTCGAGGAAGGCTAGCACCGTCTGGCCGCCGCCGACGATCCACACAAGCCCGCCGCGCGTGCGCAGGGTTTCCACCAGGGCGGCGGGGTCGGCCATGGCTTTGACGCCGGGCGGGGCACCCTCGTCCAACGGCTGGGTGGTCAGCACCCACACGCGCTTGCCGGGGTAGGGCCAGTCGCCGAACGTGCGCACCTGATCGTAGGTCGCGCGGCCCATGACCAGGGCGTCCACCGACACCATGAAGGCCTCGGTCCCGTAGTCCTCGCCGTTATAGTCGGACAGCCACGCGATGCCGCCCTCGGCATCGGCGATGAAGCCGTCGAGGCTGGTGGCGGCATAGAGGCGGAAGGTTACGTCGGGCATTTAAAACCCCAACGCCCTAGGCAGCCAAAGAACAATCGCCGGGAACGCCACCAGCACCCCCACGCGGGCTATGTCGGCCACGATGAACGGCACGATGCCGCGCACGATGGTTCCCAGGTGCAGGCCCGGCGTGGTGCCTTGGATGACGAACAGGTTCATGCCGATGGGCGGGGTGATGAGGCCCAACTCGACCACCACCACCAGCAGGATGCCGAACCATACCGGATCGTATCCGATGGCAACGATGATGGGGAACACGAATGGCACGGTCAGCAGGATCATGGACAGGGCATCCATGAAACATCCAAGGACAAGATAGAACACCAGAATGACCAGCAGCACGGCCAGCGGCGCCCAGCCAAGCCCGGTCAGGCCGCTCACCAGTACGTCGGGCAGGCGGCTGGCCTCGATGAAGTAGTTGAACAGCGCCGCGCCGATCAGGATGAGGAAGATCATGCCGGTAGTGATGGCCGTTTCGGCCAACGCCTCGACCAGGACGCGCCGGGTGATCTGGCGGCGGGCAAAGGCGAACAGGAACGCTCCGGCGGCGCCCACGGCGGCGGCCTCGGTGGGCGAGAAGATGCCCGCGTAAATGCCGCCGATGACCACGGAAAACAGCAGCGCCACATCCCACACCCGTTTTAGAGCATGTAGCCTGCCTCGCCACGAGACGCGCTCTCCGGCCGGGCCAAGAGACGGGTTCAGGTGGACGACCACCGCCACCGCCGCCATGTACATGGCCGTACCCAAAAGGCCAGGGATGAGGGCGGCTGCGAACAGCGCGCCGATGGATTGCTCGGTCAGCAGGGCATAGATAATGATGATGATCGACGGCGGAATGAGCACGCCCAGCGTTCCGCCCGCCGCCACCGAGGCCGACGCCAGGGTGTCGGCATAGCCGTGGCGGCGCATTTCGGGCATGGCGACCTTGCTCATGGTCGCGGCAGTGGCGAGGGAGCTTCCGCAGATCGCTCCGAACGCCGCACAAGCGCCTACCGTCGCCATCGCCAAGCCGCCCTTGCGGTGGCCGACGAACACGTAGACGCCTTCGTACAGGTTGCGGGATAGCCCGGCGCGGGCGGCAAACACGCCCATGAACACGAACAGCGGCACAACGCTGAGGCTATACGGAAACACCGCCTGGAACGGCGCATTGCCCAGCACGAAGGACACCGTGTTCCAGTCGGCCAGGAACGCCGCGCCGACGATGCCGACCATGCCCATGGACACCGCCACCGGCACGCGCAGCCCGATCAGCACGAGGGCTGCGATAAATCCCAAAGCGCCGGCCATCAGGCGTCTCCCCGCACGGCCATGACGGCATGACGGCCAGCCAGGGTCAGGGTTGCCAGCACCGACAGGGCGCAACCCGACAGCAGCGTCGCCCAATACCATGCCAGCGGGATGCCGATGGTTTGCGAAAGGTCGCCGTATTGGTGAGCCAACTGCGCGGACTGCCAGCCGTAGACTCCGATCAGGCCCACGAAGACGGCTCCGACCACGGCGGCCACGGCGTCGAGACCGTGGCGCAGGCGTCCCGGCATCCGCTCGGCCCCGACCTCCACCCGCACATGCCCGGCCCGCATGAAGGCAAAGGGAATGGCCCAGAATGCGCAGGCCATTACGCAAAGCTGGGTGATGTCAACCGTCCCCAGAACGGCGATGCCGACCGTGCTGCGCATCACAATATCGGCCAGAACCACGGCCATGGCGACGGCCAGCACTGCCATTCCGGCCAGGGCACAGGCCAGCGTCAGGCGGTCCATCCATGCAAAAAGCCGGTCGGTCATTGCGGGTATCCGTAAAGGGAAAAGAAAAGGGGGCCGGGCGGCGTGACGCGGACGCCGCCCGGCCAGGAGCCTTAGCGGCCTTCGTGCTTGGCGGCCAGAGCCTGCGCCCTGTTGTAGATCTCGCGGGCGTTGCCCACGCCTTCCTTCTCCAGGCCGGTCAGGTAGTTCTCGATCACCGGCTTGAGGTGGGTCCGCCACTGGTCGCGCTGGTCTTTGGTAAAGGTAACAATGGTGTTGCCGCGCTTGATGGCGTCCTGATTGCCGGCCTCATCCCAGGCGTTCCACCAGTCGCCGAACCGGGCAACCAGAGCATCGCCGGAGGTGGCGTCGATGGCCTGCTTCACGGGGTCGGGCAGCTTGTCGTAGGAGGCCTGGTTCATCACGAAGAAGAAGCAGGTGGTATAGGCCTTGGCGTCGGCGTGATGCTTGACCACTTCGTTCAGGCGGAACGCGCCCATGGCATCCCAGGGGAACACCGTGCCGTCCAGAACGCCTTTTTGAAGGCTCTCATACACATCCGTCGGCGGCATCCCGACGGGGGTGCCGCCAAGGAAGCTGACCATGTCAGAGATGGCCGGGGACGGCGTGCGCAGGCGCAGGCCGCGCAGGTCCTCGGGCTTTTCCACCGGGCGCGACACGGTGGCGAACTGGCCGGGGTTGTGGCAGTGCAGGGCCAGCGGCTTGACGCCCTCATAGTCGGCGGCGATCAGGCCTTCCTTATACAGATCCCACATGGTCTTGCTGGCGCTGTCGGCCGAGGCGGTCAGGAACGGCAGGTCCATGACCGACGACCGGGGCAGGCGCCCGCGCGGAATCCCCGCCAGTCCATGAGCGATATCGACCACGCCGCCGCGCACCTGATCCATCTGGCGGCCGACGTTGCCAAACGCACTACTGACCGGGTGCACTTCGACCTTCACGGCGCCGTTGGTGCGGGTTTCAAGCTCGCGCGCCCACGGCTCGATGAAGTCGCGGTGGACGCCGTGGTGAGGCGGCAGGAAATGGCTGATTTTCAGGGTGGTGACGTCCTGAGCCTGGGCCGGGGCAGCAAACGCCGCCCCCAGGGCGCAGGCGCCAAGCAGGACGGCTTTCATACTGGTACGAATGATCGACATGAGCTTCCTCCCGGTGATCGGCAGCCCCCTTTTCGTGGGCGCTTGACCCGACTGTGCTTCAAGGTTGGTTTCAAATGCAACCATTTAAGACTAAGGTGATTCCGGCAATGTCCTTTTTTGCCGGTTGTCGTCGATGGCGACGAAGGTGAAAAGTCCCTCGGTAACCTTGACCTGTTCGCAGGTATCGCTGCGCCGGACCCAGGCCGACACACGCACAGTGATGGACGTTTTGCCGCGCCGTTCCTCGGTGGAATAACACGTCAGTTCGTCACCCACGAAAACGGGCTTATGGAAGGAAAACCCGTCGACGGCGATTGTTGCCACGCGTCCGTGCGCCCGGTAGCGCGCGAAGGTGCCGCCCGCCAGGTCCATCTGGCTCATCAGCCAGCCGCCGAAGATGTCACCGGCCGGATTGGTATCGGCCGGCATGGCAATGGTGCGGATGGAAACCTCGCCGACGGGGCCATCTGGGGCTTGGCTCATGGTGGTTCCTTCATTTCTGGCGTTCGTGGAAGGGAGTGAAAACAGCCCCCGCGACGGTCTTGCCCGGCACGAAGGAAACCCTATAATGCCGGACATGACCGACCTCTTCCAACAACTCACGCCGAAAACCAACGGATACACCGCTAAGGACATCGAAGTCCTTGAGGGTCTGGAGCCTGTCCGAAAGCGTCCAGGCATGTACATCGGCGGCACCGACGAAAAAGCCCTCCACCATCTGGTGGCGGAAGTGCTTGATAATGCCATGGACGAAGCGGTGGCGGGCCATGCCACCTTCATCGATCTGGAAATGGGCATCGACGGGTCCGTGACCGTGCGCGATAACGGGCGCGGCATTCCCGTTGATCCGCATCCGCGCTTTCCCGACAAGTCGGCGTTGGAGGTGATTTTCACCACCCTGCACTCGGGCGGCAAGTTCGGCGGCGATGCCTATAAGGTGTCCGGCGGCCTGCACGGCGTCGGGATATCGGTGGTCAACGCGCTGTCCGAGGAAACGGTGGTGGAGGTCGCGCGCGATCGCCGCCTGTGGCGCCAGACCTATTCGCGCGGCTTGGCGACCTCGGCCCTGGAAGACATGGGCGCGGTCAACAACCGGCGCGGCACGGTCATCCGCTTCCGCGCCGACCCCGAGATTTTCGGCCCGCGCGCCCGGTTCCGGCCGGCGTGGCTGTACCGCATGGCACGATCGAAGGCGTACCTGTTCCGCGGCGTGCGTATCCGCTGGTCCTGTGACCCGCTGCTGATCCCCGATGGGGAAGCGGTCCCGGCCCAGGACGAACTGCATTTCCCCAACGGCCTCGCCGACTTCCTGCGCACCGCGACCGAGGGGCGCCCGTCGGTGTCGACCATGTACGCCGGGACCGGGACGCTGGCCGACGACATGGGCAGCGTGGAATGGGCCGTGCTGTGGCCCGAGGACGAGGAGTCGTTCTTTAACTCCTACGTCAACACCATCCCGACGCCCGAGGGTGGCACCCACGAAGGCGGCCTGCGCAACGCCGTGACGCGCGGTCTGCGGCACTATGCCGAACTGACCAACAACAAGAAGGGCGCCGCCCTGACCGCCGAGGACGTGGTCGCCGGGGCCTGCGTCATGCTGTCGGTGTTCATCCGCGAGCCGCAGTTTCAGGGGCAGACCAAGGAAAAGCTGGCCTCGGCCGAGGCGACCCGGTTGGTCGAGCAAGCATTGCGCGACAACTTCGACCATTGGCTGACCGCCGACCCGGACAGTGCCAACAAGCTGTTGGAACACTGCATCGCGCGCCTGGAAGACCGGCAGCGCAAGAAGCAGTCCAAGGACCTGTCGCGCAAGACCGCCACCAAGAAGTTGCGCCTGCCGGGCAAGCTGTCGGACTGTTCGCGGTCCATCGCCACGGGCACCGAGATTTTCCTGGTCGAGGGCGATTCGGCCGGTGGCTCGGCCAAGCAGGCCCGCAATCGGGAAACCCAGGCGGTACTTCCCCTGCGCGGCAAGATCTTGAACGTTGCGTCGGCGACCATGGACAAGATGCGCGCCAACCAGGAAATCAGCGACTTGATCGAGGCGCTGGGCTGCGGCATCCGCGACCACTTCGACCCCGAGCGCCTGCGTTACGAAAAAGTCATCATCATGACCGACGCCGACGTGGACGGCGCGCACATCGCCTCGCTGCTGATGACGTTCTTCTATCAGGAAATGCCGGGTCTGGTGGAGGCCGGACATCTGTATCTGGCCATGCCGCCGCTATACCGCCTGAGCGCTGGCGGCACCGTGGTCTATGCCCGCGATGACGCCCACAAGGACAAGCTCATGAAGACCACCTTCAAGGGCAAGTCCAAGGTCGAGATCAGCCGGTTCAAGGGCTTGGGCGAAATGCCGCCGCCGCAGCTCAAGGAAACCACCATGAACCCGGCCACCCGGTCGCTGTTGCAGGTGGTGGTGCCCGGCAAGCGTACCGAAGAAGACCGCGAAGACGGCTTGGCCACGGCCAAGCTGGTCGATCAACTCATGGGCCGCAAACCTGAGCACCGTTTCGCCTACATCCAGCAGCACGCCCGCTTCGTGACCGAAGAGGCGCTGGATATCTGACGCCCATCAATGGGTTCAGGACAAGGAAATCGGGCCCGGATCTGGCTGGTCCGGGCCCGGTTGTGTCCGGCAGGGGCGAGGGAGGCCCGTGCCGGGGCGCAGTCTGTCTTTTACCCTGGCTAGAAGGTGGTACGGAACGGATGGGGCCGCCTCGCACCTGACGAACGACATGACGCGATTGGTCGTTTGGATAAAGCGGGGTTCGCAGAACCGCACGACACTCCACCTCCAACGCGCTCGACCTCGAAAAGGTTCCATAAAATGTCGGCTCGATTGTAGCGGCGCAAGTCCGATGCAGGTGACGGTGCCCCAGCGTGGCCCGAAAAGGGGGTGCGTGCGGCGAATTGCTCCCGCTGCGGGACTCCAATAGTCTTGGCGTGGCCTCGTTTGGCTGAAGGAGAAAAAGCATGATGATGCGTCGCTGGTTGCCGGTTGTGTCGGGCATCTGTGCTGTTGCGATGCTTTCTGCTTGCGGAGTCGCGCGCCTGTCGCGGCATTGGTCGGAGGTGCAAACGGCGCGCGCCTTCTGGACCTATGGCGGCGGTGGGCAGCCGTTCCTGATCGAGGTTCATAATCCCCCGCCGGACGTGACGCCCGCTGCTTTGGCGGCCGCCTTCCCGGCGCCGCCCCTGGTCGCTCCACCGTTACGGTATACTGCGGTGGCCGGCGAGGCATCCCGCCCGGAGTACCGCTTCGTCCTCATGTTCGGCGCGCCGGTCCAGGCCGATGGCGCCGACGCTTGTGCGGGCGATATCCCGGCGCTGACGGGGGGAGAGGCGCTTCAGGCGGCGTTCTGTTACCGGGAACGGGTGCTGTCTGAAATCCGTGGCGATGCCTTGGGTGACAGTTTTGCATCGGGCGCGGACAGTCCGGCGGCACGGCGGCTGCTTTTTGACGTCGTGCGGTATCTGGTGCCGCCGCCGGAGCTTGATTCCAACGACTGCCGCGTCCCGGACTGCTGATAGAAACCCGAACTGTTCTGTGGTTAAAGCTCTGTCCCAACGCCCGCCTAGTCTGCTAAATAAGTCTTTCGGCTTATGCGTGGGCGCGCCGGTAAGGGACCCTTGATGCTCGGATTATTGGCGCGCTCGCTGCGCACGTTCACCATCGGCCAGTTCATGCTGGTGCTGTCGGCCACGGTCTTGGTCATCGCAGTGGCGATGGTCATGCTTCTGTCGACGTTTATCGAACGTCGGGCAGTCGGCGATCTGGCTCACGAGGAAGCCCGGCAGACATCCGAACTGATCTTCCAGTCCCTCTACTCGGCCATGCGCAAGGGCTGGGATAAGGACGAGATCCGCGACATCGTGGCCCGCCTGAACAGCACCCGCCCCGATGCCACCATTGCCGTGTGGCGCGGTTCCCCGGTGATTGCGCAGTATGGCGACATCGACGGTGAAGCGGCGGTCAGGGGCAATGACGAACTGTTGCAGCAGGTTCTGACGACCGGCAAGGAAGCCCTGGTGACACGCCGTGACTTGCTGCGCTATCTGTATCCCGTGCAGGTCAAGGAAGAATGCCAGGCCTGTCACGATGCCCCCGTCGGGGCCGTCAATGGGGTGGTGGACATCACGTTCCCCGTTACCAACCTTAAAGTTTCCCTTGGGTTCGTGATCCGCTCGGTGATCTTTTATTTCGCCGTCGTGCTGTCGGTCATCCTGATCGTCCTGTACTTCAAACTGCGCTACTTCATCGCCTTTCCCATCGCCCAGTTCGTGCAGGTGATCGACGAGATCATCCAGCACACCGACCTCAACCGACGGGTCGAAGGGCGGCGGTCCAATCTGGTCGAGGTGCAGCGCCTGTCGGACCACTTCAACAAGCTGTTGAGCACCATCCAGGACTACCATGAGCGCCTGGAGACCTATAGCGAACGCGACCCCCTGACCGGCCTGTATAACCGTCGCAAGTTCGAGGATTTCCTCAAGCTGGAAGTGGAGCGCGCGCGGCGGTCCAACCATTCGTTCTCGCTGATGATGCTGGACGTCGACAACTTCAAGCACGTTAACGACACCTACGGCCACCCGGTCGGCGATTTGGCGCTGAAGGAACTGACGGCGGTGCTGGTATCGCGCCTGCGCCGGACCGACGTGGTGGCTCGCCTGGGCGGCGACGAGTTCGCCATTCTGCTGCCCGATACGTCGGGTTCACAGGCGCGCGCCGTGGCCGACACGGTGCACGCCGCACTGAGCCAGGCCGTCATCCGCCTGCCGGTCGGGAACGCCAAGCTGAGTTGCAGCATCGGCCTTGTCTCATTCCCCGAGAACGGCACCGACGTCGAGAAGCTCAACATCGCCATGGACGTGGCGATGTACAAGGCCAAACGGCTTGGCAAAAACCGCGTGTCCACCCTCGACGCGTCCGAGGAAGACATGGTCATGGAGGTGTTCAACAAGGGCCAGGAATTGCAACGCGCCCTCGACGAGGGCCGCATGATTCCGTTCTTCCAGCCGATCTGCCAGACGTCGGATGGACAGCCCTATGGCTACGAAGTGCTGGCCCGCATCCGTGACGGCGATGCCTACGTCTCGGCCGGCGACTTCATTGAAACGGCCGAGGAACTGGGCCTTGCCCATGCGGTGGACCGCGCGATCATCATGGGCGCCCTGCGCGAGATCTCCCGGTCGGGCAAGTCGGCCGGGGCCTATTTCTTCAATTTGTCCGCCCGTACCATCGCCGACACCGAGTGGCTGCGCGGGCTTCCCCAGTTGGTGCGTGATTTCGGCATGGCCCCCACGCAGATTGTCCTGGAGATCACCGAGCGCGAGGCCTTGCCGCATTTCGACACGCTCCTGAGCACCATGGAAAACCTGCGCGGCCAGGGCATCCGCTTCGCCCTGGATGACTTTGGTAGCGGGTTCTCGTCCTTCCTGTACCTGAAGTATCTGGCCGTGGACTTCGTCAAGATCGAAGGCAGCTTCGTCCGTCACATCGCCACCGACCGCCGTGACCGCATCATGGTCGAGCACATCCACGGCATGGCACGCGAGTTCGGCTTGCGGACCATCGCAGAATTCGTTGAGGATGCCGAAACCAGCCGCATGCTGCACGAGATCGGCATCGACCTGGGGCAGGGCTTTCACTATGGCCATCCCCTGGCAAGTCCCGACGGCACAGTGGTCGAAGCCTTGGCGGACTAGACATCCGGCCCGGACGGGTAGGGCGTCGGAGTGGATATCTGAACGTTGTATACCATGGGGTATTTCACGGTCTCCGCGAAGGCGCGCCTTCCGTAGCGGATCACTGGCTTTTGCCGTCATCAGCAGGTTGATCCATGGGCATACACCTATTTCCACTGGCTTAAGCGGGTTCGTCTGGGTAAAACCGTAGTCGTCCGGTGTAGTACTTCATGGCCGGACACGGGGGCCGAACAAAGCTGGGCGATGATCTGGCAGCGGCTCCCCGGTTAAAACCTGGGAGGAACCATCGTGGCTGCGTCACATGACAAGACCGCCCATACGGGTGGTGGTGCGGGTCTGTTCGGCCGCATGTCCATCAAACACAAGATTTTCGCCGGTTTCGCCTCCACGCTGTTCCTCGCGGCTGTCGTCGCCGGGGTGGGGATCAGTGGTTCGCGCTCGACCACGACGTCGGTGCAGGCTTATGCCGACACGGTCGGCGATGCCCTGAACATCATGGCGGCCAAGACCGAGTTCCAGGACGTCCGTCTGCACGTACGCGAATTTCTGGCAACCAGCCGCGACGCCGAAGCCGCCGCCGCCCGCACCAAGGGCGAGGCGTTGGTCGGGCGGATCGACGCAGCGCGGGCTGCCGCGACCATTCCGGCGCAGGGTGAAAAACTCGCCACACTGGCTGACGATCTGCGCGCCTATATGGCGGACGTGGCGACCGCCGCGCGCCTGGAGACGCAGCGGCAGATGATCATCTCCATGGCCCTGGACCCGGCAGGGCAGAACCTCACCGACAACCTGGACATGCTGATCAGCGAACCGTCGATCGCTGCGGACGAGGAGACGTCGAGCTATCTGCGCATTGCCCGTGAACGCACGCTGCAAGCCCGCCTGAACGCCAACATGTACCTGGGCCGCCAGCGTCCGGAACTGGCCGAGGCCACGCGGCGGCAGTTGTCGGACATGGAAACGCCGCTGCAACTGGCCGATTACTCCATCCCCGCCAGCCATGACTCGCGCTACGTGTATGAGGCCATTCAGGGATTTTATACGGAATTCCGCGAAAAGTTCGGGCAGGTGGAAACCCTGACGACGGACTTGCGTACCCTGCTCGAAGGCCCCATGCAGGACCGCTACAAGGCCCTGGTGGCGTCGTTTGATGCCGTGGTGGCGGACGCCCGCGCGGTCGAGGCCGACATCAATGCCGGGCTGATGAGCAGCCTGAGCGCCTCCACGCTCATCATTGGATTTGTCGGGGCGGCCGGTTTGATCGGCGGTCTGGCCGTGGCCGTGATCCTCGGCAATGGCCTGTCGCGGCCGATCATGGCGATGACCGGCGCGATGAGCCGTCTTGCCTCGGGCGATACTGCCGTTGATGTGCCTGCACGTGGCCGTGGCGACGAACTGGGCCGCATGGCCGAGGCGCTCCAGGTGTTCAAGGAGCACGCCGAGGAAAACCGCCGCCTGGAGGCGCAGCAGCAGGAGATGGCCCGTCAGGCCGAGCAAGACCGCCGCGACCTGATGAAGGGGCTGGCCGAGGACTTTGAAAACTCGGTTGGGCGCATCATCCGGGCGGTTTCCGAGTCGGCCAGCGAAATGCAGGACACTGCGCGCGGCATGACGGCGGCTGCCGACGATGTCAGCAACCGGGCGACGACTGTTGCGGCGGCCTCGGAACAAGCCACGGCCAACGTGCAGACGGTTGCTGCGGCGTCCGAGGAACTGGCGGCCTCCATTTCGGAGATTGCCCGCCAGGTTAACCAGTCCAGCGAGATCGCCCATCAGGCGGTTGAGGAAGCCCGGCGCAGCGACGAACTGGTGCAGGGGTTGGCCAGCTCCGCTCAGAAGATCGGCGAGGTCGTGGCCCTGATCACGGATGTTGCAGACCAAACCAACCTGCTGGCCCTGAACGCCACTATCGAGGCGGCGCGGGCCGGGGATGCGGGCAAGGGCTTTGCCGTGGTCGCTAACGAGGTCAAGCAACTCGCCAATCAGACCACCCGCGCCACCGAAGATATTGCCCGCCAGATCAACGAGGTTCAGGGCGCCACCCAGCATGCCGTCAAGGCCATTCGGGGGATCGGCGAAATCATCGGCCGCATTGACGAGATCTCGTCGGCCATCGCCTCGGCGGTGGAGCAGCAGGGCGCGGCAACCCGCGAGATCACCCACAACGTCACTCAGGCCGCCCAAGGCACCCAGGAGGTATCCGATAACATCCAGGCCGTCACGCAGGCGGCCCAGGAAACTGGACATGCCTCGAACCGGGTGCTGGACTCGGCGGGCATGCTGTCCGATCAGGCCCAGAGCCTGGACGAGCAGATGCAAAAATTCCTGACCCAAATCCGCGCCGGCTGACCCCTCCAGAAACTCCCCCTGCCGACGCACCGAAACGGCCCCCTGTTCCCCCAGGGGGCCGTCTTCATGTCTTTTGCGGGCCGAACTCGGCCTCCATCTCAGCGCGTAGCCGGACGCCAGACGGTTGTGCCGCCCCCGCCATCCATCACGTCGCCAGGCTTTAGGGCCCGTTTGGCGACGGCCACGGCGGCGTTGGCGACCGAAAAGCCGAGTTCCAGGCCGATCAGGTAGGATGGGCGCCACAGGGCGGCATAGCATACGCGTGCCAAGAGGGCTTTTCCATCGACGCTGCACCAGTTAAACAGGAGGGGCACCCCGAGGAGCCCGCCGTGACCCGCCGTTTGACCGTTACCCTCTGCCTTTCTTTCTGCGCCGTCCTGGCCGTCTCGGCCTGTGCCGGTGAACCCTGGGTCGATACCCGTCGTGAGGCCGGGTCCCTGTCGCAGGTCGGAGAATCGACGCCAGACCGCGTGGCGATCTGCCATGCCGGCGATGCCGACCGCGCAACGCTGGAAGCCATGGCAAACCGCGAGTGCGCCAAGACTGGACGGACGGCCCACTACGTATCGAGCACCCGCTTTCAATGCCGGCTGGTGACCCCGCACCGGAGTTTCTTCGCCTGCCGCTAAGGGTTGGCTGGTTTCGCCAAGGTGAAGTGGAACGTTGTTCCTTTGCCCGGTGTGGACTCCAGCCAGATTCGGCCGCGATGACGTTCCACGATGCGTTTGCAGATGGATAGGCCGATGCCGGTGCCGTCGGCGGGGCCGCGCGGGTGCAGGCGCTGGAAGATCTGGAAGATGCGGGTGAAATCCTTGCTCTCGATGCCGATGCCGTTGTCGCGCACTGAAAACCGCCATCCCTCCGACGTTTCGGCGCAGCAGATCGTGATGACCGGAGGGACGTCCGGGTGGGAGTATTTCAACGCGTTGCCGATGAGGTTCTGGAACAGCCGGCCCAACTGAGCGCCGTCGGCCCATACCTTGGGCAGTGGCGGGCTTTCCACCTCGATTGTCGCGGCGCTGTCCACGATCGCCTTGTGCAGATTTGCCATCGCGGCCAAAAGCGCGGCTGAGGCATCGACCTCCGCAAAGGGGGCGCCCATGCGATCGACCCGCGAATAACTCAGCAGGTCGTTGATCATCCGGTGCATGCGCTGCGCGCCGTCGATGGCGTAACCGATGAATTCCGTGCACTCGCTGTCCAGGCTGTCCCCGAGGCGGCGTTTCAGAAGGCCGAGATACGCCGCCACCATCCGCAGCGGCTCCTGAAGATCGTGCGAGGTGACATAGGCGAACTGCTCCAAATCGGAGTTTGACCGCCGCAGTTCTTCCTCCATGGCGTGGCGGCCGCTGATGTCCATCCACGCGCCGATGATTTCGGTCGATCGGCCCAGGCCATCGCGCAGCAGGACGACGCGGTCGGACACCCACACCGGATCGCTGCGCTCAGGCGGGATGATGCGGTATTCGTGCTCCATCGAGCCTTCGGCCAGCAAGCGGCACTGGTTGGCTTCCACGAAGGCGCGATCATCGGGATGGATGAGGCTGTGCCAGACGCCGTGCGGGTCCGCCATCCAGTCGGCCAGGCACCGTCCGCTGATATCGGCCATGGTTTGGCTGACCAACACGCCGACCGGCGGTGCCTCGGGCTGTTCGGGGTCCAGACGGAGGGCATAGATGCCGCTGGGATTGACGTGCAGCACGCGTTCCAACCGAGCGGCGCTTTGTGCCAGTTCGCGGCGTGCCGCCCGTTGATCGGAAATGTCGCGCATGAGTGAGGACAACCGATCGACTCGACCTTGCCCGTTGGTATGGGCCAGAATGACCTGCGACATGGCGATGTCCTGACCATCGGGACCGATCAGGGCCGTCTCGCCTTCCCACACGCCATCGCGCAAGGCGGTGGGAATCCCCTCTTCAGCAATCTTGCGGGCCGCCCACGCCGGATGCAGCCATGCACCCACGCGGCCCGAGCCATGCGGGATGTCAAAGCCAAAGGCCCCTGGGGCAGACGGCGGGACGCCAGCGGTGCGGCGGGCGGCAGCATTCATGTAGACCACATTGCGGTCGAGGTCACTCATCGACACGAAATCGGGGGTGGCCTCCAGGATTTCCAAAAGGCGATTGCGGGCCGCCTTGGTTTCTTCCTCTGCCGTGATGTCCAGAACAGCGAACACGATGTCGTCGCTGCCGGGAACCGGCGCGGCGTTCACCGACAGTTGGCGCCGCCGGCCATCCGAACCCACCACCGACATGCGAAAGGCATCCAGCGGGCGTCCGGTGCGCAACACAATGGAGAACGGGAAGGCATTGCGGGGCAGGGGGTCGCCGTCAGGCGTGCGGGCGCTCCATGCTTCGTCCGTGCAGTCGCGGCCCAGAAGGTCATTCAGCGGCACGCCCAGCACGGCAGCGGCCCGTTCATTGGCGAAGTGGATGCGGCCGTCGGGTCCGGCGATCATGAGTGCCGCAACGCCCGTTGTCAGGATCCCCTGGAGAAGATCGCTTTGACGACCGACGAGGCCCGTACTGCCCGTGCTATTGCTGCTGCTATCGCGGCGGTCGATCATTGGGTGCCCCTTTGCGCTGTCAAACCCCCTCAAGCGCGGCGCATGAACAGAGATCAGTTTAACCTATAGGTCATTTTCACCCCCACTAGTTCGCGCATTGCTGATATGCAAAAATGCCGCGTCACCGTGAGGCGGCCTGTTGCCGGGGGCCGACATGCAAAAAAGCCGCCCCACGAGGGAGCGGCTTTTCGCCTGAGCCGAAACCGGCTGAAGGGTGGTGGGGTCAGACGACGCGCGACAGCAGCTTCTGCTTGATGTCGGCGATGGCTTTGGCCGGGTTCAGACCCTTCGGGCAGGTGTTGGTGCAGTTCATGATGGTGTGGCAGCGGTACAGCCTGAAGGGGTCTTCAAGATAGTCCAGGCGCTTGCCGGTCGCTTCGTCGCGCGAGTCGTTGATCCAGCGCGCCGCCTGCAACAGGACCGCTGGGCCGAGGTAACGGTCGCCGTTCCACCAATAGCTGGGGCAGCTCGTGGAGCAGCAGAAGCACAGGATGCATTCCCACAGGCCGTCGAGCTTTTCACGCTCCTCGGGGGTCTGGAGGCGTTCACCCTTGCCGGGCGGCGGGGTGTCGGACTGCATCCACGGCTCGATGGAGGCGAGTTGCGCATAAGGCACCGACAGGTCGGGCACCAGGTCCTTGATGACCGGCATGTGCGGCAGCGGATAGACCGCCACGTCGCCCTTCACGTCGGCAATCGGCTTCAGGCAGGCCAGGGTGTTGGTGCCGTCGATGTTCATGGAGCACGACCCGCAGATGCCCTCGCGGCACGACCGCCGCAGGGTCAACGTGCTGTCGACCTCGTTCTTGATCTTCAGCAGGGCGTCCAGGACCATCGGGCCACAGGCGTCCAGATCGATCTCGTATGCGTCCATGCGCGGGTTTTGACCGCTGTCCGGATCGTAGCGATAGATCTTGAAGGTCTTGACGTTCTTCGCGCCGGCCGGGGCCTTGAAGGATTTGCCTTCAGTGACCCGGCTGTTTGCCGGCAGATTGAATTCGGCCATAGCGTTGTCCTCGCCTCTTAGTACACGCGAGCCTTGGGCTCGATGTACTGGACCTCGTCGGTCAGCGTGAAGGTGTGCACCGGGCGGTAGTCGAGGGTGACGTTGTACTTGTCATCGACGTAGGCCAGGGTGTGCTTCATCCAGTTTTCGTCGTCGCGGTCGGGGAAGTCCTCGTGCGCCTGGGCGCCGCGGCTTTCCTTGCGCGCATCGGCCGAAACCATGGTTGCAGCGGCGCAAGCCATCAGGTTTTCAAGCTCCAGCGCCTCAACCAGATCGGTGTTGAAGATCAGCGAACGGTCGGTGATCTTCATGTCCGGCAGCTTGGCGGCGACGGCCTTGATGTTCTCCACGCCTTCGGCCAGCGACTTGGTGGTGCGGTAGACCGCAGCGTCGCGCTGCATGGCCTTCTGCATCTCCAGGCGGATGTCGGCAACGCGCAGCGAACCCGAGGCATTGCGCACGCGGTCCAGGCGGGCCAGCGCCTCCTGGCCCGAGCTTTCGGTCCACGGCTTGTGCTTGGTGCCGGGCTTGATCAGCTCGGCGGCGCGGTGGGCGGCGGCACGGCCGAACACCACGAGGTCGAGCAGCGAGTTGGTGCCCAGGCGGTTGGCGCCGTGCACCGACACGCAGGCGCATTCACCGACAGCCATCAGGCCGCCGCACACAGCGTCCGGGTTGTCCTTGGTCGGCCGCAGCACCTCGGCCATGTAGTTGGTCGGAATGCCGCCCATGTTGTAGTGGACCGTCGGCAGAACCGGGATCGGCTCCTTGGTGGCATCCACACCAGCGAAGATCTTCGCCGTTTCGGTGATGCCGGGCAGGCGGGCGTGCAGGACGTCCGGGCCAAGGTGCTCAAGGTGCAGGAAGATGTGGTCGTTTTCACGGCCCACGCCCCGGCCTTCGCGGATTTCCATGGTCATGGAACGCGAAACCACGTCGCGCGAAGCCAAATCCTTGGCGGTCGGCGCATACCGCTCCATGAAGCGTTCGCCGGCCGAGTTGGTCAGGTACCCACCTTCGCCGCGCGCACCCTCGGTGATCAGGCAGCCCGAGCCGTAGATGCCGGTCGGGTGGAACTGCACGAACTCGTGGTCCTGAAGCGGCAGGCCCGCGCGGGCAGCCATGCCGTTGCCGTCGCCGGTGCAGGTATGGGCCGAGGTGCAGGAGAAGAAGGCGCGGCCATAACCGCCGGTCGCCAGAACGGTCTGGTGAGCCTTGAAGCGGTGCAGTTCGCCGGTCTGCATGTCCAGCGCGATGACACCACGGCATTCCCCGGTGTTGGGGTCCATGATGAGATCGAGCGCGAAGTACTCGATGAAGAACTCCGCCTTGTGCTTCAGGGACTGCTGATACAGCGTGTGCAGGATGGCATGGCCGGTGCGGTCGGCGGCGGCGCAGGCGCGCTCCACCGGAGCCTCGCCGAAATTGCGCATGTGGCCGCCGAACGGGCGCTGGTAGATCTTGCCATCGGCGGTGCGGGAGAACGGCACGCCGTAGTGTTCCAGTTCGTGCACCGCCGGAATGGCCTCGCGGCACATGTATTCGATGGCGTCCTGGTCACCCAGCCAGTCCGACCCCTTGACGGTGTCGTACATATGCCACTGCCAGCTATCCTCGGCCATGTTGCCGAGCGCGGCGCCGATACCGCCCTGGGCGGCAACAGTGTGAGAGCGGGTGGGGAACACCTTGGTAACGCAAGCCGTCTTCAGGCCGGCGGCGACCATGCCGAAGGTCGCGCGCAGACCGGCGCCACCGGCGCCGACGACGACGGCATCGTATTCATGGTCGATGAACTTATAAGCGGCCATGGTCCTCAGCCTCCAATGGCAACGATCAGAACCGACACCACGGCGTAGGCGCCGAGGGCGACGGCCACAAGTTTGGTGGCGATGATGGCGGCGGTCTTCACCGCGTGGCAGTGCACGTAGTCCTCGATCACCACCTGGATGCCAAGCTGGGCGTGATGGAACGCGGCAATCAGCAGCAGGACCAGCAGGGTGGCGTTGAAGGGCGAGCCGAGCCAGTCGCTCATGGCGTTGTAGTCGGCGCCGACGTTGGCGATGATCGACACCACGAACCAGAAGATCAGGGGCACCAGGGCAACAGCGGTCAGGCGCTGCATCCACCAGTGATGGACGCCTTCCTTTGCGGAGCCGAGGCCGCGGGCGCGGCCGAGGGGCGAACGCAGGGTCATTTTCAGTTTCTCCCCGTCTCTCAGATGGCCAGGGCCAGGATCCAGGCCAGCACCGTCAGGGCGGCCGTGGCCCCCAGCACGACGATACCCGACTTGCGGATCTGGTCGATTTCAAACCCCTGGCCGGCGTCCCACAGCAGATGCCGGATCCCGTTGCACAGGTGGTAGAACAGTGCCACCGACCAGCCGAAGATCAGCAGGTAGCCGAACCACGATCCCAGGAAACCGGCGGCGCGCTCATAGGCCACGGGGCCTTGGGCGGCGGCGCCCAGCCAGTACACCAGCAGCAGAGTGCCGACGACCAGGGCCACACCGGTAATGCGATGCAAAATCGACATCACCATGTGCAGCTTGAAACTATAAATCTGAATGTGTGGGGACAGGGGCCGTGTGGTGGATTTCATGGCGCGGGCCTCTCGACGGGGATAGCCCCGCATCGCCCCGGTCCAGGTCCGGCGATGCGGATACGTGCGTTTTGGCAGTGCGGCAGGTTTAGCCCCTGGCACCGGGATTTGTCAATGTCCGGGGCCTACACGGGCGGACTGTTTGCATGCCACCCATCCAGGTAGGTATCGCAGGGGAAGGTTTAGGAGGCCCAAAAAATGGTACCTCCGCATCCTCATATGGCGCGAAAGCTGCCGGTATCGGGCCTACCCGCCACGCCTGCCGGAAGGATAGCTGCTCCCTGACCGCAGGGCCAGGGAGCAGTCGGCGTCAGCCTTGGCGGCGCGGCATCAGGACCGTGTAATCGAAGTCCAGGACCACGTCCGGCAGGTACTTGCCCTCGGAGTCCTTGTAAGGGAAATCGGCGCAAGGGCGGTCCTTGGTAGCCACCGTGCGCAGGCGCAGCGCCCCGACGTCGGAGCGCTCGGAGAATTCCATCTTGTCCAGAACCTCGGTCCAGGCGTGGATGGTGTTTCCGGCAAAGGTCGGGTTGCAATGCGACCCGGCGTTGATCGCCATGATCTTGAAGGCATTCGCCAGGCCGTTGAACGACAGCGAGCGGGCGAGGCTGATGATATGGCCGCCATAGATCAGGCGCTTGCCGAATCGGCCGGATGCCTGTTCGTACTGGTTGAAGTGCACCTTGGCGGTGTTCTGGTACAGGCGCGTCGCCATCATGTGCTCGGCTTCTTCGATGGTGAACCCATCGACGTGGTCGATTTTTTCGCCCACCGCGTAGTCGTCCCACAGGTGCGGGCTGCCAGCCAGGGCGGTATCGTACGCTTCGATCTCGATGCCGACGGGCAGGCGCAGGGCGTTAGCGTCCACCGCCTTGGCCAGCGCGGGAACCACGGCTTCGGGCGCCGGGGCGGCGGCGTTGCGCTTATTGACCATGACCCAGCGGATATAGTCCACGACCATCTCGCCGCGCTGGTTGGTGCCGGTGGAGCGCACATGCACCACGCCGGTCTTGCCGTTGGAGTTTTCCTTCAGGCCGATGACCTTGGACGTGGTGACGACGGTATCCCCGGCATACAGCGGCACGCCGAACCGGCCCTCGGCATAGCCCAGGTTGGCGACGGCGTTCAGGCTGATGTCGGGCACGGTCTTGCCGAACACCACATGGAACGCCAGCAGGTCATCGAGCGGCGCATCGGTGTACCCCAGGCCCTTGGCGAACTCGGCCGAGGAGTTCACGGCAAAGCGGGTGCCGTATAGTGCGGTGTACAGCGCAACGTCGCCCGCCGTCACCGTGCGCGGCGTGGCGTGCACGATATCCTGGCCGATGGCGAAATCTTCGAAGTAGTTGCCGGGGTTGGTTTTGGTCGTGCTCATGGTGCGGATCAACTTTCCTTAAGCGGCGTCGGCTTCGAGTTGCTTTATCAGGCGGGCCATTTCGACCGTCTGGCGGGCCGACACGACGTGCAGGTTTTCGACCAGCTTGCCGTCCACCACCACCACGCCCTTGCCTTCCTTTTCGGCGTCGGCATGGGCGGCGATGATCTTTTCGCACCACGCCACTTCGTCGGCCGACGGCCCGAAAGTTTCGTTGGCCATGCCGATGGTCTTGGGGTGGATCAGGGTCTTGCCGTCAAAGCCCATCTCACGGCCCTGCACGCAGGACGCCTTGAAGCCCTCGTCGTCGGCCAGATCCAGGTACACGCCGTCCAGAATGGCCACCCCATAGGCCCGCGCCGCCAGGACGCACAGGTTCAGCGATGCCACGAAGGGCAGGCGCATCGGCGTGTGCAGGCAGCGCAGGTCCTTGGCCAGATCGGAGGTGCCCATCACGAAGCCGCCAAGACGCGGGCTGGCCGAGGCGATTTCTTCGGCATGGAGGACGCCCAGCGGGGTTTCCATCATGCACCAAATCTGCATGTCAGGCCGCGCACCGGCATTGTTCATGATGGTTTCGACCTGACGGACGGTGTCGCCGCTTTCCACCTTGGGGATGAGGATGCCGTGCGCCGCGCTGGTCGCCGCTGCCGCCACATCGGCCTGACCCCACGGAGTCGCCAGCCCGTTGACGCGGATCAGAACCTCGCGCGCGCCATAGCCGCCAGCCGCCGCGACCACGTTGGCGCGGGCCTCGACCTTGGCGTCGGGCGCCACGGCGTCCTCAAGGTCCAGGATGAGGGCGTCGGCGGGCAGGGTCTTGGCCTTATCCAGGGCGCGGGTGTTGGACCCCGGCATGTACAGCATTGAACGGCGGGGGCGGGCGGTGGCGGCCATGAACCGAGTCTCCTTTGCGCAATAAAATTACGTTTTTTCGCAGGTGCGGCATACTATAAATCATCGCCTGCCTGTGGCAAGGTGCTGATGCGCCACCGTGAAAGTTCATCCCATGACCTCCGCCATCCTGTCCGTGCAGTCCCATGTCGCCTTTGGGCATGTCGGCAATGCGGCG
>JBAYSM010000033.1:0-22870 GCA_041676205.1 Rhodospirillaceae bacterium | reverse complement strand
CGACCGTGGAGGCGCAATACGCTTCCTGACGACCATCCTTTCGACGGCCCGGCGCATAAATCAAAACGATAAGCCGGGCCGTTTTCTCACAGGGAGAGAACGTCCAATGCCCAAGGTCCTGGTCAGCGATACGCTGAGTCCGGCCGCCGTGCGCGCGTTCGAGGAACGCGGCATTGTGGTCGACGTGAAAACCGGCCTGTCAGCCGATGAGCTGAAATCCATCATCCCCGAATATGACGGCCTCGCCATCCGATCGGCCACCAAGGTCACGGCGGATGTGCTGGCCGTGGCGTCCAACCTCAAGGTGGTCGGTCGGGCGGGCATCGGCGTGGACAATGTGGATGTTCCGGCGGCCAGCCAACGCGGCGTGGTGGTCATGAACACACCGTTCGGCAACGCCATCACCACCGCCGAGCACACCATCGCCATGATGATGTCCATGGCCCGCTCCATCCCCGAAGCCAATGCCTCGACCCATGCCGGAAAGTGGGAGAAGTCCCGCTTCATGGGCATGGAATTGTTTGCCAAGACGCTTGGCGTGATCGGCTGCGGCAACATCGGCGCCATCGTGGCCGACCGGGCGCAGGGCCTGAAAATGCGCGTCGTCGCGTTCGACCCCTATCTGTCCCAGGAACGCGCCGTGGAACTGGGCGTCGAGCGGGTGGAGCTTGACGAGTTGCTGGCCCGCGCCGACATCATCACCCTGCATACTCCGCTGACCGACGGCACGCGCGGCATCATCAATGCCGCCGCCCTCGCCAAGACCAAGCAGGGTGTCTGCATCGTCAACTGCGCGCGCGGTGGGTTGGTGGTCGAGGCAGATCTCAAAGCTGCCTTGGACAGCGCCCATGTCCGCGCCGCCGCTCTGGACGTGTTTGAGGCCGAGCCCGCCAAGGCCAATCCGTTGTTCGGCATGGACAACGTCGTCTGCACGCCGCACCTTGGAGCCTCGACCGAGGAAGCGCAGGAGAACGTCGCCCTTCAGGTGGCCGAACAGATGGCCGATTATCTTCTGAGCGGGGCCGTGACCAACGCGCTCAACATGCCGTCGGTGTCGGCCGAGGACGCGCCGCGCCTGCGGCCGTACATGCGGCTGGCCGAACAGATCGGCAGCTTCGCGGGGCAGATCACCACATCGAGCCTGTCGCAAGTCACCGTGGAGTATCAGGGCGATGCCGCCGCGTTGAACGTCAAGCCGCTGACCGCCATCCTGTTGCAGGGCCTGCTTGCCCCGCAGATGGAAAGCGTCAACATGGTCAACGCCCCCCTGATCGCCAAGGAGCGGGACATCCAGGTGTCGGAGGTGCGGACTGAAAGCTGCGCCGACTATCACTCCGTCGTCCGCCTGACCGTCACGACTGAGCGCCAGACCCGCACCGTGGCAGGGACGCTGTTCGGCGGCGACAAGCCCCGCATCATCGACATCAATGGCATTTCGGTGGAGGCCGAGTTGGGGCGTCATGTTCTCTATGTGGTGAACGAGGACAAGCCGGGCTTCATTGGCGCACTGGGCACCGTGCTGGGGACCGGCGGGGTGAACATTGCCTCGTTCCATCTGGGCCGCGACGCGCGGGGCGGGCGGGCCATCGCTTTGGTCAGTGTCGATCAGCCTGTGGCGGATGGTTTGCTCGATCAGGTTCAGGCTCTGCCCAACGTGGTGCAGGCCATGGCGCTGGAGTTTGTCTAAAGTATTGGGCCTTTCGGTCGGTGCTTGAATAAGTGCTGGCCGAAAGGCCATGTCATCATCGGATGTATTACCGGGAGATATTTGTTACCCTGCCGACTTGTGAAAGTTCGGGTTTGGGGAAGGGGAAAGTAAACCATGAATGAGCTGAGTCGGACCGTTGAGGCGGGAAACCCCGAGCAGGCCATTGATCTTCTGATTGCTGGCAAATACATGTCCGTGACCGACAGCAGCGATCCCTTGGGGCACAAGATTTATGAACTGGCTCAGGCGCTGCATAAGCGGGCTAGGGGCGAGCTGGTGCGTATCGTCGATATGTCGGTCAACGCCAATGAAGCAGTGACCTCGACGGCCGAAATCATGCGTGCGGTGCGTGAGGTCGACCATCGCACCCATGCCATTGCCGCCGCTGCCGACGAAATGGTCGCCAGCGTCAAGGAAATCGCCCGAAACTCGGATGATGCCGCCGCTGATGCCGCGCTTGCCCGCGACGCCGCCGAGGCTGCGCGTGAGGCGGGCGACAACGCCGTTTCGACCATGGAAACCATCACCCGTGCGGTGGAAGACGCCGCCGGCAAGGTCGAGGGTCTGGCCGATGCGTCGCAGCAAATCGGCGATATCGTCCAGCAGATTGAAGCCATCGCCAAGCAGACCAACCTGCTTGCCCTGAACGCTACTATCGAGGCGGCGCGCGCCGGAGATGCAGGGAAGGGCTTTGCCGTGGTGGCCTCCGAGGTCAAGAACCTCGCCATGCAGACCGCACGGGCGACCGAGGACATCCGCTCCCGCATCGCCAACCTGCGCAGCGAAATGAGTTCCATCGTGCAGTCGATGGAAGAGGGCGCGCAGGCGGTCGAGCAGGGCCGCGAGGTGATTTCCTCGACCGGAGACGGAATGAGAGACGTGCTGGTCCGCATCGAAAGCGTGACCGGCAAAATGCAGGAAGTTGCCTCCATTCTGAATCAGCAGAACGCCGCGTCTGGTGAGATTTCCGAAGGCATCGGGACGATTGCCCGCATGGCGTCGGCCAACGTGGACTCGGTCGGGTCCATACTTGACGTGATGGATCAGGCCGACAACCTGATCGCCTCCGGTATTGCCGAACTTGCCGCGCAGGAGATCAAGGACTTTACCGTCCATGTCGCCAAGTCCGACCACATGATTTGGCGCAAGCGTCTGGCCGAAATGGTCGCCGGGCGCACGTCCCTGAACCCCCATGAGCTTTCAGATCACCATTCCTGCCGCCTGGGCAAGTGGTACGATGCGCTCAAGGACACCGACATCATCAACCACCCGGCCTATGCCAAGCTGGCCGATCCGCACCGCGATGTGCACGCGGCGGGAATCGAGGCTGCGCGCCGCTACAACGACAACGACCTGGATGGCGCTCTGAACTACATCCAAAAGGCCGCGGATGCCTCTGTCGCGGTGATGAAATACCTGGACGAACTCGCAAACCGCTGATCGCGTACCGTCAGTTCATTGAACGGCCAGCCTAGGGAAACCTATGGCTGGCCGTTGCTTTTCGGCGTCGTCGACGGAAGGCGTCATCAAGGAGTCCCGGTTCCGCAACAATACCTTCCCTGGATGCCTGCCGGGTTGAGTGTCTTACTCCTGCTAGTTAAGACAGGGGTAATGCCATGAACGGTTCCATGCAGAACACCGTGCCGCAGACCATTGCGCCACTGAATGGACTGTTTGCCGCTGCGGCTCAACACATGCAGGCTGGGATGGCAGTCACAGACCGTGCCGGCTTGTACGTGGACGTCAACCAGCATTACTGCGACCTTTACGGCTTTGCACGGGAAGACCTGCTGGGCCGTCACTTTACCGAGGCAAGCCCGCCACACTTCCGCGAACCGTTGCGCCGCCTGCACGACACCTTTTTCCTGAAAGGCCAGGAAGCGCCGTCGTACTGGCAGTTGCGCCGCCGCGACGGCAAGGAAATCTACGTCAAGTCCCACTCGGCGCTCTACCGTGCCGATTGTGGCGCCCGTTACCGCGTGACCACCATGATCGACATAACCGATCGCTACCGTCTGGAACGGGAACTGGCCCGCGAGAAGGAGTGCGCCGAGGCCGCCATTGGGCGCATGCACGCCATTCAGAGAAGCCAACTCCAGGCCGAGAAAATGGCCTCGCTCGACGATCTTCTGTGTGGGGTGGCGCACGAACTCAACACCCCCATCGGCGTTACCTTGACCAGCACGACCCACCTCGCGCGCAAGGTCGTTGACCTTAAGCAGGCGCTGGCCGACGGTTCGTTGACTCACGGTGACATGGAGCGCTTCCTGCGCGCGGCGGAGGACACCCTGGCCCTGCTACGGGGCAGCACCGAACGCGCAAGCGCCGTGGTGGACAGCTTCCGGCAGGTCGCCGCTGGTCGGAACCATGAGGACCCGGTGCAGATCCGCCTGCGCCCCCATGTGGAGGCTGTGGTTCATTCCATGGCCCACATGATTGTCGGGCAGCCGATGGATCTCCATGTCGAGATTGACGAAAACCTTGTCATCGTCACCCATCCCGGTGTTCTGGCGCGCTGCATTACCGCATTGCTTGCCAACGCCCTTGAGCATGGACTGGCCGACCGTCCGGCCAGCCGTGGGCGGGGCAGGGTTCTGCTGTGGGCCGGGCGGGCCGAGGATACCGTCACCATTACCGTGCGCGATAATGGCGGAGGGATCGCCGCCAAGGACCTGCCTCGCGTGTTCGACCCGTTCTTTAGCGGCACGCGGTCGTTGGGCCGCACGGGGCTGGGCCTTCACATGACCTACAACCTCGTTACTCAAACCTTGGGCGGGACCATTTCGGTGGAATCGGTCCACGGGCACCACACGGCCTTCCGCGTCACCATACCGCTGGATGTTCGGACCGAAGACTAACGGAGCGGTACTCATGGAAGCGCACACGCAGATGGATTCCGCAACGGAACTGCACCAACTGGCCCTTCTAGGCAAACTGGCGCCGGGCATCGCGCACGAGGTCAATACCCTGCTGGGCGTCGTGGTCACGGCAGCATCGCACTTCACGGTGCTGCGCCGGACCCTGGCTGGACAACTCGCCGGGGATACCCTGACCCGGCGCGACCTCGACAAATATCTGGATTCCGCCGAGCGCACCGAACGCATCATGCTTACCAACCTCGAGCGCGCGGCCGGCCTGGCCCGTAGCTTCAAGCATGTGTCGGTGGCCCAGCACCATGAGGACGTCCAGCGCGTCATGCTTCCGGTCTTTATCGAGGAGGTGACGCAGTCTGGGCACTGCCTGCTGCGGACGCTGCCCCATGCCCTGCACATGGAGTGCCCGGCTGGGATGGAAGTGGAAACAGTGCCCGGCGCACTGGCCAGCATCTTGCTAAACCTGCTGTCCAACACCGCCAAGCATGCTGTACCGGCGGGAGGTGCCCCGGCCGACACGGTGCGGATCACGGTACATGCCCAAGTGATCGACGACGACGCCTGGGCGCTGTCCTACAGCGATACCGGATGCGGCATTCCTGACCATCTGAGCAGCTTGGTGTTTGAGCCATTCGTGACCACTCGGCGCGGCGCGGGGGGCAGTGGGCTGGGGCTGGCCATCGTGCGCTCCATGGCCACCGACGTTCTGGGCGGCGCGGTGGAATTGGTGTCGTCGCCGGGGGCCGGCACAGCCTTCCACTTCGTTTTCCCGCGGACGCTTACCCCCAAGACGACAAACGGAGGCCGCCATGCATGATGACAGGCTCTTGTTCCTGCGCCAGGACGGACCTTCGGTGATGCTGTCAGAGGAAAGCCGCGCGCAGCCATGGCTGTTGCTGGTGGTCGATGACGAGGAACAAGTTCACGCCGTCACTCAGTTGGCCTTGGACGGTGTTAGCTTCGAGGGCAGGCCGGTCCATTTGTTGTCGGCGTATTCCGCCGCCGAAGCATCGGCTATCCTCCAAGCCGAGCCGGAGGTTGCATTGGTCCTGCTCGACGTGGTCATGGAGACGGAAACCGCCGGGCTGTCGCTGGTACGCTGGATCCGGCGCGACCTGGGCAACCGCGATATCCGCATCGTGCTGCGCACGGCCCATCCCGGCCATGCCCCGGAGCGGCGGGTCATTCTCGATTACGACATCAATGATTATAAAACCAAGACGGAATTGACCTCGGACCGCCTGTTCTCCACCGTGGTTGCTGGCTTGCGGTCATATCAGCAGGTGCGCACCATCAGCCGCCTGCTGGCCGACGTGAAGGTGGCGCAAAGGGCCACCGTGTTCGCGCTGGCCGATCTGGCCGAGCACCGCGACACCGACACCGGTGCTCATATTCGCCGCGTTCACGACCTATCGACTGCCGTGGCGGAGCGTTTGCGCAGCCGTGGGCACTACACCGACCTCCTGGAC
The DNA here is from genome assembly GCA_041676205.1 of Rhodospirillaceae bacterium. Classification (GTDB taxonomy): domain Bacteria; phylum Pseudomonadota; class Alphaproteobacteria; order Rhodospirillales; family Rhodospirillaceae; genus Cauispirillum. Next base: position 16,820 of record JBAYSM010000033.1, on the reverse strand, counting down.
GATGGCTTTATCGAGGGGATTGGCCTTGCCAGCACTTTGCACGATGTCGGCAAGGTGTCGGTGCCCGACCACATCTTACGCAAGCCGGGCAAGCTGGACGCCCTGGAATGGGACGTGATGAAAACCCACACGGTGGTCGGCGGGGCCATTCTGGCGCGGTCATCGGCGCTGCTGGGCGGGCAGGGGTACCTCGCCATGGGGGCCGACATCGCCCGCCATCATCACGAACGTTTTGACGGCAGCGGCTATCCCTTCGGCCTGAGCGGGCAGGATATTCCGCTGGCCGCCCGCATCACGGCGGTTGCCGATGTCTATGACGCGCTGATCTCGCCCCGCCCCTACAAGGAGGCGTGGCAGCCAGAGTGTGCTTTGGCCGAGATGCGTGACGAAGGGGGCCGCCAGTTCGACCCATTGGTCCTAGAAGCCTTTCTCGACGTCATGGGCGACCGCCCGTGACCGCTTTTCATTTCGATGAGTGTGCATAATGACCCGTGACGATACTCCGCTTGCCTTCCGGCCTGATCCCGTCCCCGGTGCGGTCGCTGAACCTGACGCCGTGGAGCGCCCGCCGTGGACCGTGCTGGTGGTCGATGACGAACCCGAGGTGCACAAGGTGTCCTGGCTGGTCCTGGAGGAACTCCGTTTTCGCGGCCGTCCACTGCATCTGGTCGGTGCCCGCTCCGCCGCCGAGGCTCGCCAAGCCCTGGCCGATCATCCCGACACGGCGGTCATCCTGCTCGACGTGGTGATGGAAACCGAGGATGCCGGTCTGCGTCTGGTCCATGAAATTCGTCAAGACATGGGAAACCAGGCGGTTCGCATCATCCTGCGCACAGGACAACCGGGGCAGGCTCCCGAACGCCGGGTGGTCGTTGACTACGACATCAACGACTACAAGGCCAAAAATGAACTGACCGCAGACAAGCTGTTCACCACGGTCATCGCCGCCCTGCGCGCATACGAGGATATCCGCACCATCGAGCGGTTCCGCGAGAACGCCTTCGGACAGTTGGGTGATCAACTCGGCCTGATGCACGACGTCCTTGCGCTGTGCCCCGCGCCCATGGCGGTGATTGGATGTGACGGCGTTGTCTCAAGCTGTTCGCCGGCCTTCGCCGCTGCGCTGGGGCTAGCCGCGCGCCATCTGATCGGCGAGCCACTGGCGGCAGTGCTGCCTGCCGTCGAGCGCGCCCTGGCCGCTGCCAGCGGGCAGGGTGAGGCGACCGTTGATGGTGTGGCGGTGCGCCTGCGCTCGGATGACGCCGGACGCCCCGCCGGTGCTGTCGTGCGCCTGGAGGAGGCGGCATCGTGACCATGCTCGGCGTGAGTCCTCCCGGTCAGGAAATGATCAACCTGCGTGGGATCCGGTTCCTGGTGATCGACGACAACCGCTACATGCGCAACCTGCTGCGCGGGATCCTGTCGGCGTTCGGCACCAAGGATGTGCGCGAGGCCGGCGACGGGGCCGATGCCTTTAAAGAACTGCGCCACTATTGCCCGGATATCATCATCTCCGACAACTATATGTCGCCTCTCGATGGCATCGAGTTTACGCGCATGTTGCGAACGGGACGCGACAGTCCGGCCCCGAAGGTCCCGGTTATCATGGTGACGGGGTACACCGATCTGCATAACGTCATCGCGGCGCGCGATGCCGGGGTGCATGAGTTCCTTGCCAAGCCGGTGTCGGCTCACGCGTTGTACGGCCGCATTCATAACGTGTTGACCAAGCCGCGCCCGTTCGTCAAAGCTGCGGGTTACTTCGGCCCCTGCCGCAGGCGCCGCAATACGCCGCGCTCCATGACCCATGAGCGCCGCACAATGGCGCCGGAACTGCTTGACCCCATGCCCATCGGCCGGTTTGCCGGGGATGACTGGCACCAGTAACCGAGATGCCTCGGTCGTCTCCTTTTGACGGTGATCGACCCATTTCCGATTGCGCCGAAGGGCTAAAGAGAGTAGACAGCAGTACCGCCGGTTCCGGGCTCTCCGGGGCCGGCGGTGCCATGTCCGGCTCTCTGTTAGCGCCTCCCTGGGAAGTGGTCCGATGACCGATAATGCCAACAAGGCTTTGCTGCCGACCGGACTTCGTGACGTTCTGCCGCCTGATGCGGCGCGCGAAGGCCATGCCGTAGAACGCCTTTTGTCGGATTTCGGCTGTCACGGCTATGAGCGTGTCAAGCCACCCCTGATCGAGTTCGAGGAAAGCCTTCTCGACGGGGCAGGGGCTGCCACCGCCAAGGATACCTTCCGGGTCATGGATCCGGTATCGCAGCGCATGATGGGCCTGCGCGCCGACATGACCATTCAGGTTGCGCGCATTGCCACGACCCGGCTGGCCCATGCTCCGCGCCCTCTGCGTCTGGCCTATGCCGGGCAGGTGCTGCGCGTGAAGGGCGATCAGATCCGGCCCGAGCGCCAGTTCACCCAAGTCGGCGTGGAACTGATCGGCTCCGATGCTCCGGCCAGCGATGCCGAGGTGATCGTTCTGGTCGCCACCGCGCTGGCTGACCTTGGCGTCGAAGGGGTGACGGTCGATCTCAATCTGCCGAGCCTGGTGCCGACGCTGTGCGATGACCTGGATCTGTCGCAGGATACGCGCGTGCGCCTGCGTGCTATGCTCGATCAAAAGGACGTTACGGCAGTGCGCGGCCTGGGTGCCGATGCCGCCGCGCTATTTGGCGAATTGGTGAGCTGCGTTGGCCCGGCCGACGAGGCTCTTTCCCGGCTGCGCCGGCTGGATCTGCCGCGTATGGCAGGTGACCGCCGCGCCCGCCTGGAGGAGGTGGTTCGGCAGGTACGGGAAGGGGCGCCGGGTATCGGCCTGACCGTCGATCCGGTCGAAAACCGCGGCTTTGAATATCATACCGGGGTCAGCTTCAGCCTGTTCGCGGCGCGGGCGCGCGGTGAACTGGGGCGGGGTGGCCGTTACCGGGCCGGCGTCGCGCGCGAGAAGGCCGTGGGCGCCAGCCTGTTCATCGACGCGGTGACGGATGTTCTGCCGCCGTTGCCCGAACCGCGCCGCCTATTGCTGGCGCAGGCCGACCGCGCTTCGGCCGCCCGCTTCCATGCCGAGGGCTGGATCACGGTGGCGGCGCTTGAAAATGGCGTTGACCTCGAAGCCGAGGCGCGGCGTTTGAGTTGTTCCCATTACACCGCCGGGGGCGCCGTCAAGGCTGTCGCTCCAGGCTCAGATCGGGGTTGATTGCATGACAAACGTGGTGGTCGTCGGGTCCCAGTGGGGCGACGAAGGCAAGGGCAAGGTGGTCGATTGGCTGGCCTCGCGGGCGGATGTCGTGGTGCGCTTTCAGGGCGGCCACAATGCGGGGCATACCCTGGTCGTCAACGGGGTCAGCTATAAGCTCAGCCTGCTGCCGTCCGGCGTGGTGCGCGGCACCCCGTCAATCATCGGGAATGGCGTGGTTATCGACCCGTGGGCGCTGGTGACCGAGATCGAAAAGATCCGCGGCCAGGGCGTGACCATCGACCCGAGCGTTCTCAAGATCGCCGAGAACGCCTCGCTGATCCTGCCGCTGCACGGCATTCTCGATCAGGCGCGCGAAGCCGCCGCCGGGAAGGGCAAGATCGGCACCACCGGCCGTGGCATCGGCCCGGCCTATGAGGACAAGGTCGCCCGCCGCGCCATCCGCGTGTGCGATCTGGACGACGATGCCGCGCTCGAAATGAAGATCGACCGCCTGTTGGCCCACCATAATGCCTTGCTCAAGGGGCTTGGCGCCGCGCCGGTGGACGGTCAGGCTCTGTGGGACCAGATCAAGGCCATCGCGCCGCAGATCCTGCCCTACGCCAGCCCGGTGTGGCGGGTGCTGGATGATTACCGCAAGTCCGGCAAGCGCATCCTGTTCGAGGGCGCGCAGGGGGCACTGTTGGACGTCGATCACGGCACCTATCCGTTCGTGACCAGCTCCAACACCCTCAGTGGCCAGGCTTCGGTCGGCTCGGGCATGGGGCCGGGTGGCATCGGGTACGTTCTGGGCATCACCAAGGCCTACACCACCCGCGTCGGTGAAGGTCCGTTCCCGACCGAACTGTTCGACGATATCGGTGCCCGCATCGGCGAGCGCGGCAAGGAGTTCGGCACCGTTACCGGCCGCAAGCGCCGTTGCGGCTGGTTCGACGCTGTGCTGGTCCGTCAGGCCGTCAAGGTTGGCGGCATCGACGGCATCGCCTTGACCAAGCTGGACGTCCTTGACGGGTTCGACGAACTCAAGGTCTGCACCGGCTATAAGCTGGACGGCAAGGTCATCGATTACCTGCCCGCCTCGATGACCGCCCAAGCAAACGTGGAGCCGATCTACGAAAGCTGGGAAGGGTGGTCGCAGAGCACCGAGGGTGCGCGCTCCTTTGCCGACCTCCCGGCCACTGCCGTTAAATACGTCCGCCGTATCGAGGAACTGATTGAGGCTCCGGCGTCGCTGCTGTCGACCAGCCCGGAGCGAGACGACACCATCCTGATGCACGACCCGTTCGCCAACTGATTGACGGGTCGCCTGCACCAGTTGTTTTGTCGGCTGGGTGAAGGCATAGTACGTACGACTGGCAAGAGCCTAATCCGGTTGGTAAAACCGGATTAGGCTCTCCCATTATGGAAGTATGGGCGTTCTGCGCTTCTGGATGCCCTTGGGGAAAAAGGTGGAGGCGGCATGGCGAACCAGGCCCCAGCCACGGCGGGGACGGCGAGCGGGCCGGTTGTCCTGCGCGACCGGTTTGAAATTAATCCCGCCAAACCGCTGCCGGACCTGTCCAGTCCGCAGGCGACTGCCTTTCATTGCGAGGATCGCCGGGGTGCCGGGCGGTCCCTGATGGCGTTGATCTGCCGTCCTGACATGCCGGTTCGCGCCGGTGCCATGCGCTCGCTCAAGGGCGTGCAGGCAGCCGGGATGCTCCACCTCATCGAATACGGAGTGGTCGATTGGCCGCCCGCCAAACGGCGTTTGGTGGCGGTGGTTTACGAACGGCCCGCCGGGGGGCGCGTGACCAAGGGACCGAACACAAAGTTCGACCCCATTCCCGAAAATCAGGTGGTCAAGAAAGTCATCAAGCCGTTGCTTACGGCGATGACCGAAATGTCTACGCGCGGCGTGACGCATCGCGCGGTGCGGCTGGATAACCTGTTCTGGTTCGACACCACGCGCGAACGGCTGTGCCTGGGTGACTGCTCCACGGCGCCGCCCGGTTACGACAACCCGGCAGCCTATGAACCCCCGGACATGGCGCAGGCCAATCCCGAGGGGCGCGGGCAGGGGTATCCCAAGGACGATTTGTATGCCCTCGGCCTGACCGTGGTTTCGCTGCTGAGCGGGCGCGACATCACCGAGACTTGGAGCAACGATGACGTTGTCCGCGCCAAAATGGCGCAAAGCACCTATGCGACCTTTGCCGCCGAAGGCCGGGTGCCGCTGAACCTGATCGAGTTCGTGCGCGGCGTCTTGTGCGACGATCCCAAGGAACGGTGGGACCTGGAGGACGTGGATCTGTGGCTTCAGGGCCGCCGCCTCACGCCCATCCAGCCCAAACCGCCCAAGCGCGCCCAGCGGCCCTTCAAGTTCGAGGGCCGCGAAATCTTCACCATGCCTGAGCTGGCCCACGCCATGTCCGTAAAGTGGGATGCGGCTGCCGCGCCGATCCTTGATGGCAGGCTGGAGGTTTGGCTGCGCCGAGGTCTCGAGGATAACGAGGCTGCCGACGCCGTAGCGAATGCCATTCGTATCGCGCAGGCGCAGAGCGGCGATCCCCGTCAGTCCAGTGATTTGACCGTCGCGCGCGTTCTGATCGTCCTCGATCCCAAGGCTCCGGTGCGCTACCGCGAAGTGCGCACCACGCTGGACGGGTTCGGTACGGCCTTGGCCTGTGCCTTCATGCAAGGGCGTCCGCTGACATCCTACGCCGAGATGCTAAGCCGGGACCTGCCCAAATTCTGGGTCGAGGCACAGGGCCTGTACAGTCCTGAACTCGGCCACTACGAAAGCCAGTTCAAGGACTTGAAGGCCAATCTCACGACGCCGATCATGGGTGCGGGGATTGAGCGTTGCCTGTACGAGATTAACGAGAACCTGCATTGCCAAAGCCCCTTGATTGAAGGGGAATACGTTACCGAAATCCGTGAATTGCTGCCTGCGCTGGATCGCGTGGCGTCTAAGGTTGACGTCAAGATCAAGCCGATGGACCGGCACATCGCGGCGTTCATCAACGTCAAATGGGAGCGCGATACCAAGGTGCAGTTCCGCGCCTTGAACGATCCTGACCCGCAGCGGGCTGCAATTGGCATGCTCAGTTTGCTTGCCATCTTGCAATGGCGCCTGGGGCCGCCCGCGCTGCACGGATTGGCTGGGTGGCTGGGCGCGCAGTTGCAGCCGATCGTGGAGAGCTTTCACGGCCGGGCGCGGCGCCGTGATCTTGAACGCGAAATTCCCCAGATCATCCGCAAGGGGATGCTGCCGGAACTCTACAACCTTCTGGACAACCAGGAGGAACGCCAAAAGGATGCCGAGGGATTTGCTTGGGCGCGGGCCGAATACAGTGCCGCTACGCAGCAACTCAAAGCCCTGGAAACCGGCCGCGTAGCGCGTGACGAGCAGGCCGAGGTTCAAGGGCGGCGGGCGGCGGCCATGACGTCCATGGCTGTTGCCATCGTCAGCATCGCGATCATTCTGGTCATGAGGATGTTCTGATGGCGAAAAAGAAGGCCACCCTCACGCCTGCACGGAAGCCATCGTCCGCCCCGTCCAACATGAGCCTGAATATCCTCATCGTGATTGCCGGACTCGTGATGGTCGCTTTCTTCATGCCGACCTTGCTGCTGCTGGCCTTTGCCATGCTGCCGAGTTTCGTTGCCCTGGTGGTGGACCGGGGGCCGCAACGGTATGGCGGCGTTACCGTCGGAGGCCTCAATTTCGCTGGCGTGATGCCGTACCTCATGGACCTGTGGGGCGGCGCCAATGATGTGCCGCACGCCCTGACCATCCTGAGCGACGTCTTTACGCTGGTGGTCATTTTTGGCGCGGCGGCATTCGGCTGGTTGCTGTACAGCGCGACGCCCGGCGTGATGGCCGCTTTCATTGGCTTGACCTCGACCCGGCGCATCAGCGCGCTCCGCAGCCGTCAGCAGGAACTGCTGCGCGAGTGGGGGCCGGAGGTGGCCCAGCAGGAAGGTGTGGACCTGCCCGACCCCGACGCCGAAGTGCCCGCGCGGTAGTCTCTCACTCCCCGCCGTTGAGGCGTTCGATCAGGGCGCGCATGTCCTCGGGCAGCGGGGAGTTGAAGGTCAGCGTCTCTCCGGTGATCGGATGGACAAAGCCAAGAAGGTGGGCGTGCAGCGCCTGCCGGTCGAACCCGGCCACCATGGCCTGGGCATCGGCGGTGATGCCCTTGCGGCGGCTGGACCCATACAAGGGATCGCCAACCAGCGTATGGCCGACATGGGCCATGTGGACGCGGATCTGGTGTGTCCGGCCGGTGGCAAGGCGGCATTCGATCAACGACACGGCCCCGCCGAGGAACGACGACACGGTGCGGTAGCGGGTCAGCGCGATCTTGCCGCCGCGCTTGACCACGGCCATCTTCTGGCGGTTGGTCGGGCTGCGCCCGATGTTTCCTTCGACTTCGCCGGCCGAGGGGCGGGGGGTGCCCCACACCAGCGCCCAATAGGCACGGTTGACGGTGCGGTCGGAGAACTGGGTGGACAGGCCCTGGTGCGCGGTGTCGCTCTTTGCCGCGACCAGCAGGCCGGAGGTGTCCTTGTCGATGCGGTGGACGATGCCCGGCCGCCGCACGCCGCCGATGCCCGACAGCGACGCGCCGCAATGGTGCAGCAGGGCGTTGACCAGCGTGCCGTCGGGGCTGCCGGGGGCGGGATGGACCACCATGCCCGGCGGCTTGTCGATCACGATGAGGTAGTCGTCCTCGTAGACGATCTCCAAAGGCATCGGCTGCGGCAAGGGATTTGCCGTGGTTGCCTCGGGAACATCGACAGTGGCGATCTGTCCTGGTTTGACCCGGTGCGATGCGTCTTCTATCGTCACGCCGTCGATGGTGACGTGCCCCGCCTCGATCAGGGCCTTGAGGCGCGACCGAGACAGGTCCGGTACGGCGTCGGCCAGCCACTTGTCCAGGCGCGCCCCGCCGTCCTCCTCGGTGGTGGGCCGCGTGGTCAGGTGGGAGCGCAGGGGCGGCGCCGCCGTGTCAGGTTGCAGGGCGTCGTCGTCCATGTCCGGGTCGCCCAAGGTGCCGGGTGCCGCCAGCGTCACGCTGTCGGAAAAGGTTCCGGCTTCGGCGGGGAGAAGGCTGCGCCGGCGAGGTCGGGCGGTACGGCGATGAGGCTTCGGGCTCACGGGGTCAGGGTGACTCCATTGTGATAATGATGATGATGAACGGGTTGAACCAACGATGAACGCTGTACGAGGGTTGAAGCTGCTGTCGGCTGTAATGGCCATTCTGATCGTTGGCGGCCTCGGGCTTCTTGGCTATGGGGTTTACTCCAAGCTGGGCGGATCCGTAAAGAGCGACGCCCCGGCTGCGGACAATGGCGACGCTCCGCCCGTCCTTGCCGCGCCGTCAAGCGTGCCTGCCGAGACGACGCTGTCGTCTTTCGGCGGCATCGCCCTCAACCAGCCGGCAGGCAGCCGCATTGCCGAGGCAACCACCGCCGGAACGCTGATGACCCTGCGCATCGAGGGCGGCGGGCGCACGGACCGGGTGGTTGTTATCGACTTGAATACGGGCCGGGTGGCCGGATGGATCCATGTGGGGTCGGTAGATGGGGAGGCCAGCACGGCGGCGCAATGATCAACGCAGTTTCCCGAGAACCCGACGGACGCCTGGAGGTTCCCTCCAGCATCATGGCCGCCATCCGCGCGGCGGCGCAGCAGGCGTGGCCGGCGGAATGCTGCGGCCTTCTGGTCGGCGAGGGGCCACGGGCGTTCATGCCGGAGGGGCAGGGCGGCGTGTGGCAGGTCCACCGCGCCGTGCCCTCGGCCAACGTTGCGAAGGAGGATGGTGCACACGGTCAGCACGACCGGTTTGAAGTGGACCCCGAGGTGCTGCTCGCCACCCACCGCGCCGCCCGCGCCGAGGGACTGGCCATCATTGGCCACTATCATTCGCACCCCAACGCCCCGGCAGCCCCGAGCCTCATTGACCTCGCCCACGCGTTTTATGGCGAGCACGCGTGGCTGATCGTCTCCGTCAGCGGCCCAGGGGCTACGCCCGGAGAAATCATCGCCACCGCGTGGCGGCCCCTGATGCCCGACCCGACCTTTCCGGCCATCGCGTTCCTGCCGATGACCCTCCAAACGGTTACGGAGTCAGCCAAAAAACCGCTTGCATAACCCCATCCCACCAGATAGAACTCGCCCCCTCGCAGGCCCGACGTCCCCATCGTCTAGAGGCCTAGGACACCGCCCTCTCACGGCGGCAACCGGGGTTCGAATCCCCGTGGGGACGCCAATCTTTCGCAAGCGTGGAAGATCATTAGGATAGTGGTTCCTGTGGGAACTGGTGTGGGAATTTTCAGACCTCACGCAGAAGCATAAAAGGGCAGCCGATTGGTTGCCCTTTTGCTTTTGGTTGTTCTTGCGGGAAGACCAACCGCGACCTGCTTCCCGATTTTCATTCGGCCGAGAGTGGAACCTTCTGTTGGAAATGCCTTTTCGCTACGTCGTCAGCATCTCACCGTCACACACCTCAAGTTATGCGATCTCAGTGCATTGTGGACAATCGTTGGTTCAAACTCTACACTTGGGCGGCCTGGATAAGGGGGCTGGTTCAGCGGGATCCTGGCGCTGTCGTGTCTCAATTGAGGTGAGTCGGTGGACAACGGCGACGCGTCCCGGTATGAGTTGGCGCGATTTGCTTGGGGCACTGCGGTTTGAACGCAGGATCAGGAGGTAGGGGACGCCGATGGTCTGGACGGATGAGCGTATCGAAGAACTGAAGTCGTTGTGGTCCGAGGGGCTTACGACGGGGGAAATCGGTAAGCGCTTGGGTGTTTCCAAGAACGCCGTGGTCGGCAAGGCGCATCGTCTTGGCCTGAAGGGGCGGCCGTCGCCGATCAAGCGCGCCGCCACGGGTGCTCCCGCCAAACCGCCGCGCGCCAAGCCGGCCGAGGCCAAACAGCCACCGGCCAAAATTCGCTCGGTCGTGGACCTGTCGGCGCACACCTGCCGCTGGCCGATTGGCGACCCGCGCGAGCCTGGGTTCCACTTCTGCGGCGCGCCGAGTGCACCGGGCAAGCCCTATTGCGCCGAGCATGCCGCCATCGCCTATGTCGGCTCCAACAAAAGCAGCCGCGAAGAAACCGTCGCTTAAGTACTCCGGTTCCTACGGCCCTTGAAACGCCATATGGGGTTTGAGGTTAATGGCACCAAGCGGGCGCGGATGGCAGCCATACCACACTGATTTTTTTCCCACTTTACGGCCTGGCTTTTACTGGCGGGGCATGGCGAAAAATGACCAACGCCCAGCCGCAGACACCTCCCGTCGCCGCGACCGCTGCGGCGGCCAGGAAGGCTAGTCCCCCAAAGTTTGAGTAAAGCGGCCCTGTGGCGAGCAGGCCAATGCCCGGCGCCAATCCCATCGCCACCGATGAATAGGTTGCCTGGGCGCGCCCATTTAGGCCAGGAATGACGCGCCGCGCGATGAAATGCATGGCCCCCAGATGGGTGCACCCGAAGGTCGCGGCGTGCAGGATTTGGACGGGAGCCAGCAGTACCGCGTCCGTGGTGGCTGCCAGCACGCTCCAGCGCACCACCCCCGCAATGGCGCCGATGGCCAGCAGGCGTTCCGGGCCGACGCGGGCCAGCACCCGGCCGGAATAGGCGAACAGCACGACCTCGGCAATGACGCCGATGGCCCATAGCATCCCGATGGTCCCGCCGCTCAACCCGGCATCCCGCCAGTGCAGCGTTGCAAACGCATAGTATACTGTGTGGCTCACCTGCGTCAGGCTGGCCGTGGCGAGGAACAGGATGTAGGCGCGGTTACGGAACAGCGCCCGGAACGGCAGCCGTGCGCCGCGCCGCCGCTCGGCCGGGACCCCCGGAACGGCGAATACGGCCAGGGTGGAGATGCCCATGCCAGCCAGGACCATCCACAGGATGACCTCGGTCGTCGTGCTGCGCTCCAGGACCCAGCCGCCGAGCATGGCCGCGGCGATGAACGTCAGCGACCCCCACAGCCTGACCCGCCCGTAGTCCAGCAGGCCCCGTGCAGTGAGTCCCATGGTCACGGTTTCCGATAGCGGCATTAGCCCGGCGAACAGCGACCACCCCAGGACGCTCAGGACCAGCAGCCCCCAAAAGCCGTCGATGACGGTGAAAAGCGCAAAGCAGGCCGACGCTACCACAGCCAGGGCGACCATGACGGCCTTGCGGCGGCCGTGGGCATCCACGAACTGTCCAATGGAGGGATTGGTTGCCACCTTGCCCCAGTATGCCGCGCCGATCAGGATGCCAATAGCCTCCGGCCCCATGCCTCGGCCCTCCAGCCATACCGGCCAGTAGGGCAGTTGCAGGCCTATGACTGTGAATAGCGCGCCGTAAAAGACGGAGAGGCACAGGCTTTCTGAGGTGGGAAGACGCATCGCCGGTCCATGACATCAAGGCAGGACGGCACTGTGGCCCGGCGCGGCCGAGTTCGCAACATGGGCTTTGCCACCAACTTGTCGCCGCGTCCGTGGCGCGATATTGTCGCAGCGCCCCGCCTTTTGCCGGGCAAGCCTGACGCCACACCAAGGAGGATCTGACGTGAGCGGGACCAATCCCTACCAGCAGCACCTGGATCGCAACGCCGCCAACTATGTGCCGCTGACGCCGCTGTCGTTTTTGTCGCGGGCGGCGCGGGTTTATCCCGATTATCGCTCGGTGGTCCACGGCGCGCGCGCCTTCACCTGGAAGGAAACCGACGCGCGGTGCCGCCGGTTGGCGTCAGCGCTGGCCAAGCGCGGCGTCGGGGTCGGTGATACGGTGGCGTTCCTGGCGCACAATACGCCGGAAATGTACGAGGCTCACTTCGGCGTGCCGATGACCGGGGCCGTACTGAATGCCCTGAACACCCGCCTGGATGCTGAGGCCATCGCCTTCATGCTGAATCACGGGGAGGCCAAATTCCTGTTTGCCGACAGGGAGTTCGCGCCGACCGTGAAGGCTACTCTGGAAAAGCTCGGCCGCCCCATCACGCTGATCGACATTGATGACCCAGAGGGTGAAGGCGTCGGTGCCAACCAGGGTGAGATGGACTACGAGGCGTTCATCGCAACTGGTGACGAAAGCTATCAGTGGAGCCTTCCGGCCGACGAGTGGGACGCCATTGCCCTGAACTATACGTCGGGCACGACCGGCAATCCCAAGGGCGTGGTGTACCATCACCGCGGCGCCTATCTGACGGCCATGTCGAACGCGATTGATTGGGCGATGCAGCCCCATCCCGTGCTGCTGTCAAACGTGCCGCTGTTCCATTGCAACGCGTGGTGCTTCCCTTGGACCATCGCCATGACGGCGGGCACGTTTGTAGGTCAGCGCAAGGTTTCGGCCAAGGTCATCTATGATGCAATCGCCGATCACAAGGTGGCCTACATTAACGGTGCGCCCATCGTCCTGGGCCTCATTCTTAATGCAAAGGATGAGGAAAAGCGGACTTTCTCCCACACCGTCAACGTGATGACGGCTGCCGCCCCGCCACCGGCCAGCGTGCTTGCGGGAATGGCCAAGCAGGGGTTCCAGGTCACGCACGTCTACGGCCTGACCGAGACCTATGGCCCGTCCGTGGTGTGCGCCTGGAAGGAGCAGTGGGACGGCCTCGACATGGAGGAGCAGTCGCGCATGAAGGCCCGGCAGGGCGTGCCCTATTCGGTGCAGGAGGATCTGATGGTGGCCGACGCGCATACCATGCAGCCCGTGCCGTGGGACGGCGAAACCATGGGCGAAGTATTCTGTCGCGGCAACCAGGTGATGAAGGGCTACCTCAAGAACCCTGCGGCGTCCAACGAGGCCTTCGCGGGCGGGTGGTTCCATACCGGCGACCTGGGCGTGATGCATCCTGACGGCTACATTCAGCTCAAGGACCGGTCCAAGGACATTATCATTTCCGGCGGCGAGAACATCTCGTCCATTGAGGTCGAAGGCGTCCTTTACCGGCACCCGGCCGTTGCCCTGTGCGCCGTCATCGCCAAGCCCGACGAGAAGTGGGGCGAGACGCCTTGCGCCTATGTCGAGTTGAAGCCCGGTGCCGAAGTGACCGAGGACGAGATTACGCAATTCTGCAAGGAGCATCTGGCGAGCTTCAAATGCCCCCGCGATGTTCGGTTCGTGGAACTGCCCAAAACCTCCACCGGAAAGATCCAAAAATTCATCTTGCGCAAGATGTTGCAGGAAGAAATTGATCTTCCGCTGTAGCATTGGACGTTCTTATGATGAGGCGCGGCCCACCTTCGGTGGCGCCGCGTCCATTGCTCGAACTGGGGGCGCCAAAGTGACATTGTAGGCGAGGAGCGGCCCTAACTGGCTTCTCCCAAACCCCCTTTGCCAAGGGCCGGGCTTTCCCGTAAAGTCCGGCCCTAACCCGTTTTACGTCTGAGGCTTCGCCAAATGCGCCTGTCCCGCTACTTCCTGCCGGTTCTCAAGGAAACTCCGTCCGAGGCCCAGATCGTCTCGCACCGTTTGATGCTGCGCGCGGGCCTTATCCGCCAGCACGCCGCCGGTATCTATAACTGGCTGCCGCTCGGCTACCGGGTGCTGCGCAAGATCGAACAGATCGTGCGCGAGGAACAGGACCGCGCCGGGGCGCTCGAAGTTCTCATGCCGACCATCCAGGCCGCAGATGTGTGGCGCGAAAGCGGCCGTTATGACGACTACGGCAAGGAAATGCTGCGCATCGTGGACCGCCACGACCGCGACATGCTCTATGGGCCGACCCATGAGGAAGTCGTCACCGACATTTTCCGGCACACCGTGAAGTCCTACAAGGACCTGCCGAAGAACCTTTATCAGATCCAGTGGAAGTTCCGCGACGAGGTCCGGCCGCGCTTTGGCGTGATGCGCGGGCGCGAGTTTCTGATGAAGGACGCCTATTCGTTCGACCTGGACGAAGCCAGCGCGCGGGCCGCCTATAACCGCATGTTCGTGGCCTATCTGCGCACCTTCGCCCGCCTGGGCCTCAAGGCCATCCCGATGCAGGCCGACACCGGCCCCATCGGCGGCAACCTCAGTCACGAATTCCTGGTCCTGGCCGAAACCGGCGAGAGCGGCGTGTTCGTGCACAAGGATCTGCTCGACAAGCCGGCGCCGTCCGATGCGGGCAACGACGCCGCGTTGCAGGCCATCGTCGATGAGTGGACCAGCGTCTACGCCGCCACCGACGAAAAACACGACGTCGCCAAGGAAGCCGAACTGGGAGCCGACCTGATCTCGGCCCGTGGCATCGAGGTCGGGCACATCTTCTACTTCGGCACCAAGTACTCCGCGCCGATGGGCTGCTCGGTGGTTGGGCCGGACGGGCAGGACGTGGTTCTGCACATGGGGTCCTATGGCATTGGCGTGTCGCGTCTGGTCGGCGCGATCATCGAGGCCAGCCACGATGACGCGGGCATCATCTGGCCGGACTCCGTCGCGCCGTTCAAGGTCGGCATGGTCGCCGTCAAGGCCGGTGACGCCGCCGCCGATGCGGTGTGCGAAGACCTTTACGCCAAGCTGACCACGGCCGGGGTCGAGGTTCTGTTCGACGACCGCGCCGACGAGCGGGCCGGGGCGAAGTTCGCCACCATGGACCTGATCGGCGTGCCGTGGCAGTTGGTGGTCGGTCCCAAGGGCGTGGCCCAGGGCGTGGTGGAACTCAAGAACCGCCGCACGGGGGAACGGGTGGAGTTATCGCCCGAAGCCGCGCTTGCCAAACTGGCCGGCTGAACCCCATGGTCTTCGACACCTTTGAACGCATGATGGCCCTGCGTTACCTGCGCGCCCGCCGCAAGGAAGGGTTCGTGTCGGTCATCGCCGGATTTTCCCTGCTCGGTATTGGGCTGGGAGTGGCGACGCTCATCATCGTAATGGCGGTGATGAATGGCTTCCGTCAGGAATTGCTTGGCCGCATTCTCGGTCTGAACGGTCATGTGATCGTGCAGGCCGATCGCGGCCCGGTGCTCGACTATGACGACATGGCGGCCCGCCTGCGTGGGATCCCCGGTGTCATCGCCGTCACGCCGGCCATCGAGGGGCAGGTCATGGCGACCGCCCACGGGGCGAGCACCGGAGCCATGGTGCGGGGTGTCGCGGCGGCCGATCTGGCCGACCGGCCGACGATCTCCGACAACATCGTTCAAGGGTCGCTCGACGATTATGCCGCCGGTGAGGGGGAAGGCGTCGTGATGATCGGCGCCCGGATGGCCCAGAAGTTCGGGCTGACCGTGGGCGATGACATCACGCTGATCTCGCCGCGTGGCACCGTGACGGCGTTTGGCACCGTGCCGCGCATGCGGGCTTATCGTGTGGCGGCGCTGTTCAACGTCGGCATGTATGAATACGACAGTTCGTTCATCTACATGCCGCTGGCCGACGCGCAGACGTATTTCCTTCTGGAAGACGGCGTGACCCACCTGGAGGTCATCACCGCTCAACCCGACCGTCTGGCGGCGGTGCGTGACTCTGTTTTCAAAGCCCTTGGCCCCAACATCCAAGTGTCCGACTGGACGCGGACAAACGCTAGTTTCTTCAACGCGTTGCAAGTCGAACGGAACGTGATGTTCCTGATCCTGACGCTGATTATCCTGGTGGCGGCGTTCAATATCATCTCCGGCCTCATCATGCTGGTGAAGGATAAGGGGCGGGATATTGCCATCCTGCGCACCATGGGGGCCTCGCGCGGGTCGATCATGCGGATCTTCTTCCTGGCCGGAGCCAGCGTCGGGGTGATCGGCACCGGGTTCGGCGTTGCCTTGGGCCTTGCCTTCACGCAGAACATCGAGAGCATCCGCCAGGGCTTGCAAAGCCTGACCGGGACCGAGTTGTTCTCGGCTGAGATCTACTTCCTGTCCAAGATGCCTGCCGTGGTTGATCCCGACGAGGTGACGTGGGTCGTTCTGATGTCGCTCGGCCTGTCGCTTGCCGCCACGCTGTATCCGTCGTGGCGTGCCGCGCGGACCGACCCGGTGGAGGCCCTGCGCTATGAGTGATGCCCTTATCCTGCGCGGCTTGAAGCGCAGCTTCCGGCAGGGCGACGCCACGCTGGATGTGCTGGTCGGGGCCGACCTGACCATTCGCGCGGGCGAGATCGTCGCCCTGGTCGGGCCGTCGGGCGCGGGCAAGTCCACCCTGTTGCAGATCGCCGGGCTGCTGGAGCGGCCCGACGGCGGTGAAGTCATCATCGCCGGGAACGATTGCGCCCGCCTTTCCGACGACAAGCGCACGGCATTGCGGCGCGAGCATCTGGGGTTCGTCTATCAGTACCACCATTTGCTGCCCGAGTTTTCCGCACTGGAGAACGTCTGCCTGCCGCAGCTTATCCGGGGGAAATCGCGCCGCGAGGCCAAGGTGCGCGCTGAGGCATTGCTCTACAGCATGGGTTTGGGCAAGCGCGGCGACCACCGGCCGGGCCAGCTTTCCGGTGGCGAGCAGCAACGTGTGGCGATTGCCCGCGCCTTGGCCAACGCGCCGCGTTTGCTGCTGGCCGATGAGCCGACCGGAAACCTCGATCCGCACACCTCGGACGGGGTGTTCGTCGAGTTGCTGAGACTGGTCCGTGAGGAAGGGCTTGCGGCGTTGATCGCCACGCATAACCCCGAACTCGCCCGCCGCATGGACCGCACGGTCAGCCTG
>JBAYSM010000032.1:0-22891 GCA_041676205.1 Rhodospirillaceae bacterium | reverse complement strand
TACTCGGTGGCCGACTGGAATTCGTACTCGAACCCGAACGAATCGAGGAACCCGCGCAGGCGCGCGTTGTTGTGGTGGCCAAAACTCTCATGGGTGCCGAACGGGTCGGGAATGCGGGTCAGCGGCTTGCCGAGGTGGGCGGCGACCATCTCCTTGTTGGGGATGTTGTCGGGCACCTTGCGCAGGCCGTCCATGTCATCGGAGAACGCGAACAGCCGCGTCGGAATGTCGGGCGCCAGGATATTGAACGCCCGGCGCACCCAACTGGTCCGCGCCACCTCGCCGAACGTCCCGATGTGCGGCAGCCCCGACGGGCCATAGCCCGTCTCGAACAACACATAGCCCTTGTCCGGCGTTTTGCCTTTCAGACGCTTTTCCAGCAGGGCCTGGGCTTCCTGAAAGGGCCAGGCGTTGGACGAACGGGCGAGTTCGATCAGCTCTGCGGACGGCGTCTCAGCGGACATGATAAGGTTCCGGGAACAGGTTGCGGAAAGCAGGGAAGCTACGGTGCCGCGCGCAGCCCGTCAACGAGCCATTCAACGGACCATTGACCCCCGCCCCCAATCCTGCTATCCAGCCTCCCCCAGTGATGGTCCGGCGTAGCTCAATGGCAGAGCATGCGGCTGTTAACCGCAGGGTTGTAGGTTCGAATCCTACCGCCGGAGCCAATTTCCCCCGTCTCCACCGCGACACCGTCCTATAGTGGTAGACGCACTGGGCGAACACCTGTAGAGCCTTTTCCATGGACCCCCGGCCGTGTCCCGTCGCGCCCGGCTGTCACTGGAGAAGCCGCCCGATGACCCCCGCCGAATTCGTCGCCAAGTGGAAGGCGTCCACCCTGACCGAGCGCGCCGCCGCGCAAAGCCAGTTCGTTGACCTGTGCCGGCTGCTGGACGAACCGACGCCGTCCGAGGCCGACCAGACCGGCGAATGGTATGCCTTCGAGAAGGGGGCCAGCAAGACGACCGGCGCCAACGGCTGGGCCGACGTGTGGAAGCGCAATCACTTCGCCTGGGAATACAAGGGCAAGGGCCGTGACCTGAACGCCGCCTTCGCCCAGTTGCAGCAATACGCCGGAGCCTTGGGCAACCCGCCGCTGCTGGTCGTGTCCGACATGCAGACCTTCCGCATCACGACCGCCTGGACCAACACGGTGTCCGAGGTCCACACCCTGACCCTGGACGATCTGCTCGACGCCGACAAGCGCCGGATCCTGAAAGCGGTGCTGTCGGCCCCCAACACCCTCAAGCCCGGCCTGACCCGCCAGGCCCTGACCGAAAAGGCCGCTGCCACCTTTGCCGCCCTGGCGCGGCGCCTGCGTGAGCGCGGACACGATCCGCAACAGGTGGCCCACTTCGTCAACCGGCTGGTGTTCTGCATGTTCGCCGAGGACGTGGATCTGCTGCCCAACAAAATGTTCCAGCGCATGTTGGAGGCCTGCCGGACCAACCCCGGCCAGTTCGAGCCGCACGCCCGCACCCTGTTCGGCGCCATGCGTAAGGGCGGCGCGGTCGGCTTCGAGTCGGTGGACTGGTTCAACGGCGGCCTGTTCGACAACGACGACGCGCTGCCCCTGACCCGCGACGACCTCACCGAAGTCCTGTCCGCCGCCAACCTCGATTGGGCCGAGGTGGACCCCTCCATCTTCGGCACCCTGTTTGAACGCGGCCTGGACCCCGACAAGCGCAGCCAGTTGGGCGCCCACTACACCGACCGCGATAAGATCATGCTCATCATTGAGCCGGTCATCCAGCGCCCCCTGCTGGCCGAGTGGGAGGCCCGCAAGACCGACATCGCCGCCGCGCTCGCCAAAGCCGCGACCGCCAAAAGCGCCAGCGCTAAGACCAAGGCCATCAAAGAAGCCGGCACCGTCTACCGCGCCTTCCTCGACCGCCTGCGCGCCTTCCGCGTTCTGGACCCGGCCTGCGGTTCCGGCAACTTCCTGTATCTGGCGCTGCTGACCCTGAAAGACCTCGAACACCGCGCGGGCGTCGAGGCCGAGGCCATGGGCCTGCAACGCGAATTCCCGGCCATCGGGCCAGAGGCCGTCAAAGGCATTGAAATCAACCCCTACGCCGCCGAACTGGCCCGCATCTCCGTGTGGATCGGCGAAATCCAGTGGATGCGCCGCAACGGCTACAACGTGCCCCGCAACCCCATCCTGCGCCCCCTGGACACCATCGAGAACCGCGACGCGCTGTTCCCCGCCGACCCCACTGCACCGTGGCCGGACGTCGCCCACCTGTGGCCGCAGGCTGACGCCATCATCGGCAACCCGCCGTTCCTGGGCGACAAGATGATGATTGGCGCCATGGGCGAGGACTACGTGAACCGCCTTCGGCGCGGCTACGCCGACTGGCTGCCCGGCGGGTCAGACCTCGTGTGCTACTGGTTCGCCATCGCCGACCGCACGATCCGCGCCGGGCGGGCCCAGCGCGCCGGCTTCGTTTCCACCAACTCCATCCGGGGCGGGTCCAACCGCAAGGTTCTGGACGCCATCCGCGACCACCACGCCATCACCGACGCCTGGGCCGATGAGGAATGGACCGTCGAAGGGGCGGCGGTGCGGGTGTCGATGGTGTGCTTTGCACCGGGCGAAATCGCCGAAGGCAGCCCCCGTCTTGACGGTGTGCCGGTGGCCGAGGTGTTTGCTGACCTGACTGGAGGCGGTGCCAACCTCACAAGCGCCGCCCGCTTACAAAGCAATGTCGGTAGTTCTTTCATTGGAACTCAACAAAATGGCCCTTTCACAATTGAAGGCCCAGTTGCTCGCCAGTGGCTCGCATTGCCGGTCAACCCGAATGGCTGCCAAAATCGCGACGTTGTCCGTCCGTGGGCAAACGGCCAGGACATTGTCCGAAGGGCCTCCGACTCCTGGATTGTGGATTTTGGAACCGAGATGGACAACGGAGCAGCTTCCTTGTTTGAAGCGCCGTTCGAATACGCCCTCGAACATGTCAAGCCAATGCGGGACCAAGTGCGGCGTGATACGAGGCGCCGGAACTGGTGGCGTCTTGGCGAAGCAATGCCCTCCCTCCGCCGCGCCCTCGCATCCCTTCCGCGTTACATCGCCACCCCGCGTGTGGCGAAACATCGGCTGTTCGTGTGGCTCGACAAGTCCGTCTTGCCGGACTGCCAGTTGGTCGTGATTGCCCGCGACGACGACACGACCTTCGGCATCCTCCACAGCCGCTTTCACGAAGCCTGGGCGCTGCGGCTTGGCACCAGCCTGGAAGACCGACCCCGCTACACCCCCAGCACCACCTTTGAAACCTTTCCCTTCCCGGATGGCCTGACCCCCAACATCCCCGCCGCCGACTACGCCGCCGACCCGCGCGCTCAGGCCATCGCGCAGGCCGCCGCACGGCTGGACGAATTGCGCCGCAACTGGCTCAACCCGCCCGACCTCGTGGACGTGGTGCCCGAGGTTGTGCCTGGTTTCCCCGACCGCCTGATCCCCAAGGACGACAAGGCGGCAGCCGAGTTGAAGAAGCGCACCCTGACCAACCTCTACAACGCCCGCCCGGCATGGCTTGCCAATGCCCACGCCACCCTGGACGCCGCCGTCGCCGCCGCCTACGGCTGGCCCGCCGACATTTCCGAAGACGACGCCCTCGCCCGCCTGCTGGCCCTCAACCACCAACGGGCCGCGCACGGGGCGAAGACACTGGCCCCCGCCTGATGAACAAGTTCATTGAGAACGACATCGTGCGCCTGCTGGTGCCGGTGCAGGCATACACCGAGGAAGGCAGGGAATGCGAACTGCTGCCGGGTTTGGAAGGGATTGTCATCCTTGCCACCGAGGCCCACCCCGGCGTTCAGTTCGCGGAGTTCCCCGTCGATGTCATCGACGAGAACGGCGCCGTCGATGAGTGGCCCGATTATGCGGAAGTGAAGCTGACCGACGATCAACTGGAACTGGTCAGGCGGCCCTAAGCGCCATCCCCTGCTGACGGCGGCATCCGTTCACGCTATGGTCCTGCCATGACGACACCGCCGCCCGCCGCCAGCGAAGACCGCCGTATCCTTGTTCCGCCCGTCCCCGTGCTGGTGGCCGGGCTGCGGGATGCGGTCATTCTGACGCCCGACGGGGAGCTTGCCCGGCTCGATCCGCGCAACGCGGCGCGGCGGGCGCGGGCCGAGCGGCCGATGGTCGTGCACCTGCCCGCCACCACGGCCCGGCTGGGCAACGCCGCGTTCGCCGGGCACGACATCCTGGAGCTTTACGCCTTCATCCGCCCGGCGCGCTTTTGCCTGCCGACGGCGCGCGGTGTGGTGGCCGGGATGGCGCTTCCGGTCCCCGTCGATGACGAGTCGCTCTGCCTTGCGCTGGTCGAGGTCGTGCGCCGCCTGCTGGCCGAACTGACCGCCCTGTCGCGCAAGGACACCGCGCACGCCCGCTCCGCCGCCTGGGCCATGGCGCGCGGCG
This sequence comes from Rhodospirillaceae bacterium, assembly GCA_041676205.1. Classification (GTDB taxonomy): domain Bacteria; phylum Pseudomonadota; class Alphaproteobacteria; order Rhodospirillales; family Rhodospirillaceae; genus Cauispirillum. The sequence continues at coordinate 18,462 of JBAYSM010000032.1, read as the reverse complement.
GCTGGGCATGGGGGCCGTCGGTGCTGGCCGCGCTCGGCGTGCATGGCGACATGCCGCACCGCGCCAACGTCAGCGCCGGCTTGCGGGTGTGGGAACGCCTGCCCGAATTTTCCGAACACACCATCACCGCCCCGCCCGGCAGCAAGCCGGTGGACCCCGCCGAGGCCCGCGCCCGCCTCGCCAAGCTGCTCGGCACCGGGGCCGAGGACCGCCCGCAGCAAGCCGACTTCGCCAGCGCCTGCGCCGGAGCCTTTGCGCCGCGCGACCTGGAGGGCCATCCGCGATTTGTTCTGGCCGAGGCCGGGACGGGCGTCGGCAAGACCCTCGGCTACGTCGCCCCGGCCAGCGTGTGGGCGGAAAAGAATGACGGCGCGGTGTGGATTTCCACCTATACCCGCAACCTGCAACGCCAGCTCGACACCGAACTGGATCGCCTCTACCCCGACCCCTCGGAAAAGCGCCGTCATGTGGTGGTGCGCAAGGGGCGCGAAAACTACCTCTGCCTGCTCAACCTGGAAGAAGCCCTCAACCGGCTGGAGGTCAACCCTGTCCACGCCACCGCCCTCGGCCTGATGGCGCGGTGGGCCTTGGCGACCCGCGACGGCGACATGGTCGGCGGCGACTTCCCCGGCTGGCTGGCCGATCTGGTCGGGCGGGCACAGACCTTGGGCCTGATGGACCGCCGGGGCGAGTGCGTGTTCGCGGCCTGCCCGCACTACACCCGCTGCTTCATCGAACGCGCCGTGCGCAAGGCCAAGCGGGCCCGCATCGTGGTCGCCAACCATGCCCTGGTGATGATGCAGGCGGCGCTCGGCGGGTCCTCGGACGAAGGCACCCTGCCGACCCGCTATGTGTTCGACGAGGGCCACCACGTCTTCGACGCCGCCGACGGCGCCTTTTCCGCCCACCTGACCGGCCTGGAAACCGCCGAGTTGCGCCGCTGGCTGCTCGGCGCCGAGGAAACCGGGCGGTCGCGGGCGCGCGGCCTGAAGCGCCGGGCCGAGGAATTGGTCATCGGCGACGACGACGCCATCACCGCCCTGGACGGCGTGCTCAACGCCGCCGGATGCCTGCCCGGCCCGTCGTGGCACATGCGCCTGATCGACGACAGCCCACACGGCCCGACCGAGCGGTTCCTGCACCACGTCCGCCAGCAGGTCTACGCCCGCGCCCCCGACAGCCGCGGCCCCTATTCGCTGGAGTGCGAAACGGTCGAGCCGGTGCCCGGCCTGGAACCGGCCGCCATCGAACTGGAACACGCGCTTTCCACCCTGTCCAAGCCGCTCGCCGACCTCATCAAGGCCCTGACCAAGCGCCTGGACGACGAGGCCGAGGACCTGGACGCCGCCGCCCGCCTGCGCATCGAAAGCCTCGCCCGGTCCCTGGAGCGCCGCGCCCTGCTGCCGATCAAGGCGTGGCGGGCCATGCTCGACGGCCTGCACGAGGAAACCCCGCCCGACTTCGTGGACTGGTTTGCCGTGGACCGCAGCGATGGCCGCGACCTGGATGTCGGAATGCACCGCCACTGGATCGACCCCACCCGACCCTTCGCCAAGTCGGTGGCCGAGGCCGCGCACGGCGTGCTGATCGCCTCGGCCACCCTGCGCGACGGGTCGGGCGACGCCGAGGCCGACTGGAAGGGGGCCGAGGCGCGCACCGGCGGCCTGCATCTGGCCGAACCGCCCACCCGCGCCGCCGTTGCCAGCCCCTTCCCCTACCCCGAGATTACCCGTGTCCTGGTCGTCACCGACGTCCGCAAGGATGCGCTGGATCAGGTCGGCGCCGCCTACCGCGAACTGTTCCTGGCCGCTGGCGGCGGCGGCCTCGGGCTGTTCACCGCCATTTCCCGCCTGCGGGCGGTGCGCGACAAGATCGCCGGGCCGCTCGATGACGTCGGCATCCCTCTCTACGCGCAGCACTGCGACGGCATGGACGTGTCCACCCTGGTCGATATTTTCCGCGCCGAGGAAGACGCCTGCCTGCTCGGCACCGACGCGGTGCGCGACGGCGTGGACGTGCCCGGCAATTCGTTGCGCCTGATCGTGTTCGACCGCGTGCCGTGGCCCCGCCCCGACATCCTGCACAAAGCCCGGCGCACCCACTTTGGCGGGCGGACCTATGACGACGCCATCACCCGCCTGCGCCTCAAGCAGGCCTTCGGGCGGCTGGTGCGGCGGGCCAGCGACCGGGGCGTGTTCGTCCTGCTCGACCCCATGATGCCGTCCCGCCTGCACGGGGCATTCCCCGAGGGCGTCGAGGTCCAACGCGTCGGCCTCGCCGATGCCGTCCGCCTGACGCGGGAATTCCTGCGCCCACGAGAAGCATGATAGGCTGGGCGGACCACCCTTTCCGACAGGAGCCTTCCATGACCACCGACCAGCACGTGATCGGCCCCCATGCCGCCCTCATCTACACGATGGTTCTGGCGGCGGCGGCGGACAACGACATCTCCGACCGCGAGTTGAAGCTGATGGGGAACCTCATCAACACCCTGCCGGTCTTTGCCGACTACGACTCCGACAAGCTGCCGCAGGTGTGCAGCGACTGCGCCCGCGTGCTGGAGCATGAGGAAGGGCTGGAAACCGTCCTCGGCCTGGTCCGCGACACCCTGCCGCCGGCCCTGCGCGAAACCGCCTACCTGCTGGCCTGCGAGGTCGCCGCCATCGACCGCCACCTGGGGCAGGAGGAACTGCGTCTGCTGGAATTGGTCCGTCACCGCCTGGACATCGACCGCCTGCACGCCGCCGCCCTGGAGCGCGCTGTCCGCGCCCGCATGGCGACCGCCTGATATCGGCCGTCCAATGGCCTCATAAGGGGCGGTATCAGTATCACGCCGCCGGCTGCACGCTGCTGACCACGCAGTTGCGGCCACCGTGCTTGGCCCGGTACAGCGCCTTGTCGGCCCTTTCCAGCAGCATCGACAGCGCTTCGGCCGTGGCATCGGGGGCGGTGCCGGGCGGCAGGGTCGCGCTGCCGATACTGACAGTGATGTGGAACAACCCCGCAGGCGTCTCAACCCCAGCGCGTTCGACCGCATCGCGCAGACGTTCGGCAACCAGCAGGGCGCGCGCCGCATCCGTATGGGGCAGCAGGACGACAAACTCCTCGCCACCCAGCCGGGCGAGCATGTCGTGCTCGCGCAGAGCCGGGCGGCACGCCTCGACCAGCCGCTTCAAGGCGGCATCTCCGGCGGCATGACCGTAGGTATCGTTGACCTGCTTGAAGAGATCGATATCGAGCATCAATAGGGACAGGGTATTTCCGTACCGCAGACTGCGGTTGATCTCGTCGTCGGCCCGTTCCAGAAACGCCCGCCGGTTGGCAACGCCGGTCAGTTCATCCGTTCCCACCTGGGCGCGCAGTTCCAATTCGCGGCGGCGCTGGCCATCCAGACCATTGGCAAAGGCCCGCACGGCGCGCGCCAGATCGCCAAATTCATCATCGCGCTCGACATGGGGCACCGGGGTCCGGGTATCGCCTGCCGCGACCTGCCGCATGGCCGCCAAGAGGCGCTGTGCCGTGGCGACCAGCGAGGCTTCGAATAGCAAAACCATGGCGAAACCGATAATCAGCAACCCCGTTCCCACGGTCAGGGTCAGCCAGCGCGTCTGATCGGCAGCGCGCTGTATCTGGAGCCGGGCCTCGGCATGAGCGTCCTCGCCCGCCGCGAGCAACAGGTGCAGGGCCGAGCCAAGCGTCTCGAACTCCGCCCCGGCAGCGCGAAAGGCGTCCGCTGCCGCCGCCATCCGTCCGGCATCGGCGAGGCTCAACATAGCGGTGCTGGCTGCAACATAGGTCGGCCAAGTCGCCAGAACGGTTGCCCGTGCGTCGGCGGCGGGGCCGCTGGGCAGGTCGATCTCCGCCGCATCACGCAGGCGGGCGTCCAGTCGGCCGCGCAGGTCCTCCAGACGGGGGCGCACGGCTTGCCGTTGCGCGGCATCCCCTGCCAGCAGGTAGTCTGCTTCGGCGGCCCGGTAATTCGACACCAGAATGTCGATGTCGCCGACCAGTCGGGCATCGGGCAGCGCCGTCTGCCCCAACGCTGTTGCCGCCTGATGCAGTGCATTCATGCGGTCCAGGGCGACGGCGCCGAACACCATGAACAACGCCAGCACGCCCAGCAACGCAAGGCGGGTTTTCATGCGCAGGGAAAGGTCGGCGATTGGCCGCATGGCCGGCTATACTCCAGGGGATCCGTATCCCCAAGAACAATCCCCAACCGCCTTCGGCCCCGCCTCAGGCCCTGTGCAGAAGGATTATCCCGCACGGACGCACGGCTACACCGTCCCGCCGCGCAAGAGCCGATCAACCTGTTCCTGAGTCAGACCATTTCCGGTAGGAGCCGACTCGCCACCGTGGGGCGGCGTCACCGCTGTCTCGCCCAAAGAGCGGCCCAGGTGACGCAAAAGACGGGAAACCTTGGTCACGCGCTGCCCGGTGAGATCCTGAAAGGCACATGCTTCCAGGATGCCGTCCAGCCGCGCCCGTGTCGCGCGGTCCGTGGCGTGGGCCTGCAACACTTCGATCAGTCCGAGAATCCGGGTTACTGCGTGTTCCTGCTCACGCACCGCCAGGTCGAGCTGCCGCGCCGCCGCGTCCAGGGCGACATCCGCCCGAAGATCGCCAACAGCAGAAGGAACCTTACCGGTCGCATCGTCGCGGGACATCGGACCCTTTCGCCTGAAAGTCGGACAGGCTGTTTCCCGGCCAACCGCCGGAGGGCGGTGAAAAGTCGAACGGGCCGGTTTCCCGGCCAACCGCCGGATGGCGGTGAAAAGTCGGACGGGCCGGTTTCCCGGCCAACCGCCAGCTGGCGGTGAAAAGTCGAACGGGCCGGTTTCCCGGCCCGTCTGAATACGGTTAAGCGACCATCATCGCGGCGCCATGACCATGGTCATTTGGCGTCCTTCCATCTTGGGAAACTGTTCCACCTTGACGGTTTCGGCGAACTGCTCGCGCACGCGATTGAGCAATTGAATGCCGATATCCTGGTGAGCCAGTTCACGCCCACGGAAACGCAGTGTGACCTTGACCTTGTTACCCTCCTCGATGAAACGCTGCAGATTACGCATCTTGATGTTGTAATCGTTGTCATCGATGTTGGGGCGCAGCTTGATTTCCTTGATCTCGATGACCTTGGTCTTCTTGCGCTGATCGGCCTTGCGCTTCTGCGTCTCGAACTTGAACTTGCCGTAGTCCATGATCTTGCAGACGGGCGGCTCCGCGGTCGGCGAAATCTCCACGAGGTCAAGGCCGACCTCTGCGGACATCTCAAGCGCTTCGCGGATGTGAACCACCCCGACCTGCTCGCCATCGGCGTCGATCAGGCGGATCTGGGGGCTGGTGATGTCTTCGTTGACGCGCGGTCCATCTTTGGACGGCGGCGCCGTCATCGGCGGTCTAGCTATCTATACTTCTCCCGTATCAGAGTGGTGTTCGGACCCCGCGGAGGACGCCATGACCAGGCAAGCCCGTCGTGGCGCGGTCCGCAGAAGCCCCGTGTAACGGGACAAGGGACGACGGGGCTACTGCCCTGGCATCCGTGCCTCGTCCCTGAGTGTATTCACCACGTCGGTCAGCGCAAGGACTTCTTGGGCATTGCCGCCCAGACGACGCAGCGCGACCGTGCGGTCTTCGGCCTCGCGCTTGCCGACAACGGCAATCACGGGGACCTTGGCGTGCGAATGCTCGCGCACCTTGTAGTTGATCTTCTCGTTTCGCAGATCCATCTCGACACGCATCCCGGCCTTGCGCAGCGTCGCCGCGACTTCGGCGGCATACTCGTCGCCCTCGCTGGTGATGGTGGCGACCACCACCTGCACCGGGGCCAGCCACAGCGGGAACTTGCCAGAATAGTTTTCGATCAGGATGCCGATGAACCGCTCGAACGACCCGAGAATCGCCCGGTGCAGCATCACGGGGCGGTGGCGCTCGCCGTCCTCGCCCACGTATTCGGCGCCCAGGCGCTCGGGCAGCACGAAGTCCACCTGGAGCGTCCCGCACTGCCAGTCGCGGCCGATGGCATCGCGCAGCACGAATTCCAGCTTGGGACCATAGAACGCCCCTTCGCCGGGATTGAGCGTCCATTCCAGCCCGGCGGCCTCGGTCGCTTCCTTGAGCGCGGCTTCGGCCTTGTCCCAGGTTTCGTCGCTTCCGGCCCGCACTTCGGGGCGGTCGGAGAACTTCACCCGCACCTCGTCAAAGCCGAGATCCTTGTACACACTGAGCAACAGGGCGCAGAACGCCTCCGTCTCCGCCGTGATCTGGTCCTCGGTGCAAAAGATGTGGGCGTCGTCCTGGGTGAACGCACGGACGCGCATCAGGCCATGCAGCGCGCCCGATGGCTCGTTGCGGTGGCACGACCCGAACTCGGCCATGCGCAGCGGCAGGTCACGGTACGACTTGATGCCCTGGCGGAAAATCTGCACGTGGCAGGGGCAGTTCATCGGCTTGATGGCGATGTGGCGGTCTTCGGACTCGCTGATGAACATGGCGTCGCGGAACTTTTCCCAGTGCCCCGACTGCTCCCACAGCACGCGGTCAACCATCTGCGGCGTGTTGACCTCGACATAGCCCGCGTCTTCCAGGCGCCCACGCACGTAGGTCTGCAAGGAGCGATAGACCGCCCAGCCCTTGGGATGCCAGAACACCGAACCCTGGGCGATGTCCTGCATGTGGAACAGGCCCATTTCCTTGCCGACGCGGCGGTGGTCGCGCTTCTCGGCCTCCTCCAGCATCAGCAGGTAGGCATCGAGCTGCTTCTTGTCGCCCCACGCCGTGCCGTAGATGCGCTGGAGCATCTCGTTGCGGCTGTCGCCCCGCCAATAGGCGCCGGCCAGCTTCATCAGCTTGAACGCCTTGCCCAGCTTGCCGGTGGACGGCAGGTGCGGACCGCGGCACAGGTCGGCCCAATTGCCCTGGCGGTAGAGAGTGACCTCCTGCCCGGCGGGGATAGCGGCGATCAGCTCGGCCTTGTACTTCTCGCCGATGCTTTCGAAATGCCTGATCGCTTCATCGCGATCCCACACCTCGCGCACGATCTGCTCGTCGCGGTCGACGATCTCAGCCATGCGCGCTTCGATCTTGACCAGATCGTCGGGCGTGAACGGTTCGGCGCGGGCGAAGTCGTAATAAAACCCGTTCTCGATCGACGGGCCAATTGTGACCTGCGTATCGGGATACAGTTCCTGCACCGCCTCGGCCATGACGTGGGCGGCGTCATGGCGCAGCAGTTCGAGGCCCGCCGGATCCTTGGCGGTGATGATCGACACGCTGGCGTCATGGTCGATGGGGCGGCGCAGGTCGCGCGGCTCGCCATCGACGGTGACGGCCAGCGCGGCCTTGGCGAGGCCGGGGCCGATGGACTTGGCAAGATCTTCGCCCGACACCGGGCCGTCGAAGTTGCGGACGCTGCCGTCGGGCAGGGTAATGGCAACCATGATTCGTCTCTTCTGCTGGAGGTGCGCCGGCACTGTACAGCCCCAGGCGCCCGATACAAAGCGGGAATGCCGCGCCACAACCACTGCGGCACGCGTGCTGGTCTGTCAGGGGGCGGAAGGAGGAACCGTCAGACCGTCGCCGCCGCACCCGTGCCCATAGTTCGCGTGGCCACCCCGCCGATGCGCGGACGCACGGCGGTCAGGGCTGGCGACAGGGAACGGCTGTGTACGGGCATCGCGGACCAAGTCTCCGAAAGTCTGGGCTTAAGGATAAGAACGCCCGGCCGCGTTGTCTAGGGCCAAGGCCACGTCGTCCACCGTCAGCGCCGCCAGGGCCGGGCGGCGCAGGATGGTGACTGCCGGGCCGCGCTGGGCGCACAGGGCGGGGTCCGAGGCATTGGAGTACAATACCACCGAACGGCATCCGGTGGCGGCGATCAGGTGCATCGGTCCGGTGTCGTTGCCGACCGCCGCCTCCGCCCGCCGGGCCAGCGCCGCGATATCGGAAAAGCTGGTGCGCCCGATCAGCGACACCGCGGCCGGACAAGCCTGCGTCACGGCCTCCGCCTCCGCCGATTCGGAGGCCGTGCCGAGCACCACCGGCGTCAAGCCCCGCGCGGCAAGGCGCACGGCCAGCGCGGCATAGTGCTCCGCCGGCCACCGTTTATCGGGGCGGTGGGGCGCACCGCCTGGAACCAGCAGGACAAACGGCGCGACCACGCCAAAAGCCGACACATTGCCATCCAGCCACGACAAATCCGGTGGCGCCACAGTAACGATGCCGGCCCCGGCAAGCTGGTCAGCCTGCCGGTCCAGGGTGTGCATGAAATCGCGCTTGGGGTTGTCGTGGGGGTGGGAGCAACCCGGTGCGACGCCGCACCACTCGACCGCCTTCGCCCCGCCCATCAGGTGCAGATAGCGCGACGACCGGCCCGACGTCTGCAAGTCATAAACCCTGGAAAACCGCTCCCCGCGCAGCCGCCGGCGCAGACCCCAAAGCTTGCAGATCTGCCACGCCTTGGGCCGTTCGTCGGTCCACACCTCGTCAAACCACGGGCTGCGGGCCGCGAGATCGGCATAAGGCTTGGTCGTCAGCAAGGTAATCTTTGAGGCCGGGTGATGCGCCCTAATCGCCGCGAACGGCCCAAACGCCTGCACGAAATCTCCCAGGGCCGACAGCTTTATGACCAGAATTCGGCTCACGACGCCTCCGCCACCTCACACCCAAGCAACTCACGGTAAACATTGAGAGTACGTGCACACATCGCATCGGTCGAGAACCGCGCCTGCATGTCGGCAATGGCGCGCGCCGCCAGCGTTTGGCGCTGCTCGCCGGTCAGCGTCAACGCAGCGCGCAGCACCTGCGCCAGCGACGCCGCATTGCCGGGCACGAACAGCCACCCGGTATCGCCGTCGCGGATGATCTCCGGGGCCGCGCCGTGACGCGGCGCCAGCACTGGACGCCCCATCGCCTGCCCCTCGGCCGCCACCCGACCGAATGCCTCGGGATCGGTCGAGGCACTTACCACAACGTCCGAGATCATGTAGGCGGCTGGCATGTCGTTGCAGTCCCCGGCCACCAGCACGCGGTCGGCGAGGCCAGCGGCGCGGGCTGCCGCCTCGACCTCGTCCCGATAGGCCGTGCGGCCCTGGTCCGAACCGATCAGCAGGGTGCGGAACGGCAGATCCTTGATCTGCGCCAGCGCCTCGATCAGCAGCAATTGCCCCTTCCACCGCGTAAGGCGTCCAGGCAGGGTGATAACCGGCTCGCCATCGGCCAGCCGCCACCGTTGCGCCAACTGGATCATGCGCTCGGCGCTGACCTTGTCGGGGTCAAAGCGGCTGAAGTCCACGCCGCGCGGAATGACCCGGATGCGGCTTTCCTCCACGCCAAAGGCCGCGCCATATTCGCTCAGGATATGGCGCTTGATGAAATTCGAAATGGCGATCACCCGGTCGCCCTGGGCCATCACCGCGTTGTAACGCCGCTTCCACCCCATCGGCCCCATGTTGTAGGTGCCGTGGAAGGTGGTGACGAAGGGCACGCCACAAGCCCGCGCCGCCTGCTTGGCGCTATGGGCCGGGGCGCGCGACCGGGCGTGCACGAGGCTCACGCCCTTGGCGCGGATAAGTTCGGCCAGCCGCTCTCCGTTGCGCCGGATCGCCAGCGGATTCTTGGTCGCGAGCGGCAGGGTGACGTGCTCGACACCGATACGGTCGAGTTCCCGCACCATCGGGCCGCCTTCACTCGCAACGATGGCGCGCCATCCGGCAGCCACCAGGGCTTGGGCGATCTCGATGGTGCCGCGTTCAACCCCGCCCGTGGCGAGGCGGGGCAGCACCTGGAGAATGGTGGGGGTGGCTTTGTCGGATGAAACGTTGATGCTAGTGTTCGAGGCCACCAGAGAAAATTCCGTCAAAAAGTGGGAAAACAAATGCCCGACGCCGTGCCGCCCCCCAGCAACACTTCGCCTCAAGCGCCGCAGATACTATCACGGCCGGACGGTTCGTCCATCGCCTACCATCGTACCCCGAAACAGCCGGGAACGACTGCGCCCGGCGTCGTGTTCATCCACGGCTTCATGTCCGACATGGAGGGCGGCAAGGCGGTATTCCTGGAAGGACATTGCCGCCGTCGCGGGTTGGCGTTCGTCCGCTTCGACCAGTTCGGCCACGGCAAGTCGTCGGGCGCCTTCGCCGATGGCTCGATCGGCCGGTGGGCGGAGGATACCGTGGCGGTCCTCGACGCGCTGACCGACGGACCGCAGATCCTGGTCGGGTCATCGTGCGGCGGCTGGCTTATGCTTCTGGCCGCGCTCGCCCGGCCGCAGCGGGTGGCGGGACTGCTCGGCCTCGCCCCGGCCCCGGACTTTACCGAGGATCTGGTATGGCCGGAGTTCACCGACGAGCAGCGCGAAGCCGTCCAGCGCGACGGCCACGTCCTCATCCCATCCAGTTATTCCGACCAGCCCTACACCTTCACCAAGCGCCTGTTCGACGATGGCCGCCGCAATCTGGTGCTGCGCGACGAGATCCCCTTCGACGGCCCGGTGCGCATCCTGCACGGCCAAAAGGACGACGCCGTGCCGTGGCAGCGGTCCCTGCTGTTGATGGACCACCTGCGCTCCACCGACGTCGCCTGCACCTTCCTCAAAAACAGCGATCACCGCCTGTCGGAACTTTCCGACCTCGCCCGCATGGCGGCCACGGTGGACGAATTGGCAGCAGCCGTTCAGTAAAGCCCGCCCGCAGCAGAAAAGGCCGCCCTCTTGCGAGGACGGCCCTTCCTGAAGCATCAGCCTTGAGGGCTGGGTGCCTGAGCTTAGAAGCCCATGCCGCCCATGCCGCCCATGCCACCCATGCCGCCCATGTCGGGCATGCCGCCTTCCTTCTTTTCCGGAAGTTCGGCGATCATGGCTTCGGTGGTGATCAGCAGACCAGCCACCGAGGCGGCGTCCTGCAGGGCGGTGCGCACGACCTTGGTCGGGTCGATGATGCCGGCCTTGATCATGTCGACATAGGTGCCGGACTGAGCGTCGAAACCGAAGCCGGTGTCGTTCTGCTCCAGCAGCTTGCCGGAAACGACCGCACCGTCATGGCCGGCATTCTCGGCGATCTGACGCACCGGAGCCTGAAGGGCGCGGCGGACGATCTCGATGCCAACGTCCTGGTCGGCATTGACGCCCTTGAGGTTGGCAAGGGACTTGACGGCGTACAGAAGGGCCACGCCGCCACCGGCGACGATGCCTTCTTCGACGGCCGCACGGGTGGCGTGCAGGGCGTCGTCAACGCGGTCCTTCTTTTCCTTCACTTCGATTTCCGAAGAGCCGCCGACGCGGATGACGGCGACGCCGCCAGCCAGCTTCGCCAGACGCTCCTGGAGCTTCTCGCGATCGTAGTCGGAGGTGGTCTCTTCGACCTGGGCGCGGATCTGGTTGCAACGCGCTTCGATGTCGGCGCGGGCGCCGGCACCATCGACCATGGTGGTCTCTTCCTTGGAGATGGTCACCTTCTTGGCGGTGCCGAGCATGTCCAGGGTGACGGTCTCAAGCTTGATGCCGAGGTCTTCGGAGATCACGGTGCCGCCGGTCAGGATGGCCATGTCTTCGAGCATCGCCTTGCGACGATCGCCGAAGCCCGGCGCCTTGACGGCCGCGACCTTGAGGCCGCCGCGCAGCTTGTTCACGACCAGGGTGGCCAGGGCTTCGCCCTCGACATCCTCGGCGATGATCAGCAGCGGACGACCGGACTGCACGACGGCTTCGAGAACCGGCAGCAGAGCCTGGAGGTTGCTGAGCTTCTTTTCGTTCAGCAGGATGTAGGGGTTTTCCAGCTCGGCGACCATCTTCTCGGCGTTGGTCACGAAGTAGGGCGACAGGTAACCACGGTCGAACTGCATGCCTTCGACAACGTCCAGCTCGGTGGTCGTGCCCTTGGCTTCTTCGACGGTGATGACACCCTCGTTGCCGACCTTTTCCATGGCCTTGGCGATCATTTCGCCAATTTCACGCTCGCCGTTGGCGGAAATGGTGCCAACCTGGGCGACTTCGCTGGAGGTCTTGATCTTGTTGGAACGCTTCTGCACGTCGTCGACCACGGCGGTCACGGCCAGATCGATGCCGCGCTTCAGGTCCATCGGGTTCATGCCGGCGGCAACCGACTTCACGCCTTCACGCACGATGGCCTGGGCCAGCACGGTGGCGGTGGTGGTGCCGTCGCCAGCCATGTCGGCGGTCTTGGAAGCAACTTCCTTGACCATCTGGGCGCCCATGTTCTCGAACTTGTCCTTGAGTTCGATTTCCTTGGCGACCGAGACGCCGTCCTTGGTGATGCGCGGAGCGCCGAAGGACTTTTCGATGACCACGTTGCGGCCCTTGGGACCCAGCGTCACCTTCACGGCATTGGCCAGGATGTCCACGCCGCGCAGCAGGCGGTCACGGGCGTCGGTGGAGAACTTTACTTCTTTGGCAGCCATGAGAATTTTCCTCAAACGTTATCGGTTCGACAGCTTGAACAGTGAGAGCAGCGCCTGGCGCCTTACTCGATCACGCCCATGATGTCGGACTCTTTCATGATCAGCAGGTCTTCGCCGTCAACCTTGACTTCGGTGCCGGACCACTTGCCGAACAGCACGCGATCACCAGCCTTGACGTCCAGGGCGATCAGCTTGCCATCTTCACCACGCGCGCCGGCGCCGACGGCGACGACCTTGCCCTCCATGGGCTTTTCCTTGGCGGTGTCGGGGATGATGATGCCACCGGCGGTCTTTTCCTCGGACTCGAGGCGCTTCACCAGGACGCGATCATGCAGCGGCCGAAACTTCATAGGGTATTCCTCCAGCGTTGACTAACGGGAGGGGGTGCGTTGTTAGCACTCCCCCTCGATGAGTGCTAAACAGGTAGTCCGGGCATGATGAAGTGTCAAGACCCCCGATCGCGCAGAAGGGGTAGACTTACTCCTTTGCAGCCTCGTCGCCGGGAATCGCCCGGCGGCTCCGCACGCGCCGGTACACATAAAGCCCAAGCCCGGCCGATGCCACGAACAGCACCACCGACAGACCGATGCGCAACACTGGATCAACCTGCACGCCGGTCCCGACGAGAGCGAAAATCAGGGTCTGCGGCACGTACCCAGCCGCCGAACCGGCGATGAAGGGTAGCGCCGCAACGCTGCTGACCCCAGCGGCCAGATTGGTCACGGCGTTGGACCCCACCGGCAGAAACCGGATGAGCAGGGTCATGGAGAACGGGTTGCCGCGCAGAAAGGCATCGATCCGGGCGATGCGCTTGCCGAAGCGATGCTGGACCATCGACCGGCCAAGCAGCCGGGCATAAAAGAACGCCCCCGCGCAGCCCGCCGTCTGGGCCGCCAGGGCGATCAACACGCCCTCCCACAGCCCAAAGGCATAGCCGCCGCCAAAGGCCACCAACTGGCGCGGCACGCCAATCGCCGACAGCAACGCGCCAAGTCCGATGAACAGGGCAATGCCTGACGCCCCATGTCCGACCACCTTGTCGTCCAGCCAATGGGTATCCAGGGCGTCGGCCAGCCCCAGCGCATTGAGCGTATAGCCGACCGCGACCAGCGACACGATCAACACCAGCCCCTTGACCAGGGACTTGACGCCCATGCTGCCGGGCGCTGCCGCCGCGACGGCGTCGCCGGTGATGACGTCGCTGTCGTCGCCGTCTTCCGAGGGAGGCGGGGCGATGCGGTCGGTCACGGGGTGTCCTGGCGCTCGATCACCGGATTGCGGGCGCGGCGCTGCAACCACATCATCCCGAACAGGTCCACGATCCCCACCCAGAGGCGGTTCCACAAGCCGTACTTGGACACCCCGCGCTCGCGCGGCCGGTGGTTCACGCGCACGCTGACCACCTCGCCGCCTTCACGCAGCATCAAGGCGGGCAGAAAGCGGTGCATGTGATCAAAGCGCGGAAAGCGCAAAAACGTCTCGCGCGCAAACAGCTTCAAGCCGCAGCCCGAATCGGGTGTGGAGTCGCGCAAAAGGCTGGCCCGCACCCCGTTGGCGACCTTGGATGTCCACCGGCGCAGTGGGGTGTCCTGCCGCTTCTGGCGGTGCCCGGCGATCATCACCATGACCGGTTCGACCCCGGCGGCGGCGGCCTGCGCATCACGGCGGGCAAGCATCGCGGGAATGTCGGCCGGATCGTTCTGGCCGTCACCGTCCAGGGTGGCGACCCACGGCGCAACCGCCGCCCGCACGCCCGAATGCACGGCCTGGCTCTGCCCGCAGCTCGCCGCATGGCGGACCACGCGCAGGCGCGGAAAGCGGACCTTGGCCTCGTCCAGCACGCGCGGCGTGGCATCATCGGAGCCATCATCCACGTAGATGACCTCGAAGGTGCACACCGGCTCCAGCGCGGCATGGATCTCCTCGATCAACGGGACGACGTTTTCAGCCTCGTTCTTGACGGGGACGACCACCGCCACGGCGGGCGAGGCATCCAGGGCCATGGCACGGGCAGGGGCGACAGCGGGTTCGAATGTGGTGTCGGTCATCGTGCAGTCCAAAGGACATCAACGGCGTCATCCGATGGGACAAAGCCGGGTGCCCGGTTGTACTCCCCGGACACCATCCTGAAAAGCCCTTTATGGCCTGCCAAAAAAGAGCCCGCCCCCGAGGCACGCATGGGGACGGGCTTAACGGAGCGGCCCACAAAGGGCCGCTCCGGCGGAACCACGGTGGATTTTTTGAAGTTATTGAACGGTCTGGGTCAGTTCGGCCCGAACCTTCTGGCGCAGCACATCGATCGGCACCATGGCCGAGCCGTGGCGGACATACCAGAAGGTCCAACCGTTGCACGTCGGGGCGCCCTGCACCGCCGCGCCCACCTGATGGATGGACCCACGGGTATCGGCCGAAATGATCGTGCCGTCGGCCCGCACCTTGGCGACAAACCGGCCCGAGGCATCACTCAGCACCGCGCCGGGCTCCAGCAAGCCACGCTCGATCACGGTGCCGAAAGGAATGCGGGGCTCACTGCGCTTGGACGGGGTCATCAGCACGGACTCGTCGCGCACCGGCTCCACGTCGGCAATGCGCGACCGGGCGGCGGCGATGTAGTCCGGGTCCTGTTCGATGCCGATGTACTTGCGGCCCAGGCGGCGGGCGGCGGCGCCCGTGGTGCCGGTGCCAAAGAACGGGTCAAGCACCACGTCGCCCGGCTTGGTCGAGGACAGCAGCACACGATACAGCAGGCTTTCCGGCTTCTGGGTCGGGTGCAGCTTGTCGCCGTCGTCGTCCTTCAGGCGCTCGGACCCGGTGCACAGCGGCAGGGTCCAGTCGCTGCGCATCTGGGTGCCGTCATTCAGCGCCTTCATGGCGTCATAGTTGAACGTGTACTTGGCCTTGGGATCCTTGGAGCACCAGATCAGCGTCTCGTGGGCGTTGGTGAACCGCGTGCCCCGGAAGTTGGGCATCGGGTTGGACTTCCGCCACACCACGTCGTTGAGAACCCAGAAGCCCATGTCCTGCAGCGCCGCGCCGACGCGGAAAATGTTGTGATAGCTGCCGATGACCCACAACGTGCCGTCGTCCTTCAACACCCGGCGCGCGGCGGCCAGCCAGTCGCGGGTGAAGCGGTCGTATTCGGCAAAGCTGTCGAACTTGTCCCAGGCGTCATCCACCCCGTCGACCCGCGAATTGTCGGGCCGCGTCAGATCACCGCCAAGCTGGAGATTGTACGGCGGGTCGGCGAACACCACGTCCACCGACTTTTCCGGCAGGCTGTTCATCACCTCGATGCAGTTACCGGCATAGATCACGTCGGTCTTGAGCAGCGAAGCCGAAGTCTTGGCAGTCGCCGAAGTCTTGCGGCGGGAGGCGAGCTTGGTGATTTCTGTCTGGATGGTCATGACGGCGCAGCCAATTTGAAAGTTTCTCTCGTGGTGGAGTCACTTTTATCGGCCCTCGAGTCGCCGTCAAGAGTCCGGCGGAATCAACATCTTAGGGTGGACTCTGAAATTACGACTCGAAGGAGGTCCGGCACACCGAATGTTGTAGCTGATCTCTCCGCTCGACACAGAAGCTGGCGGGTGTGTTGCAGATCCGTCACACACCGCAAGAAGTCGGATCAAGAGGTCGCAACCGCCACGAAAAGGTCCAGATTCACCGCAAAACTGCGCCGATGATGGGGCGTGAAACCGTGTCGGGCGATGGCGATCCGGTGCTCGCGGGTGCCATACCCGGCATTATGTGCCCACCCATAGCTGGGATATTCGGCGTCCAGATCCACCATCATGCGGTCGCGCGTCACCTTGGCGACAATGGACGCCGCCGCAATGGATAGGCTCAACCCATCCCCCTTGACCACGCACTGCACTGGACAGGCAAACGCGCGCGGGGCCTGATTTCCATCCACCAGCGCCAAATCGGGCAGTACGCCCAGCGCCGCCACGGCACGCGCCATGGCAACATGGGTCGCCCGCAAGATGTTGAGACTGTCGATTTCCTTGACCGAGGCCACGCCGATGCCCAGCCGCGCCGCACCGCAGGTTTCCAGGATGGCCAGCAGGGCTTCGCGCCGGGTGGCCGACAGCTTTTTGGAATCATCCAGACCGGCGATGAGGTCCGATGGCAGGCTTGCCCTGTCGAGGATCGCCGCGCCCGCCACCACCGGACCGGCCAGCGGCCCGCGCCCGGCCTCGTCCACGCCGCACACAACGCCGCCAGCAGCACATTCGAGGGAAAAATCGGGCATGTCGGACACTCCAGGACCACTGGAATCCGTTCTCCCACATCACCGTTGCGCTTGCAAAGCCCGTCTTGGTGCCGTCTCCTGAGATCATGAACCGTCCGCCGTTCGCCGCCCGCCTCACCCTGCTCCTGGTCAGCAGCCTGACCGTGATGTCGGGCGCCACCATCGCGCCCGCGCTGCCCCCACTGGCCGAGCATTTCGCCAGCCGGGGGGTGGCCGATGCGGCGTTCTGGTCGCGCATGGTGCTGACGGCGCCGGCCATCGGCATCGTGCTGACCGCCACGGCGGCCGGGGCGCTGGGCGACCGGTTCGGGCGGGTGCCGTTGATGCTGGCCGCCGCCGTGCTCTATGCCGTGGCCGGATCCGCCGGGCTGTGGATCGATGACATGGCCCCCCTTGTCGCCAGCCGCGTGGCCCTGGGCATTGCCGTGGCCGTGCTGATGACCGGCGCGACGGCGTTGATCGGTGACACCTTCCACGGACCGGCCCGCGACTCCTTCATGGGGGTCCAGGCGTCCTTCATGGGCTATGGCGGCGTGGTGTTTCTGAGCGTCGGGGGCGCCCTGGCCGATGTGCATTGGCGTGCGCCGTTCGGCTTGTACCTGACCGGTCTGGGCGTGCTTGGCCTGATCGCGCTCACCCTGCGAGGCCCCGCCACGGCAGCCGCCCGCTCCCACGAACGCCTCACCGACAATCCGCCGCCACGCGGGCCAGCCGTGCCGCCGGTCGTGCTGTACGGCCTCGCCGCGTTGACTTTTGCCACGTTCTATCAAACGCCGACCCTGATGCCCTTTCGGCTGGAGAGCATGGGCCTGAGCGACCGCACCATGGGCGGCATGATCATCGCCACCCTGCCGCTGGTCGCGGCGACCAGTGCGCTTGTCTTTGGGCGCCTGCGCACGCGGCTGTCGCTGCCGTTGATCCTGGCCTTGTCTTACGGTCTGTTCGGGGCGGGATACCTGGGCGTGGCCCACACCACCACACCGGCGGCGGCATGGGCAGGGCTGGCCCTCAGCGGGATAGGGTTGGGCTGGGCCATGCCGACGGTCAGCATCTGGCTGCTCTCCATCGTCCCTGCCGAGCGGCGCGGTCGGGCCATCGGCGGGCTGACCGCCGGAGTGTTCATCGGCCAGTTCATCGCGCCGCTGGCGTCCCGCCCGGTGGTCGCCGTGCTGGGCGCGCCGGGAGCCTTTGGGGTGGCGGCTGGCGTGTTGGGCGTGGCCGCCCTGGGCATGATGATCCTCCACCGCACACTCGAGATGGCGGCTACGACTCAAGAGTAACCCCTTATCCGCGGTCCGCGGCCCTATTCTTGTGGTTCCGCCGCGCCCACTCAGAGGATGCGCGGAGGACAAAGGGAGGATTCACGTGACAACGCTATACAAGAAGCCTGGCGACGGCGCCGTCGTCTGTGGTGACTGTTTGAGCGAGAACGACCATTTGTTCGTGGTCGAGCTGGATCCCGCGCTGTTTCCCGACACCTACGAACGCCTGAGGTGCTCCTCCTGTGGCGCGCCCGGCAAATCCATGAGGCCTGACCCAAGCCCGCCTCCCGTTCGCGCCGCCGGGACCCGCCAGGGCTAGAAAAGCCCCAGTTGATCGCCCGCGCGGGCTGGCCGCGTGAATAGATCCGTGCGCAATGACCAGCGGACGGATCTCAAGCCCAGACGGTGGGTAGCGACGGCAAAGCGGCGGGCCAGGAGTTGCGCCAAAGGCCCCTGGCCGCTCATCCGGTCGCCGAACCGGCTATCATACAATGCCCCTCCCCTCATCTGACGGACCAGCGACAGCACCTTGGCAGC
>JBAYSM010000031.1:0-23143 GCA_041676205.1 Rhodospirillaceae bacterium | reverse complement strand
GGCTGTCACGGCCATTCCGCCGCCTTTGCCCGCGAACGGCCCGCGCTGGCAGCCCCCGCACGCCTGAGCCAATTCCTGCTCAAGCATCGGGGAGGCCTGCCCGCTGATGTGGCGGAAGGGGTTGCCGAAATGCTCGTCGCCACGGCGGTCACGCCGCCACGCTTCATGCAGGAGTGCCGCATTTGCCATGGCCGCGCCGCCGACTTCGCCCGCGATCACCTGTTGGCGGTCGAGGGCAAGGTTGTGGGGCGGTACACCGGCCGCGACATCGCGGCGTTCTTGGAAGGCGGCCACGCCCGGCTCGATGCCGAGGGCGCGGCGTTCTTTGCCGATCAACTTCGGCGGGTCGTGGGGGAAGTGCGGTTCGGGGAGTAGGGAGCGGCCCGCGCCCTACAGCGTGATGTCCAGCGCCACGCGGCCGACCTGGGTCAGCTTGACGGCTTTCTTGGCGTTGCGGGCCAGGGGCACTTTGTTCTTCATGCACCAGGAAATCAGCGCGGCGCAGAGGAAGACTGCGTCGAAAATCTGGTCGCTCTGTTGGCCGTTTCGGGCCTGAACGCGGCATTTCAGCGCGGCGGGATCTTGGGTGGCGATCGAAGTGTTGATGACACGTCCGGCCTCGACGGCGGTGCGGTCGGAACTGATGAACTGGGTCAGCGCGTCTACCAGTTCGGCGTCGGTGAAGATCAGGCGGCGGATTTCGGTGGGCATTTACGGGGATGCTCCGGGCGCTGACTTGATGGGTCAGCCGTTATTGGGCCAGCCGCACTGCGCATGGTGGCGCAGCAGGTGGTCGAGCAAGGTGACGGCCAGCATCGCCTCGGCCACCGGCACGGCGCGGATGCCGACGCAGGGGTCGTGGCGGCCTTTGGTCATGACGTCCACGTCCTTGCCCGCGACATCGACCGAGCGACGGGGCGTGAGGATGGACGACGTAGGTTTGACGGCCATGCGGGCGACCACCGGCTGCCCGGTGGAAATGCCACCCAGGATGCCGCCCGCGTGGTTGGACAGGTAGGTGATGGTGCCATCGGCGGCCATGCGCATCTCGTCGGCGTTATCCTCGCCCGACAAGGCGGCGGCGCCGAAGCCTTCGCCGATTTCCACGCCTTTGACGGCATTGATGGACATCAGCGCCTTGGCGATGTCGGCGTCGAGCTTGTCATAGACCGGATCGCCCAGGCCCACCGGAACGCCGGTGGCTTCCACCTCGACCACCGCGCCGGTCGAGGACCCCGATTTGCGCACGCTGTCGAGGAAGGTTTCCCACCCTGCCACCGTGCCGGGGTCGGGGCAGAAGAAATCGTTGCGGTTGACCTCGTCCCAGTCCCAACGGGCGCGGTCGATGCCGTGCGGGCCGACCTGAGTGAGCGCGCCGCGTATGGTGACGCCGCCGGGTACCAGAACGTCGAGGACTTGGCGGGCAACTGCTCCGGCCGCCACCCGCAGGGCGGTTTCGCGCGCCGAGGACCGGCCGCCGCCGCGATGGTCGCGCACACCGTACTTCTGCCAGTAGGTCACGTCGGCATGGCCGGGGCGGAACTGCTGGGCAATATCGCCGTAGTCCTTGGACCGCTGATCGGTGTTTTCGATCAGCAGGCCGATGGGCGTGCCGGTGGTAACACCCTCGAACACGCCCGACAGGATTTTCACCGCGTCGGGCTCACGGCGCTGGGTGGTGTGCCGAGATTGGCCGGGACGGCGTTTGTTGAGCCACGGCTGGATGTCGGCCTCGGTCAACGGGATGCGCGGCGGCACCCCGTCGACGATGCAGCCGATGGCCGGTCCGTGGCTTTCGCCGAAGGTGGTGAAGCGGAACGTCGTTCCGAACGAATTCCCGGCCATCGTGGTGCGTGCCCTTGCTTCAGTCCTTTTTGAACTGCTGGAGAAGCTCGACCAGTTCCGGCGCCGAGTCGGGCGCCAGCATTCCGACGGTGTGATAGCCGCTGTCCACATGGTGGACTTCGCCGGTCACGCCCGAGGACAGGTCAGACAGCAGGTACAGGCCCGAATTGCCCACTTCGTCGATGGTGACGTTGCGGTGCAGCGGGGCATTCAGTTCATTCCACCGCAGGATCAGGCGGAAATCGCCAATGCCCGACGCGGCCAGGGTCTTGATCGGGCCGGCCGAGATGGCGTTGACGCGGATATTTTCCGGCCCCAAGTCGGCGGCAAGGTAACGCACGCTGGCTTCAAGTGCGGCCTTGGCCACGCCCATAACGTTGTAATGGGGCATTACCTGTTCGGCGCCGTAGTACGAGAGAGTCACCAGCGATCCGCCGCCCTTCATCAGGGCACGGGCGCGGCGCGCCACGTCGGTAAAGGAGAACACCGAGATGTTCATGCAGTTGGCGAAGTTGGCGGGCGACGTATCGACGTACTTGCCCTTCAATTCCTCCTTGTCCGCATAGGCTATGGCATGGACCACGAAGTCCAGCTTGCCCCAAGTATCTTCGATGGTGGCAAAGGCTGCGTCCATGCTCGCGGCGTCGGTGACGTCGCAAGGCAGGACCAGCGTGCTGCCGATGCTGGAGGCCAGTGGAGAGACACGCTTTTCGAGCGCGTCACCCTGGAAGGTGAAGGCCATTTCGGCACCCTGGGCGGCGCATGCCTTGGCGATACCCCAGGCGATGGATCGGTCGTTGGCGACCCCCATGATAAGGCCTTTTTTGCCGGCCATGAGTGGGCTGGACACGGTCATGAAACCCCTCTGCGACGCATGAAATTGTTCTATTTCCATTCGGAAGGCGGCATCCTACACCAACCGGGACCCTCGTCAAAGCACGTCAAGTCTGATTTACGATTGTTGTTGCGCGACGGGGGAGAACCATGACCGATGATTTGCCCGAGACCACCAAGTTCGAGGCCACCAAGTCCGAGGCCGCCGGAGCCATGATGTGGCGATGGGCGGGAGAGTTCCAGCGCTTCGTCGTGCACCTGCTGCAACGGCTGGTGCGCGACGATCTGTTCGGGGTCGCCGCGGCCCTGACCTATACGTCGCTGCTGGCGCTGGTTCCCCTGATCGCCATCGCGGTTGCCATACTTGCGGCCTTTCCGGTCTTCGATCAGGTCCGCGACCAACTTCAGTCCTTCTTGTTTGAAAATTTCCTGCCCGATGTGGGATTGGCGGTGCAGGATCATCTGGCGCGCTTCGTCGGCGCCACCGGGCAACTCACTGCCGTCGGAGTCGGCGGCCTTGCCATCACCGCCTTGATGATGCTGATGACCATCGAGCAGGCGTTCAACACCATTTTCCGGGTCACGCGGGCGCGCAGCATGATGGGCCGGCTCTTGGTATATTGGACTGTTCTGACACTAGGTCCGCTGCTGATCGGCGTGAGTTTCTCGATCTCCAGCTATCTGGCGGCGGCGGGCGAGGACATCCTGACCACGCAGGCCGTCAGCCTGTGGACCAAGGTGTCGTGGGTGATGCCCTACATCCTCACCTTGATCGCCTTCATGCTGCTGTATTGGACAGTCCCCAACCGTCGAGTCCGGGTGCGCGATGCGCTCATTGGAGCGTTTGTCGGGGCGACGCTGTTCGCACTGCTGCGCTACGCGTTCCTGCTGTTCGTCGCCAACGCTGGCAGCTACGAGACGGTTTACGGCGCGCTGGCTGCCCTGCCGATGTTCCTGTTGTGGATGTACATTTCGTGGTTGGTGGTGCTGTTCGGCGCCGTCATTACGGCGGCATTGCCGGAGTGGCGGATGCGGCGTGGGCAGCGCCTGTCGGGTGGTGAGGCGGAGGCGCGATTGGCCTTGGCCATGGACATCATGGCGGCACTTGGGCGCACCCAGAGGTTCGGGCGCGGGCTTGCGCGGGCGCGCTTGTTGTCGCTGACCGCAGCAGCCGAGGATGTCCTGGTCAGCGTTTTGGACTGCCTGCGCACTGCCAACTTGGTTGCGCAAACAGCGGATGGCTGGTGGTTGCTGACCCGGCCCTTGTCCGCGATCACCTTATACGATCTGCTGCGGGTGTTGGGTTCCGGGGTGCCGGACGATCCGCCGGTTCTGCGCAACGAGCGATGGGCCGAGCCGGTGCGGCTGGCCCTGGCGCGGTCCAGGCGTGCCCAGCGGGAAATCCTGGGGATGTCGCTCGATACCCTCGTGCTGCCCCATCCCGAGGTGCCGCATACTCCGGACGTGACTCCATACCAGACGCGTACAGTCGGAGAATAGTTCTTTAGTTCGCCGTTCTTGCGCTTGTAAAGCCGATCGGCGTCATGGGTTAATGGAGGTCGTTCCGGCGTGGGACGGGAGCCTTCATCATGCCGCAGGACAGTGTTCCAGACGTGCCCGTTCATCCCCTGGCGGGGCTGCCCTATGCCGAGCGCGTCCGCCTGGTTTCCGCTCATGCGCCGCTTGCCTGGTTGCGGGCAGGATGGGCCGACCTGTGGGCAGCGCCTGGGGTGAGCATTGCCTATGGCTGCATCTTCGTGGCCATCGGGGTCGCGCTCACGGTGGGGCTGTCGGCGATCGACATGCTGTATTTGATTACGCCGTTGATTGCGGGTTTCCTGCTTATAGCGCCGCTGCTGGCGGTCGGCCTCTACGACATGAGCCGACGGCTGGAGCGCGGCGAAAAACCCCGCTTTTGGGCGGCGGTGTTCGCTTGGCGCACCAACACCTTCCACATCCTGACGGCGGGTTTGGTGCTGATGCTGTTCCTGATGATCTGGGTGCGCATCGCGGCCCTGATCTTCGCCCTGGTGTTTCCCTACACCAACATGTCGTGGAGTGCGCTCGGCACATCATTGATGAGCGCCGATGGCGTGGTGTTCCTGACTCTGGGAACGGCCATCGGTGGTGTGTTCGCCGTGATCGCCTTCATCGGGGCCGCCGTCAGCCTGCCCCTGATGCTCGACCGCCAGATCGACGTCTTTACCGCCGTGCTGGTCAGCGCGCTGGCGGTGTTCGCCAACCTTAAGGCGATGGTGCTGTGGGCGGCCATCATTGTGGCCGTCACGGCGCTCGGGCTGCTGACCGGGCTGGTCGGCATCGCCATCACCCTCCCCCTGATCGGCCACGCCACATGGCACGCCTATCGGGCGATGGTGGCGTGGGAGGGGTAAGGAAAGGGAAGGGAAGGGTGTTGACCACAGAGGTCACAGAGAGCACAGAGAAGTCACAGAGGATGCGGGGCCACTGCGCCGCAGGCAATAAATACCCAAGAGGGTTTGAGTGCGCTACGCGCGGCTACTTGTACCGCAACCTCTGTGACTTCTCTGTGTTCTCTGTGGTTAATTCCTTCACTTTACTCCAGCCCCAGCTTCGCGCGGGGATTGGGGCCGGTGGGTTTCCATTTTTTGACGAAGGATTCCAGCTTGCCGTCGGTCGGGTCCTCCAGGACCAGACGCAGGCGGACCAGTTGATCGCCCGCCGTGCCGTCGGGGGCAGGAATGCCTTTGCCGGGCAGGCGCAGGACGGTGCCGCCGTTGGCACCCTTGGGCACGGTGACGCGGACCTTGCCGGCCACGGTGGGAACCTCGATCTTGGCGCCCAACACGGCTTCCTGGAGCGTGATGGGAATGTCCGCGACCACCGAAGTTCCCTCACGGCGCAGGATGGGGTGCGGCTTGACCTTGATCTCGACCAGGGCGTCGCCATCCGGGCCGCCGCCGGTGCCGGGGCCGCCCTGACCTTTCAGGCGCAGGGTGCTTTCATCATCGGTGCCGGGCGGGACCTTGACCGTCAGGCGCTTGCCGTTGGTCAACGACACCGTGCGCGAGGTGCCGAGCGCGGCTTCCTCGAACGTCACATGCAGGCGGTAATTGGCGTCCGGCCCCTTGCGCGGCGCGGTGTTCTGGCGTCCGCCCGGCCCTTTGCTGGCGCGGGCGAAGATGTCGGAGAACAGGTCGTCCTCGCCGAACATCGAGTCGAAGTTCCAGGCGCGGCCACCACCGCTGGCTCCACCGGTTCCGGCTCCGGCGGTGTGGCGGCCACGGGGGCGGGTGCGTTCCTGGCCGTTGGCATTGATCTCGCCGCGGTCGAACCGCTTGCGCTTGGCTTCGTCCGACAGCAGGTCATAGGCCGCCGTGGCTTCCTTGAACTTTTCCTCGGCGCGCGGGTTGTTGGGGTTCACGTCGGGATGATGGGCGCGCGCCAGCTTGCGGTAGGCGGACTTGAGTTCATCCGCCGTCGCCGTGCGAGCCACTCCCAGGACCTCGTAAGGGTCACGCATCCCCGATCTCTCCTCAAACAAAGGCGGCATCCCAGAAGGTTCTGGAATGCCGCTTGTATTTCTGGTCTGCCGCGAGATTCGGCAAGCCTTTATCGAAGCTGCTTCAGTTGACGACGCGCCAAGTCCCATCGGGCTGCTGGCATGCCGTGCCGAAGGCTTCTTCGCGGCGGCCGTCAATGGTTACAGTGGTGCGGTACTCTCGGCAATAGCTGCCGCTCTGGGCATAGCCGTCGCGGACCGGCGTGATGGTGCCGCGATTGCCGCTGTCGGGGTTGTTCCAGTTGATGGTTTCGCCGACCGGCGCGGCATAGGCGCGCTGCTGGGCCGACATCATGGCCTGCTGGTCGGCACGGTCGAGCGAACTGCCGATTTCCGATCCGATGTAGGCGCCCAGCAGGGTGCCTGCGGCGGTGGCGGCCAACTGGCCGGTCCCCTTGCCGAACTGCGATCCGATGACGGCGCCGCCGACGCCACCCAGCACGGTGCCGACAGTGGACTTGGGATTGTTCTGGGCGCTTTCACAGGCTCCCAGGGTGGTCATGGCCGCAACGCCCAAGGCGACCGCCGCCAACTTGAAGGAACGCTTGCTCTTCATGTTTTCCTCAATTGCTCGTGTGCTCGGTCGAGGGGCGGCTGGAACCGCCTGCAAATCCCACCGTATCCTTATATCATGGTGAGCGATGGTGGCTAAAACATGGCGTTTCGACCGTGCCGGCCCTATTTTGGACCAGCACCACGTAATCCGCACTATTTACAATGGGATCCTTTGGGATGAACGCTACGCCGCTTGACCCGAGTATTGGCCCGTTCGATCTGTTCGCCCGGTGGATGGCGGCGGCGGAAGGGGCCGAACCCAACGATCCGAACGCCATGAATCTGGCGACCTGCACGCCGGAGGGACGGCCGAGTTCCCGCATGGTGCTGCTCAAGGGCCTGGATGGCGACGAGGTGCCGCTGGCCGAGCGCGGATTCGTTTTCTACACCAATCTGGAAAGCGACAAGGGCACCCAATTGAGGGACAATCCGTGGGCGGCATTGTGCTTCCATTGGAAGACCCTGCGCGTTCAGATCCGGGTGGAGGGCAGGGCCTCGCCGGTTTCGGATGCGGAGGCCGATGCCTACTATGCCTCCCGAGCGCGCGACTCGCGCATCGGCGCTTGGGCGTCCCAACAGTCGCGGCCCTTGGAAGGGCGATTTGAACTGGAGGCGCGCATTGCCAAGTATGCCGCCAAATTCGGTTTGGGAGACATTCCCCGGCCGGACCACTGGTCGGGCTTCCGTATCGTGCCCGACCGCATCGAATTCTGGAGGGACCGCCCCTTCCGCCTGCATGACCGGCTGGTTTATCACCGGGAGGCGGACGGCTGGCGGACGGAGCGCCTGTACCCATGACCGTGGATAACCCCGCCGACCGGCTGCCCGAGCCTCAGGCCCTAAGCCTTGAGGCCGCTGCCGTGGCCAGCAAGCACGGCCTGATGCGCTGGGCCACTTATATGGCGGTTCTGGCGGCGGCCGTTCTGGTGGCCGTCAAGGTTGGCGCTTGGCTGATGACCGATAGCGTCGCCATGTTGTCCAGTCTGGTCGATTCGATGCTCGACGGGGTGGCTTCGCTGGTCAACCTGATCGCCGTGCGCCACGCCCTGCAACCGGCCGATGCCGAGCACCGCTTCGGTCATGGCAAGGCCGAGCCGCTGGCCGGGCTGGCCCAGGCCGCGTTTGTGACCGGGTCAGGCCTGCTGCTGACCATCGAGGCGGTTTCGCGCCTGCTCAATCCGGTGGTGGTCAAGCAAGGCATGGTCGGCATCGGCGTCATGGTCTTTTCCATCGTCGTGACCATGGCCCTGGTGACGTTTCAGCGCCACGTCATCAAGCGGACGAACTCGGTGGCGATCACGGCCGATTCCCTGCACTACGCGGGCGACGTGCTGATCAACCTGAGCGTCATCGTGTCGATCCTCATCAGCGTGTATCTGGGGTGGATCTACGCCGACCCGATCTTCGGGCTGGCCATCGCGGCGTTCCTGCTGTTCAACGCCTGGAAGATCGCCCGCGAGAGCCTCGACCTGTTGATGGACCGCGAGTTCGACGCCGCCGACCGGCAGAAGATCCTCGATATCGCTCGCGCCCATCCGAGGGTCGAGGACGTGCACGATCTGCGGACGCGGTCATCGGGGCAACTCAGTTTCATCCAGCTTCACCTGGAAATGGACCGCAGCTTTACGCTGCTCAAGGCCCACGCGGTGGCCGACCGGGTGGAGCGCGACATCCGCAAGGCCTTCCCCAACGCCGACGTCATCATCCACCAGGACCCGTCCGGCCTGCGCGAGGCCCACCACGACGATCTGGCATACGAGGACCGCGAGAACGGCGTGCCGGATGAGCCGTTGCCGAAGGCGTAGAGCGAAAAAGGAACGGCGCGGAGCCTGATGGCCCCGCGCCGGTGTTCTTTCTGCCTTGTCCCGTTGGGGGTCAGGAGAACGCACAGCCCGGCTTGGCGCCTGCCTTCTTGAGGATGATGGCGAGCGGGCAGAACCCGGTGAATGCCGCCTGGAACATGTTCAGGCCGACGAAGGCGGTCAGGTACAGCGCCCACTGCACGCCGGCAAAGACGTAGGCGGCCAGGGTGGCGAGGATAACTGCACCGGCAAAAGCCATCACGATGCGATCGATAGACATGATTTCTCCTGAGTCTTGGTACGTGTTTTGGAAGTCCGTGGGTCAGAGTCCGCCGGCGGGCACATCCGGCGTCACTTCCCCCTTGAGCTTGTTAATGCCGAGCGCCTTGAGGACGTACTTTTCGTAGATCGGCTCCGCAGTGCCCTTCTTGATCTTGCGAAGGAAGTATTTCTCGAAGGCGACTTTGGCGAGGTGCACCCACCAGCCTTCGGCGAACCAGTTGACGTTGCGCGGCGGGATTTGCGGCAGCGCCACGAAAGCCGCGCCGGAATCCCCGAAATCGGCCAGACATATGGCATTCCACGTCGCCTCGCGGGACGGCGTCTTGCCGTTTAGAAGGTTGCCGATGTTGTGCGCCGTGGCCGTCACCATCGATTCGATCATGTAGCCGGTCTTGGGCACGCCCACCGGCACCGGGGTCTGTCCCACAGGCGGGATGGCGACGCAGACGCCCACGGCAAAGACGTTGGGGAACTTGGCGTTGCGCTGGTGCTTGTCGACGGTGATGAAGCCGCGCGGATTGGTCAGCCCCTCGATGCCCATCACCGCGTCGATGCCCCGGAACGCCGGCAGCATCATCGAATACTTGAACGGCAGTTGGTGCTTTTTCTTTTCGGTGCCGTCCTCGTTGAACTCGGTGACGTGCATCAGCCCGGCTTCGACCTTGTCCACCTTGGCATTTGTGATCCACGAGATGTGCCGGGTGCGCATGATGCTTTCCATCATGCCCTTGGAGTCGCCGACACCGCCGAGGCCCAGGTGGCCGATGTAGGGTTCGGCGGTCACGAAGGTCATGGGCACGCGGTCGCGGACCTTGCGGCGGCGGAGGTCGGTGTCCATGATCGCGGCGAATTCATAGGCCGGGCCGTAGCACGACGCGCCCTGGACGGCACCGACCACGACCGGGCCGGGATCGTTGCAAAACGCTTCCCACTCGTCGGCTGCGCGGGCGGCGTGCTCGACGTGGCAGATCGACTTGGTGTGGCCGGTGTGGGGGCCGAGCCCTTCGATGGCGTCGAAGTCCAGATGCGGGCCGGTGGCGATGACCAGATAGTCATAGTCCATGAACGACCCGTCGTTCAGCTCCAGCCGGTTGGCCTCGGGGTGCACGCGCTTGACCCCAGTATGGACGAAGCCGATATTTTTCTTGGCGAGGCACGGCTCAAGCTCGATTTCGATGTCGCTGCGCTTGCGCCAGTTGACGGCAACCCAGGGGTTGGACGGCACGAAGTGGAAGCGGGGATTGTTGCTGACCACCGTGATCGTGTCTTCTTCGCGGGCCTGCTCCCGCATCTCGTAGGCCATCGGCACGCCGCCGATGCCGGCTCCCATGATGACGATGTGCGCCATGTGACGTTTCCTCCATGTGGAATTCGTCGTGGTGCCGGTTGTTGTTTTTTGGGGCACCACGCGGGCGTCAGGCGGCCCCTTCTTCGGCGGGGTCTGCCACTTCAACCGGGCAGTACAACCCGGCAAGGGTCTCTATGAGACGGACGGCGCTGTCGCCGACCAATGCATAGTAAATGTTCTGCGACTCGCGGCGGGTTTTGACCAGACCGTCGCGGCGAAGCCGCGCGAGGTGCTGGGACAGGGCCGATTGGCGCAGGCCGACGCTCTTTTCCAGTTCGCCGACGGTCTTCTCACCTGACGACAACAGGCATAGAATCATCAACCGTCGGTCGTTGCTCAAGGCTTTGAGCAGGTCGGCCGCTTCCTTGGCGCTGCTATGGAAGTCCGCGATATTCATACTTGCTAAATTAGCCCTTGCTAATATGATCGTCAACACCATTTATGGTGCTGTTCCAAGTTTGCCAAGAGGGCCATCCATAATGAAGAGCTTATTTACGAAAACCCTAATGTTTTCGCTGATAGGGGCCGTGGGCGCCCTGTTCATGACGCTCGAAAGCGGTATGGCCCAGGCGCGTGCAGACAGGATCACGGTCGAGCGTCGATTGATCGAGGACCGCAAGGCAGTGTTCGCCACTGTTGAAAGCGCCGACACGCTGCACGCCCGCGCCCGCATCGGCGGCACGGTCGGCAGTTTGATCGTCGATGACGGTGACGCGGTGGAGCAGGGGCAGGTCATCGCCGTGGTCGGCGATCCCAAACTGATGCTGCAACTGCAATCGGCTGACGCCCGCATCAATTCACTGAGAGCTGAACTGTCGCAGAGCCGCAGCGACCTGAACCGGGCCGAGCAACTGTTCCGCCAGGGCGTGGTGGCTCAGGCGCGGCTCGATCAGGCGCGCACGGCGGTTCAAGTTCTCGAACGTAATCTCAACGCCCTCCAGGCGGAACGGCAGGTGACGGTGCAGCAGTCGGACGAGGGGCAGGTTTTGGCTCCCACGTCGGGCCGCGTGCTCGACGTGCTGGTCATCAACGGGTCGGTCATCATGCCCGGCGAACCGATCGCCTTGATCGCTTCGGACACCTACCTGCTGCGCATGGAGGTGCCCGAGCGTCACGCCCGCTTCATCAAGGTCGGCGACATGGTGCAGGTCGGCGAGCGTGGCCTGACCCAGGAGCAGACCGGAGAAATGCGCCAGGGCGAGGTGGTCAAGGTGTACCCCCTGCTGCGCAATGGCCGGGTGGTGGCCGACGTCAAGGTGGACGGTCTGGGCGATTACTTCGTCGGGGAGCGGGCGGTGGTCTATATTTCCACCGGCACGCGCGAGGCGGTGGTCCTGCCGCCCGAGTTCCTGACCACCCGTTTTGGTGTCACCTACGCCACCCTTGAGAACGGCCGTCAGGTCGTGGTGCAGACCGGCACCCACGTCGAAGGCGCGGTCGAAATTCTATCGGGCCTGCGGACCGGCGACGTGGTGGTTCCGGCCGGGCAGGGGGCGACACAATGAAGCTCGGTATCTCAGGCACCATCACCAAGGCGTTCATCACCTCGCCGCTGACGCCGCTGTTGCTGCTGGCGTCGCTGGCCGTCGGCCTGATCGCCCTGGTCCAGTTGCCGCGCGAGGAGGAACCGCAGATCTCCGTTCCAATGGTCGATATCATGATCGAGGCCAACGGACTGCGCGCCCCCGACGCGGTGGAGCTTGTCACCAAGCCCCTGGAGGAAATCGTCAAGGGCATCGATGAGGTGGAGCACGTCTACTCCCAGACCGTCGATGATCGCGTGATGGTCACGGCGCGCTTCGAGGTCGGCGTGGACGAAGACATCGCCATGCTGCGCGTCCACCAGACCATCCGCGCCAACCTCAACCAGATTCCGCTGGGCATCCCCGAGCCGCTGATTGTCGGGCGGGGGATCAGCGACGTGCCCATCGTGGTGCTGACCCTGACGCCCAAGCCGGGCACCGAGGACCGTTGGGACGATAACGCGCTTTATAACGTGGCCGATGAACTGCTGCCCGAACTGGTCAAGGTCGAGAACGTCGGCCTGACCTTCATCGCCGGGGGGCGTCCTAACCAGATCCGCGTCGAACCCGATCCTGAACGGCTGTCGCTGTATGGCGTGACGTTGAACCGGCTGGTCGAAAAGGTGGAGAACGCCAACCGCTCGTTCCTGCTCGGCCGCCTGTCCGCCGAGGGGCAGGCCGCGCCCGTGGTGGCCGGCCAGACCCTGCAAGGGGTGGGCGATATCGGCAATCTGCTCATCACCACCGCCGATGGCCGCCCGGTCTACGTCAAGGATGTCGCCAATGTGGTGGTCGGCGCCCGGCCCGACGACCTGCGCGCCTGGAACGTCGAGGCGGTTGAGGGCGGTGATGTGCGCGTCGCGCCCGCCGTCTCTATCGCACTCGCCAAGCGCAAGGGCGCCAACGCGGTGCTGGTGGCCGAACAGATCCTGGAGCGGCTGCATACCCTTCAGGGCCGCTTGATCCCCGCCGACGTGGCCGTGGAAGTCACCCGGAACTACGGTGAAACGGCGCTGGAAAAGGCTGACGAGTTGCTGTTCCACCTGGGCTTGGCGACGGTGTCCATCGTCCTGCTGATTACCCTGGCGATCGGCTGGCGCGAGGGGCTGGTGGTGGCCGTGGTCATCCCGACGACCATCCTGCTAACCCTGTTTGCGTCACACCTGATGGGCTACACCATCAACCGGGTGAGCCTGTTCGCGCTGATTTTCTCCATCGGCATTCTGGTCGATGACGCCATCGTGGTGGTCGAGAACATCGCCCGTCACTGGGCCATGAAGGATGATCGCTCGGCCCTGCAAAAAGCCATCGCTGGCGTGGCCGAGGTCGGCAATCCGACCATCATCGCCACCCTGACCATCGTTGCCGCCCTGCTGCCCATGATGTTCGTGTCCGGGCTGATGGGGCCGTACATGAGCCCCATTCCGGCCAATGCCTCGGCTGCCATGGTGTTTTCGTTCTTCGTCGCCGTGACCATCACGCCGTGGCTGTTGTACCGCATGGCCGGGCGCAAGGCCGACCGGCAGGAACTGTCCGACGACCATGACCACGAGGGCCGCCTGGGCGCGTTCTACCGCCGCATCGCCCGCCCGCTGCTGACTGGCCGCAAGCGGTCCAAGATCCTGCTGGCCGGGGTGACGGTGGCGACGGTGGCGGTGTGTGTGCTGTTCTATACCAACCACGTCACGGTCAAGCTGCTGCCGTTCGACAACAAATCCGAGTTTCAGGTGGTGGTCGACCTGCCCGAAGGGTCGGCCGTGGAGGACACCCAGCGGGTGCTGATCGATGCCGCGACGCGCCTGTCGGCCCTGCCGGAACTGACCTCCATCCAGGCCTATGCCGGGACGGCCGCACCGTTCAACTTCAATGGGCTGGTGCGCCACTACTACATCCGCCAAAGCCCTGAACTGGGCGATCTTCAGGTCAACCTGGCCCCCAAGGGCGACCGCGACCGGCCCAGCCACGCCATCGCCCTGGAGGCCCGCACCCTGCTGGCCGACATGCCGATGCCCGAGGGAACCTCGGTCAAGGTCGTCGAGGTGCCGCCCGGTCCGCCGGTGCTGTCCACCCTGCTGGCCGAGATCTATGGTCCCGACCCGGACACCCGGCGCGAGGCGGCGCGGCGCGTGCGCGCGGCGTTCGAGGACGTGCCGTTCGTGGTCGATGTGGACGACAGCTTCGGCCGCCCGGCTGAACGCCTGCGCTTCGCCATCGACCAGGAAGCCCTGGAATTCCACGGCGTCGAGGAAGAGGCCGTCTATGACACCTTGGGCGCATTGCTCGGCGGGATGTCGGTGGGTTACTCGCATCGGGGCGGCGGGGTTGACCCCATCGAAATCGCCGTCCGCCTGCCGCGCGCCGACATGGCCCCGACCGAGCGCCTGATGTCCACGCCAGTACCCGGCCGTGAGGGCGTGGTGGAAC
Organism: Rhodospirillaceae bacterium; assembly: GCA_041676205.1. Lineage (GTDB taxonomy): Bacteria > Pseudomonadota > Alphaproteobacteria > Rhodospirillales > Rhodospirillaceae > Cauispirillum. Next base: position 8,989 of record JBAYSM010000031.1, on the reverse strand, counting down.
TCGGCGACGTGCTGAGGGTGACGCGGGAGGAGCAATCCTTCCCGGTGTTCCGCCGCGACGGCCACTTCACTGAAATGGTCACGGGCGAACTTGCCGGAGCGTTCGAGGCTCCCATCTATGGCATGGCCGCCGTCAAGGACCGCCTGGACGCCACGGACTTCTCCGACCTGGGCGGCCTGACGGTCGCCTATGCCGGCCAGCCGACCGACGAGGCCGGGGTCACGATGCTGTGGGATGGCGAGTGGGAAATCACCTACGTCACCTTCCGCGACATGGGGGCGGCATTTGCCGTGGCCATTCTCGCCATCTACCTGCTGGTGGTGGGGCAGTTCGGCTCGTTCAAGGTGCCGCTGGTCATCCTGGTGCCGGTGCCGCTGACCCTGATCGGCGTCGTGCTGGGCCATTGGCTCTTTGGCGCTCCGTTCAGCGCGCCGTCCATGATCGGCTTCATCGCGCTGGCGGGGATCATCGTGCGCAACTCCATCCTGCTGGTGGATTTCATCAACCATCTCAGGGCTGGCCGCGATGTTCCCTTGCGCGAGACTTTGCTCGATGCCGGGGCGATTCGGTTCAAGCCGATCCTGCTGACCGCCCTGGCGGCGATGATCGGCGCGGCCTTCATTCTGGCCGACCCGATCTTCCAGGGCTTGGCGATCTCGCTGGTGTTTGGGCTGGCGTCGTCCACCGCACTGACCCTGCTGGTCATTCCCGCGCTGTATGTGTGGCTGCGCGATGATGGCCGGGGCTTTGGCGACGATGAACCGGCGGTGCCGGTCAAGAAACCAGCACCCGCGCCCGAAACAGTATAATCATCCTCCTCACCTTGCCCCCCGCTTGCGCCGCTTGGCGTGGCGGGGGGTTTCGTTTAGCTTGCGCGCATGAGCACGAACGACACCATTCTTCAGGGCGACGTTTTCGCCTTTCTTGCCGACCCGACCAGCCATGGGCCGGGCGTGCGCGCGGTCGAGCGGGTGGATACCCATATCTCGGTGGTGTTCATTCCCGACGGAGTTGACCGCGTGGTCAAGGTCAAGAAGGCGGTGACGCTGCCGTTCCTGGACTTTGCGCCGCTGGCCGCACGGGAACAGGCCTGCATGCGCGAGGTGGAGATTAACCGCCGCACCGCCCCGGATCTGTACCTGGGGTGCGAGCCGGTGGTGCGCCGGGCCGATGGTACGCTGGCGCTGGGCGGCGACGGGACTGTGGTGGACTGGGCGGTGCTGATGCGCCGGTTCGACCGCGCCACCCAGTTTGACCGTTTGGCGGCGGCAGGGAAGCTCGACCGCAACATCCTGTTCGATCTGGGCGACGCGGTGGCCCGTTTCCACGACGATGCCGAGGTCGTCAATCTGCCCCAGTTCGGCGGCGCTGCGGCCATGCTGTCCACCATAGAGGGCAACGGCCGGTCGTTTGCGGCGTTTCGCGGCGCGGTATTTGATCCGGCGGCGGTGGACGCGGTGCTCGAACGCTCGCGCGCCCATGCTGAACGCCATGCCGCTCTGCTGGATGCTCGGCGCGCCGAGGGCTTTGTGAAGCGGTGCCATGGCGACCTGCACCTGCGCAACATCTGCCTGATGAAGGGGCGTCCGACGCTGTTCGACGCCATCGAGTTCAACGACGACTTCGCCGTTATCGACGTTTTGTATGATCTGGCGTTCCTGCTCATGGACCTGCGCCATGCGGGGCTGGCCAAGGGGGCGAGCGTGGTGTTCAACCACTACATGGAACTGCGCAACGACATTTATGGCCTGCCGCTGCTGCCGTTGATGCTGTCGTTGCGCGCCCAGATCCGTGCTCACGTCACGGCGGCCATTGCTGTTCACATGCCCAATCCCGATCCCCTGAACGGGGAGGCGCGGCGCTATCTGATGGAGGCTGCCGACTATCTGGCTCCGCCGACCACCCGTTTGGTGGCCGTCGGTGGATTGTCCGGGTCGGGAAAGTCGCGGGCAGCGCGGGAACTGGCGCCCTATCTGGGGGCGCCGGGCGCGGTGGTGTTGCGCAGCGACGTCATCCGCAAGCGGATGGCGGGGCATAAGCCTTTGGAAAAGCTTGATAAGTCGGCCTATACCGAGGAGTCTTCGGACCGCACCTACGCGGCCTTGTGCGCTGAGGCTGCTACCCTGCTGGCCCACGGCATCCCGGTCATAGCCGACGCCGTTTTTTCCAAGCCTGCCGAGCGCGCCGCCATTCAGGCGGTTGCCGAGGCTGCCGGGGTTCCCTTCACCGGCCTGTGGCTGGAGTCGGACCCGGTCATCGCCGAGCAGCGCATTCTGATGCGCCGCCGCAATGCCTCCGACGCGACGCCGGAGGTGCTGCACGCACAACTCGCCTACGACGTGGGGCCACTCGATTGGACCCGCATCGACAGTTCGTTTGCCAAGGACCGCACTGACCGCGCCTGCCGCAAGGCGGTCCTGCACCAGGAGGAAGACTCGTGACCACCGAATGCCCCTGCGGCTCCGCCCGCCCCTTTGCTGATTGCTGCGAGCCGTTCATCACCGGCGCGGCGCTGCCGCCGACGGCCGAGGCGCTCATGCGCTCCCGCTATTCGGCCTTCGCCACCGGGGCGCTGGACTACCTGACCGAAACGCTGAGTGCCGAGGCGCGTGTGGACTATGACCCCGCGCACGCTGAAGACTGGTCGAAAAACTCCGATTGGCTTGGCCTGGAGATCAAGTCGACCGAGGGCGGCACCGCGGCCGACGATGACGGTTGGGTCGAGTTTGTGGCCCATTTCCGCTACGCCGACGAGGAACGCGCCCACCACGAATCCAGCCACTTCGTGAAGCAGGAAGGCCGGTGGTTCTACCACGACGGCAACCTCGGCCCGCGCCCCCGCCGGGTGGTCAAGGTCGGCCGTAACGACCCATGCACCTGCGGGTCGGGCAAGAAATACAAGAAGTGCTGCGGCGCCGCCGCGTAGGCATCTTGAGGGACGGCGTGCGCCGTCCCTCTTCGTTTCCGGCCTTATATCCGGTAAGTCCTTTCGTTACCGCTTGGAAAAGTCCATAATCTTGGAAAGACAACTCCTTAGCGGTAGGAGGAAAGAATGCCCGGCCTGAAGACAATCCTCGCAGTGGTGCCCGATACCGGAAACGGGTTGGCCACCATGGAAACCGCTTTCGTGATCGGCCGCGATCATGCGTGCCATGTGCGGGTGCTGCATGTGCGCCCCGACCCGGCCTCCGCCGTGCCGCTGGTAGGCGAAGCGATGTCCGGTGCCATGGTCGATGAAATGATGTCGGTGTGCGAACGCCAGGGTGCAGAGCGCGCCCGCGATGTCCGCCTGATGTTCGATCAGGTCGTGGCACGCTACAACATCACCGTGACCGATGAACCCCCCGGCCCGCCGGAAATGTCGGTCGCCTACCTTGAGGAGCAGGGCGCGGAGGACGACAAGGTTGCTTTGCGCGGCCGCATGGCGGACTTGATCGTGGTCGGTCGCCCCAAGGGTGATGAGGAGCCCGCTCTCCAAGCGACGCTGAATGCCGCGCTGATGGACAGCGGCCGTCCGGTCCTGGTGGCCCCGCGCGCGCCGGTCCACGGCATTGCCAAATCCTGCGCCATCGCCTGGAACGGCAGCGTCGAGGCCGCCCGCGCCGTGGCCGCCGCACTGCCGTTCCTGCTCAAGGCGCAGACCGTGACCATCCTGGTCGCCGAAGAAGAGGCCGGAACGCCGTCCGCCGAGGACCTGGAAACCCATCTGGCTTGGCACGGCGTGACGGCGGAAATCCGCCGCGTGACGCCGTCCGGCTCTGCGGTTGGGGCGGCCTTGCTCAAAGCCTGCGGCGACGTCAACGGCGATCTTCTGGTGATGGGCGCCTACACGCACTCGCGCCTGCGCCAACTCATCCTCGGCGGCGTGACCCGCCACGTCTTGGACCATGCCGAAATGCCGGTGCTGCTGTCCCACTAAAGGGGCACAGTGCCACGACCTTAAAACGACGATCCAGGCTGCTTCAAAAACTCGGCTTCCTCGATCGTCGTCTCCCGTCCGAGGACGGCGTTGCGGTGGGGGAAGCGGCCGAAGCGGGCGATGATCGCGCGGTGGCGTTCCGCATAGTCCATCCAGACGGCATGGCCGGTCTTCTCGAACAAGGCGACAGCCTCGTCCTGGGCGGCCTTGTCTTCGGCGTGCTCGAACGGTAGGTACAGGAACAGTTTCTGCGCCGGTGCCAGCGCCCGGTCGAAGCCCCGGTGGATCGCGTGGCGGGCGGTCGCCAGGGCCTTGGCGTCGGTGGCAAAGGCGCGTGCGGTGTTGCGCCAGATGTGGCGTGGGAATTGGTCCAGAAGGATGCACAGCGCCACCGCGCCATCGGGCGACTGCAGCAAGGCATCGTGCTCGCCCCGCGCGGCGGCTTCCACATCAGCGGTGAACTCGGCAGCGATGGTGGCGTCCAGGGCGGCCGAGCGTTCAAACCACCACGGATGTTCGGTGTCCGGCCGATCGCCAAACCAGAACGTCTGCACGCGATCCAGCAGTCGAGACATCAGCATCCTTCCTTGCGATAGGGACCCATTTCGGCAACCGCTTCCATGTCTTCGCCGACCATCTGGCGTTCGTGGTCCAGGAACCGCGCGATGGCGTCGCGGAATCCCTGATCGGCGATCCAGTGGGCCGACCATGTGGCGCGCGGCAGATATCCCCGACTGACTTTGTGTTCGCCCTGCGCTCCGGCCTCGACCCAGCGCAGCCCATGGGCGATGGCGTAGTCGATGGCGCGGTAATAGCACGCCTCGAAATGCAAAAATCGGAAGTCGCCAAGCGCCCCCCAGTTGCGGCCGTACAGGGTGTCCCCGCCGCGCAGGTTCAGGGCGCCGCACACCGGGCGGCCGTCAGCCTCGCCGATCACCAGGACCACCCGGTCGGCCATGCGTTCGCCGAGCAGCGTGAAGAAGCTGCGCTCCAGATAAGGATTACTCCACTTGCGGTCGGCGGTGGACATATAGAAACGATAGAAGGCGTCCCAGTGGTCCGGGGTGATGGCGGCGCCGCTCAGGGTGCGGAACGTAATGCCCTGGCTGTTGGCCCGCTCCCGTTCCTTGCGGATGACCTTGCGCTTGCGCGACGACAGGGTGGCGAGGAAGTCCTCAAATGTGGCGTACCCGCGATTCTCCCAGTGGTACTGCTGACCGACTCGGATCAGGAAGTCAGCACCGGCCATCACCTCTGCTTCGGATTCAGTGGGGAAGGTGACGTGCAGCGATGAAACGGCGTGCCGCTGGGCCAGCTTCACCATCGCGGCGGCCATCAGGCGCTGCAACGCTGCCGGGTCCTGACCTGCGGCGGGCCGAACCAGCAGGCGCGGCCCGGTGACTGGGGTAAATGGAATGGCGCACTGGAGTTTGGGATAGTACCGCCCGCCGGCCTGCTCATAGGCCCGCGCCCATGACCAGTCGAACACGTATTCGCCGTAGGAATGGCTTTTCAGATAGAGCGGCGCGCAGGCCAGGAGCCACCCGTTCGCATCGCGAACGGCCAAATGCTGGGGCGCCCACCCCGTCAGGGCACAGGCGGACCGGGAGTCCTCAAGGGCGCTCAGAAAGGCGTGGCTGACAAAAGGGTTGCCGGACCCGGCGCAGAGGTCCCACTCGGCGGCAGTGAAGGCACTGATGGCAGAGTGGGCGGTCATGGTCAGGCTGTCTGCGCCGTCTGGCATGTTTATTTGGTCCGCCAACTAGGGGCAAGGGTCGGCTTCAACATGAGGCGCCCCTGCGGGGCTGGCAAGAGGGCGGGGCGCTCGCGCAACTGTCGCATCAAAAAATGGCGAATTTGGAAACTTTCGTTCGTGATCCTCTTGACGGCGTACTACGATTTTGCGACAACTTAGCCCAACGAGGTACGGTCCTCCTACGGAGGCTTTGGAACCGGCCCAAGCCCACACACTCAACCGGCCACCTGTCTGAGGCCAAAACGTAAGATCTGAGGGGATGTCGCAATGCTGGGACCCGCTGACCTCGATGACTACTTCCGCGCTCGTGACGAAAAGCGGCGTGGCTAACGTTTGCTGATCTCGACGCCAAAACGGCGGCCCTGGACAGGGCCGCCGTTTTGCATTGGGGGTGCTGGTTCGCATCCAATGTAAACGGTCCGGCTACTGCCGTAGAATCACGATGGCATCGACCTCGACGCAGGCGTTCAAGGGTAGGGACGGGCAGCCGACGGCGGCGCGGGCATGGCGGCCGGCATCGCCAAATACTTCAACCATGAGGTCGGAGGCGCCGTTGACCACCTTGGGGTGGTCGGTGAAGTCGGAGGTGCAGGCAACAAAGCCGCCCAACCGCATTACGCGGATTACGCGATCCAGGTCGCCGTCACAGGCGGCGTTCAACTGGGCCAGAAGGTTGATGCCACACAGGCGGGCGGCGGCGGCACCGTCCTCGACGCTGACGGTGGCGCCGAGCAGGCCGCTGGTCACGATCTTGCCGTCACGTAGCGGCAACTGGCCGGAAACTACGACCAACTCGCCGTGGCGGACCCACGGAACGTAGTTGGCAACCGGGGCGGCGGCTTGGGGCAGGGTGATGCCCATTGCGGAAAGACGGTCGGCGACTGTCATTTGAAGCTCCGTGTCATGAAGGGTTTTTTTAGTATATTAGGGAAATCGTATGCATTCGGTGCTCGCTGAGAGGGGCGCCCGTGTGCTAATTCACCAACTCCCCGTTTCGGCTCCAGTTTTGGGAAAGGTCCAGCCGTGAGCAAGCTTTCCATGCCCAAGGACAAGATCAAGGTCCTGTTGCTCGAAAATATCCACGATAACGCCGTGCGCTATTTCGAAAATCAGGGCTACCAGTCGGTGGAGCACCTTAAGGGTGCGCTTGACGGCGACGAATTGAAAAGCGCCATTTCCGATGTCCACATGATCGGCATCCGCTCGCGCACCAAGCTGACCAAGGACATCCTGGAGGCTGGAAGCAAGCTGCTGAGCATCGGCTGTTTCTGCATCGGCACCAATCAGGTGGACCTGATGGCGGCCAAGAAGATGGGCGTTCCGGTATTCAACGCGCCCTATTCCAACACCCGTTCGGTGGCCGAACTGGCGCTGGGGCAGATCATCATGCTGGCGCGCGGCATTCCGCAGCGCAACTGGTCGACCCATGATGGCGGCTGGCAAAAGACCGTGGACGGCGCCTGCGAGGTGCGCGGCAAGGTGCTGGGCATCATCGGCTACGGCCATATCGGTACGCAGCTTTCGATCCTCGCCGAGTCGATCGGCATGCAGGTCCGCTATTACGACGTTGTCGAAAAGCTGGCCCTGGGCAACGCCCGTCCGTTCGCCAGCCTGGACGAACTGCTGGCCGAGTCGGATTTCGTCAGCCTGCACGTTCCGGCCACGCCGGAAACCAAGTGGATGATCGGCGAAGACCAGATCAAGCGCATGAAGCCCGGCGCATTCCTGCTGAACGCAGCGCGCGGCAACGTGGTGGTGATCGAGCCGCTGGCCGATGCCATCAAGAGCGGCCATCTGGCCGGTGCCGCCATCGACGTGTTCCCGGTCGAACCGGCCAGCGCCGATGACGAGTTCAAGAGCCCCCTACGTGGCCTGAAGAACGTTATCCTGACGCCCCATATCGGCGGCTCCACCGTCGAGGCACAGGCCAACATCGGCGTCGAAGTGGCAGAAAAGCTGGTCAAGTACTCCGACAACGGCTCCACCCTGGGGGCGGTCAACTTCCCCGAGGTGCAGTTGCCCTATCTGGGGGCGGGGTCGCGCTTCATGCACATCCACCACAACGTTCCGGGCGTGCTGAGCAGCATCAACGACGTGTTCTCCAAGCGCGGCCTGAACATCACCGGCCAGTATCTGCGCACCGACGCCGAACTGGGCTATGTGGTGGTCGATGTCGAACAGGCGCTGGAAGAAGGCCTGGGTGTGCGCCATGACCTGGAGGCCATCAACGGCACCATCCGGTCGCGGTTCCTGAAGTAAGCCACCGCGCGAACAAAAAAACGGGCCGGTTCCTCGCGGAGCCGGCCCGTTTTGTCAGTCGGGTACCCTACCAGCGGTACGACACGCCGATGGACCCGATGTGCTGGTCCATGCGCAGGTTGACCGCCGTACCGCCAAGGGTAGCGGAGTTCCCCGACAGGGACTCGCTGAACCCACGGGTGTACGCGCCGCTGACGCCCCAGCGGTCATTTACGGCGTAGCTGAAGCCCACGCTGGCGTGCTGCTTAATGGTGGCCGGGGCCAGGATGTTGAACCCTACTTCCTGCGGTTCGGTGAAGCCGCTGTTGACGCTGTAGCCGGTGCGCAGGGCCAACTTGTCAGTGGTCTGCCACTCCAGGCCAATGCGCCATACGTCCATGTCCTTCCACCCGAAGCCGCAACCGTTATCAGTGCCGAGGGACGGACCGCCGCCGACAAAGCAGCCGCCCTGGCCCGCCGCGCCGGTATTGGAAACGGATTTGACGTCTTCATAGAAGATGCGTTCGTAGTCCAGCGCCACCGTGACAGTCGGGATCGGTTTGACCGCAAGGCCCACGCGCGCCGAGGCGGGAATGTCGAAGTCGCCCTGTTCGGCAAACAGGCCCTTGTACTTGTCGAACCGGCTCATGTAAGTGCGCGATTTGTAAGCGGCGCCGACCGAAACCATGTCATTGATATCCCACAGCGCCCCGAGCCGAAGGCCATACCCCCACGACCCGTCATAGCCGTTGTTGCTCACATCGCCGGGGGAGGCGGAAAAGCCGCGAAAGTTCTCCAGCCCGGTCACTTTGATGCGCTGATAGGCCAGCATCGGCATGATCCCCAGCGTCACGCCGCCGCCCATGTTGCGGGCATAGTTGACGCCCAGCATGGCTTGGGCCAGATCGACACCCGCCGGCGACGTGCCGAACTGCGGGATGACCGCGTAATCAGTGTTCATCCCGCCGTTGCCGATCAGGGTGACGCCCAATGTGCTGATGTCGTCCAGGCGCGTGTTCACCCCAGCGCAGGGGATGACGAACAGTGTATTGTCGCTTTCGTACTTGGTGCCCCCG
>JBAYSM010000030.1:0-23271 GCA_041676205.1 Rhodospirillaceae bacterium | reverse complement strand
TACGTGCTGCCGGTGGTGCAGATCGACGACACGGTGATCGGCAATGGCCATCCCGGAGAGGTGGCGCGGCGTCTGCGCGCGCTCTACATCGACCACATGGGCGGCAAAGCCGCCGGATGGGATGTGGAAGGGGCCGACGCGCGATGACGACCATTGCACCGGCGGGAATCCTGTTCGACTGGGACAATACCCTGATCGACAGTTGGCCGAGCATTATCCACGCGATGAATGAGACCCTGGTTGCCATGGGCCACGCGCCGTGGACCGAGGAGGAATGCCACGCCCGCATCGGCCGCTCCATGCGCGAGGCATTTCCTGAATTATTCGGCGACCGCTGGCACGATGCCCGCAAGGTGTTCCAGGACAGCTTCGCCGCCATCCATTTGGACATGCTGGTGCCTCTGCCGGGGGCTGAAGCCATGCTCGCCGATTTTGTCGAGCGGGGCATCTACCTTGGTGTTGTCAGCAACAAGACCGGCAAGTTCCTGCGGACCGAAGCCGAGGCGTTGGGCTGGGATCGCTACTTCGGCCGATTGGTCGGCGCCGGCGATGCGGCGCGCGACAAGCCTGCCCCCGATCCCGTGCACTTGGCACTCGAAGGATCCGGGCTGACCGCCGGGGATTCGGTGTGGTTCGCCGGTGATACGTTGGTGGACATGCAGTGCGGTACCGACTCCGGGTGCCCGCCTGTCCTCATCCACCCCAACCCAGGGAGCAGCGAAGCCTTTCCTGGTTGCGAACCGCGCCTTGTTTTTCGCGGGTGCGAAGGGTTTCATCATTTTGTCCGTAACCTGCCAGTTCCCAAGCGGGTCGAACAATGATAACGAGAAGGTCTTGATCATTGCGATCCGTCTCCCCCAGGGGGCAACAAAAGCACCGAAAGGGCAAAAGCTGATGTCAAACGAAAAGAGCCAGAACGTGCAGGATGTGTTTCTTAACTACATCCGCAAGAACAAGACTCCGGTGACCGTGTTCCTCGTGAATGGCGTTAAGCTTCAGGGGATCGTCACTTGGTTCGACAACTTTTCGCTTTTGCTGCGCCGGGACGGGCATACCCAGCTTGTTTACAAGCACGCTATTTCGACGGTGATGCCATCCACCCCGATTCAATTGTTTGAGCCGGCTTCTAAGGAAGAGGCTGAAGCGTAAGGTCCGCTGCGGCGCCGGGGTCGCCGACCCCGGTTTTGCAGTGCGGTGCGGAGGGACTTTGACAGACACCGATCGGCTGGCGCGTTCGCGCGCTTTCGTCATTCATCCTGCCCTCCGCCGAGGGCCTGCTGATGCTCGCCTCCCCGAAGCCCGTTTAGGCGAAGCCGTGGGCCTGGCCGAGGCCATCGACCTCGACGTGGCCCTGGCCGAGGTTATTCCGGTCAGCAAATACAAACCTGCCACTTATCTCGGCACCGGCGCCGTCGAACGCCTCGCTCCCCTAATCAAGGAGTACGAGGCATCCCTGGTTGTCATGGACTGCAAGCTGTCGCCAGTTCAGCAGCGCAACCTGGAAAAAGCGTTCGATGCCAAAGTGATCGACCGCACCGGCCTCATCCTGGAGATTTTCGGAGAGCGTGCGCGCACCCGCGAAGGGCAGCTTCAGGTCGAACTGGCCCACCTCAACTACCAGAAATCCCGCCTTGTGCGAAGCTGGACCCACTTGGAGCGCCAGCGCGGCGGCCTCGGGTTCGTCGGTGGCCCTGGCGAAACCCAGATCGAGTTGGACCGCCGCCTGATCGGCGAGCGCATCTTCAAGCTCCGCCGCGAACTGGAGGAGGTCAAGCGCACCCGCGAACTGCACCGTGCTTCGCGGCGGCGGGTGCCTTATCCCATCGTTGCTCTGGTCGGCTACACCAACGCCGGCAAGTCCACCCTGTTCAACCGGGTGACCAAGGCGTCAGTATTCGCCGAGGACCAGTTGTTCGCCACCCTGGATCCGACCATGCGGGCGCTGGAACTTCCAAGCGGGCGCAAGATCATCCTGTCCGATACCGTGGGCTTTGTATCCGACCTGCCGCACGAACTGGTCGCCGCCTTCCATGCGACCCTGGAAGAAGTCCTGGAGGCTGACGTCATCGTCCATGTGCGTGACATCGCCCACCCGGACACGGATGCCCAAAAGGCCGACGTCGAGCGCGTTCTATGCATGGAACTCGGCCTTGAGGACAAGGTTGAAAAAGGCCTCCTTGAAGCCTTGAATAAAATCGATCTTTTGCCTCCAGACGATGCCGCGAACATCAAGGCTCAGGCCGCGCGCGACGATCGCCTTGTAGCCTTATCGGCGCAGACCGGGCAGGGGGTGGACGCGCTTTTGGCGGTGGTTGATGAGCAACTCAGCCATGCCCGCGTGACCATACAGGTTTCGCTGCCGATCAGCGATGGTGCGACCTTGTCTTGGCTCTATCGCAAGGGCGAGATCCTGTCGCGCGAGGATACCGAAGACAGCATTTCCGTCCTGGTCCGCCTCGACGCCGCAGACGCGGCGCGGTTTGAGGCTCGCGACTGACAAAACGCCCGCAGCCGTGTATGCTCATGCCTCTACTAGTAGGGGGATGAGCGCATGGCGACGGCCAAATCGCAAAGCCGATGGCGATCACGCAACCGCTTTACCAAAAAGCAGTTGAACGTCATGGCGCGGCTTGAAACGCACGCCGCCCTTGACGAAATCGCCACAGCCTATGACCTTCGCGGCAAGGCTGAAGCCGTAACATGGGCGTGCTTTGTCACCCGCTGGCTCATGCAGCAGCGCGATCATAACCCCGAGGCGCGGCGCCTGCTGGACCTGCTATCAGAGGTCTACCATCGCGACCGGGAGCTTCATGCTCCATGAGCGTTTAAGGCTTTCTGCCCGGCCCGAATCCAGCTAAACGGTGCCCATGATCAGCCCAGACCCTGACCGTATCAGCACGATTATCGCCACGGTGGCGCAGGAAGAGATCCTGCCGCGGTTCCGTACGCTCCGTGACGATCAGGTGCGCACCAAAACCCATCCCCAGGACCTCGTGACCGACGCTGACGTCGAGGCGGAGCGCGTTCTGTCCACCCGCTTGACTGACGCCCTGCCGGGGTCGGTGGTGGTTGGCGAGGAAGCGGTTCACGGCGATGCCCGCGTGCTCGACCGGCTTCACGGCGACGCCCCGGTATGGGTGGTCGATCCAGTCGATGGCACCAGCAACTTTGCCCATGGAAAGGCCCTGTTCGCCACCTTGGTCGCCCTGGTGATCGGCGGCAAGACGGTGCAGGGGTGGCTGCACGATCCCTTGCGCGGCATCACCATCACGACGGAACTGGGAAGCGGCACATGGCTGAATGGGGAGAGGCTGCATGTGGCCGGGCAGGGGCTTCGGCTGGCCGATCTTACCGGGTCGGCCGGATATTCCCCCGTCAAGGCTCTGCGTGGACGCTACCGCAAGCACCTTCACCACGCCAGCGCCGCCCACGACTACATGGCTCTTGTCGAGGGCCGCATGCACTTCGCCGTATTCCGCCGCCTGATGCCGTGGGATCATGCCGCCGGCGTGCTGGCCCAGACCGAGGCGGGGGGTGTTGCCGCTCTCAGCAGCGGCGAGGCTTACTCGCCCTTGTTGAAGTCCGGCGCTCTCATCCTGGCCCCTGACCAGCCTATCCTCGACGAGATCCGCGCACGGGTGACGAGCAAAGATTAACGCCCACTCTCCGCCGTCAAAGACGCGCGATCAGCATCGGCATGGGTTTGGTGGACGACGTGATGGTCCAGTCATAGATCGTATAGTCAGGGAAGCCCGGCAACCCGCCCTCGGCCGTTCCCTGGGCATTGTGCAGCACGACCGCCGTATTGGTGATGACCCGCAAGCGACCCCGGTTGTTGAGGCCATTGGCAGCCAGTTGGTTCTGCATGTCCAACTTGGGATCGTTGCGCGTGCGAATGTGAATTTCGCCAGTGGTGCGGAGTTCCATCGACAGGATTTCGGCGCTCCGCCGGACGAATGTGACCTTACGGGTTCCAGTGAAGCGGCCGGTCCGTTCGTACTCTACTGCGAACTGGCCGCGCCCCAGAGACTCCACGGACTTGAAATGCGTGTCGCGTTGCAAGTCGCTCTGAATCTGAGCAATTTTTTCGGCCACTTCTTCAGGTGTCAGCTTATCGGATCGGATATCGGCCCACAGGGGCGCCCAGGTGAGTTTCCCCTTGAAAATCATTGCATAGTCACCGTTACGGGCGAGCCGGATTTCCGCCAGAAAGTCGTCTGGCACATAGCAGCTGGCCAGTGCAGGCACGGCAAGCGCCAGGATCACGAACGCCCTCAACAGGCGCACGAAGCGCGCCGGCAGGGTCGGCAACAGACTATGGCTCATCGGTCGTCTTCGCCTCACACCACAAGGACTCCATCTCCTCAAGGCAAACGTCACCTGTCGTTTTTCCTTGTTCGGCAAGGCGTTGCTCCATGTACCGGAAGCGCCGCTCGAACTTGCGATTGGTGTGACGCAGGGCTGCCTCGGGATCGGTTCCCACTACCCGAGCCAAGTTTACCACGGTAAACAGCAAATCGCCGATCTCGCTTTTCAGCCGACCATCATCAGGTGTGATATGGTCAAGTTCAGCCCGCACTTCGGCCAGTTCCTCGTCGATCTTCTCGACCACCTGCTTAATCTCGGGCCAGTCAAAACCCACGCGTGCCGCCCGGTTCTGGAGCTTCAGCGCGCGGGTCATGGCGGGCAGGGTAGAGGTCAGGCCATCCAGGGCGCTATGGAGACTGCTTCCGGCCTTGGCCTTGCGCTCCCGAGCCTTCTGTTCCTCCCACTGCACCGTTTGAGCGGCGGCATCGGGCACGTCGAGATCGCCGAACACATGAGGATGGCGGCGGACCAACTTGTCACCAATGGCTGCCGCAACGTCCGAGAAATCAAACCGACCGTCCTCGCGCGCCATCTGGGAGTGGTAGACGACCTGCAACAGCAGATCGCCCAGTTCATCCCGCAAGGCATTCATGTCGCCGCGCTCGACCGCCTCGGCCACCTCGTAGGCCTCCTCAATGGTGTGCGGCACGATCGAGGCATAGGTCTGCTCGATGTCCCATGGGCAGCCCGATTGCGGATCGCGCAGGCGTTCCATGATGGCGAGCAAACGCTGCAAGGGGTCATGGTGGTCGGGGGGCGGCAGGGTTTGGGACATCAGGCCTCGCGATTGACCATGGCAGAGCAGCCACCGGGATAGCAGATCATTCCACCCTTGCCCAGGATTGTTGCTCCACTAGTAGTGTCGCTCAAGAGGACGATGCGTCCGCGCCAGCGGGCCAAAACCTCACCGTCACCGCGCACGAGGGCCACAACCTGATGATCCAGGGAAGGGCTTGTGGCCAGAGTAAACCTGTTAATGACACATAGATAATTGTCGCATAATTTATATTATGCAGAGTGACATGTTACCGAAGCCGTGGTCCACTCTGTGCGAGCACCGTGTCACGTGTCCACAATCATGCCGTCATATCCAGGTTCGACGCCGTTCGGCAGGCTGTCGCGTAATGTAGCGTAATCGAGCCTTGGTCCCATGTGGGTCAGGATTGTTCTCTCTGGCCGTAGTTCGCGGACCCATTCCAGAACGAGGTCGATATGGGCGTGTGTGGCGTGGGGTTGGTCCGTCAGGCACCCCACGATCCACACCTTCACCCCCTTCAGGGCCGTCAGCGCGGCATGGTCCAGGCGCACCACGTCCGTCGAATAGGCGACGTCGCCAAAGCGGAGCCCCAGGCTGGTCCCCCAGCCATGATCCTGCTCGAAAGCGGTGACAGTGATGGCGCCCACGTCAAACGGCCCATCAATGCGGTGCGGTTGAAGCCATGGGCGGAAAATGGGTTGCCCTTCCGGTACACCCAGAAACACATAGTCGAAACGCCTCTGCAGATCTTCCATCGTCAGGGCATCGCCGTAGCACGGAATGGCACGCTGCATGGCGCGGTTGATTTCGCGCAGGTCGTCGATGCCATTGACATGATCCGCATGGAAGTGCGTGTAAACGACGGCGTCCAGTCGCTTGACATTGCTGCGCAATAGATGCTCGCGGAGGTCGGGCGACGTGTCGACGAGGATGTGCGTGCCGGCTGCTTCGACGAGAATACCCGGTCGCGTGCGGCGATTGCGTGGCTCCGCCGGGTCGCATTTGCCCCACCCGGCACTGATCGAGGGCACCCCCCCCGCTGAACCGCTGCCGAGGATGGTGACACGCATTGCCCTTACGCCCCTGCTGTCAGCGGGATTTTACTGAACAACTTGCGGAAATTGGCCGTCGTGGCATCGGCGACATCTTCGGGCCGGCGGCCCTGGAGTTCGGCAATCGCGGCAGCCGTGTGGGCCGTGAACGCAGGCTCATTGCGTTTCCCCCGCTTGGGCACTGGGGCCAGGTAGGGTGCGTCTGTCTCTACTAGGAGACGATCGAGCGGCAGTGTCGCCACGGTCGCCCGCAGTGCCTCGGCCTTTTTAAAGGTGACAATGCCGGATAAAGACAAGTAAAGCCCTAAATCCAGCGCTTGTTCAGCTAGTTGATGGCTAGAGCTAAAGCAATGGATTAATCCGGGAAAGGCCCCCTCGTCCATCTCCTCGCGCAAGATACGGCAGGTGTCCTCCTCGGCATCACGGGTATGGACGACCACGGGCAAACCGGCGGCGCGGGCGGCGCGAATATGCGTGCGGAAGCTCTTTTGCTGAGCCTCGCGGGGGCTGTGCTCATAGAAATAATCAAGCCCAGTTTCCCCAAAGCCGACCACCTTGGGATGGCGCGCCAGATCGACCAGCCGGTCCACCGTGGCCTCTTCCTCGCTGCCCGCCTCGTGGGGATGAATGCCCACCGTGCAGAAGACGCCTTCAAAGCGTTCCGCCACCGCCAGCACCCGGTCGAACCGAGACAGGTGGGTGCAGATGGTCAGCATCAGACCGATGCCGGACTGATGGGCACGTTCCACGACGGCGTCTAGTTCGTCGGCGAAGTCGGGGAAATCCAAGTGGCAGTGGCTGTCGACCAGCATCAGGCGCCCTCTTCCTCCTCAACGAAACGCGGAAACACGCCCTGCGGTTTGGGCAGGACCGTGCCGCCTTGCAACGCACCAGCCTCGCCCAGGCTGGCGAAGGTCCGCGCATCTTCGGGCACCGCCAACTGGTCGAGCATCCGCGCGGCGGAGTCCGGCACCACCGGCTGCATCAGAATGGCGACATGCCGAATGGTTTCAGCAAGCACCCACAGCACGGTGCCCATGCGGGCCAGATCCGTCTTACGCAAAGACCAAGGCGCTTGATGGTCCACGTAGCCGTTGGCGGCGCGGATGACCACCCAGATGCTCTCCAGCGCGTCATGGAACGCCTGACGGTCCATGTGGCCGCGCACGACATCCAGCAGCCCACGAGCCGGGCCAAGCAGCGCCATATCATCATCGGTCATCGGGCCGGGCGTCGGCAGCACGCCGTCGCAGTTCTTGGCGATCATCGACAGCACGCGCTGCGCCAGATTGCCCAGGTCGTTGGCAAGTTCGCTGTTCATGCGGCCGACCATGGCCTTGTGCGAATAATCGCCATCGGACCCAAACGGCACCTCGCGCAGCAGGAAATAGCGCACTTGATCGAGTCCGTAACGATCGACCAATTCGATGGGATCGATGACATTGCCGACCGACTTCGAGATCTTTTGCCCCTCGTTGGTCCACCAACCGTGGGCGAACACCCGCTGCGGCGGCTCCAGGCCAGCGGCCATCAGGAACGCGGGCCAATAGACCGTGTGGAAGCGCAGGATGTCCTTGCCGACCATGTGCAGGTTGGCAGGCCAGAACGTGGCGTAGTCGCCTGTTTCGTCGGGGAAACCGACCGCCGTGATGTAGTTGGTCAGGGCATCGAGCCAGACGTACATGACGTGCGCCTCGTCACCCGGCACCGGCACGCCCCACGAGAACGTGGTGCGCGACACCGACAGGTCATGCAAGCCCCCACGTACGAAACTCAGCACTTCATTGCGACGGCTTTCCGGGGCGATGAAGCCGGGGTTCTTTTCATAGAACTCCAGCAGAGGCTCCTGCCACTTGGACAGCCGGAAGAAATAGCTCGGTTCCTCCACCCACTCCACCGGAGCGCCGGTCGGGGCGACCTTCTGGCCGTCCTTGATGGTCAGTTCTGACTCGGCATAGAACGCCTCGTCCCGCACGGCGTACCAACCGCGATAGGCATCGAGGTAGATGTCGCCCCGATCGAGCAGTCGCTTCCACACTTCCTGGCACGCCGCCTTGTGGCGCGGCTCGGTGGTGCGGATGAAGTCGTCGTTGGAGAAGTTCATGGCCTTGGCCAGGTCGCGGAACCGCTGCGACACCTCGTCGGTGAACGCTTGTGGCGCGACGCCCTTGGCCTGGGCGGATTTCTCCACCTTCTGACCGTGCTCGTCGGTGCCGGTCAGGAACTTGACCATGTACCCATCTAGGCGCTTGAAGCGCGCCAGCACGTCACAGGCAAGCGTCGTGTACGCGTGGCCGATGTGCGGGCTGTCGTTGACGTAGTAGATGGGCGTAGTGACGTAGAAGGGCTTTGGCCCAGCCATCGCGGCGTCTCCGGGCAGACTTCAGGGGTAGCATTAAGGGGCGCGCACCAGCCGCTCGATCGCCAGGAAGGCGCTAAGAAGGACCTGTTTTTTGTCCAGGTTCACGGCACTGGCCCGCTCCAGCAAGCGGCTGATCTTTTCCCACACCTCCACCCAGCGATCAAGGGGGGCTGCGGCCAGCACCGTGCGGAACAGGCCGTTTTCGCCGGGAACGACCTCGACCGGGGCCACACCGTGCCCTCCGGCTGAGATGGTGCGGGCCAGCCACCACAGCAACAACTCGCTGGTCGTGCGAAAAGACTCGTCGCTACGCGCCGCTGTCTCGGCAAAGGCATGCATGTCGGGAATGTCCAGCCGGGGCAACCCGCGCAGCAGTCCGACCATGGCGTGATAATGCTGCAAGCCCCCTTCGGCGGCCAGTTCCAGTGCACGCCCGATGCTCCCCTCGCCCAGTCGCGCCAGCCCATGCGCCGCGTCGGCATCAAGGTCCGGCCGATAGCGCAAAACCAAGTCGGCGACCGTCGCGTCAGCCAGTGGCCGCAAGGCCAGACGGCGGCAGCGCGAGCGGATGGTGGGCAGCAAGCGGGCCGGATTATGGGCCAGCAGAATGAGCACAGACCGCTTTGGCGGCTCCTCAAGAACTTTCAATACCGCGTTGGCAGCATTGCGATTCATCTCGTCCACGGCGTCGATCAGGACGACCCGCCAGCCGCCCTCGGCCGGAGTCATGGACAGGAATGCGCCGATATCGCGCGCGTCGCCGACCACGATCTCGGATCGCATTTTCTTGCGCTTTTCGTCCCACTGCCGCTCGACCACCCGGAGGTCCCCATGAGCGCCATGGGAAATACGATGAACCACCGGATGATCCGCTGGCAGGGCCAACGTGCTCGGCCCTCCGAACAGACCGCCCTCCCCGCCGCCCGCCAAAATGAAACGCGCCAGACGATAGGCCAACGTCGCCTTGCCGATGCCGCGTTTGCCGGTGATCAGCCACGCGTGATGCATCCGCCCGGTTTCCCACGCGTCGAGGATTTCCCGCTCGGCGTCTTCATGGCCGACCAAATGTGTGTTGAGGCGCGGCGTCAGGCCGTCGGCACTCACGCCCAGGCCTCCGGGAGGCGGCCGCGGGTGGTGGCCAGCACCGCATCATGCACGGCCTGAGGGTCGGCCGAGGCATCAATGACGGCACACCGGTCCGGTTCGGCCGCCGCAATGCTGAGGAACCCGTGGCGCAGGCGCTCGTGGAACGCCTCGCCCATCCGCTCGTAGCGGTCTTCGGCTGCCGGGGCCGGAGCGCCATTGCGGACGCCCGCGCGGGCCAGTCCCACATCCACCGGCAGATCGAGGATGAGCGTCAGATCCGGTTTCACATCTCCGGCAACCAGACGGTACAAGGTATCCAGGTCGGCCCGCGCCGCCCCGTGCCCAAAGCCCTGATAGGCAATCGTCGAATCATTGAAACGGTCACACAGCACCCAAGCCCCGGCCTGCAACGCAGGCAAAATGGTGCAGCGCAAATGGTCACGCCGGGCGGCATAGTGCAGCAGTGCCTCGGTCATGCCGTCCCACCGACCGGTGTCCCCCGTTACCAGCAGCGCGCGAATGGCTTCCGCCCCTGCCGACCCTCCGGGCTCGCGAGTCATCAACACGGTCCGGCCACGGGCTTCCAACGCCTCGGCCAGCAAGCGGAGCTGGGTGGTTTTCCCTGCCCCCTCGCCGCCTTCAAAGGTGATGAAGCGCCCAGTCACGCGGCGTCAGCTTGCGAAGCCAAAGACCAGGTGACGCATGGCCGCACCGATGCGCCCCACGAAGCCCAGGCGCGGCACGTCTTCCGCCGCCACCAACGGGAATTCGAGGGTCTGCATGTCGGTGCCGCCAACTTTAAGCGTGGCAATCTGCTGGCCCTTGGCGATGGGTGCGGCCATCGGGCCATTGTACACCACCTTGACCTCCAGGTTCTGGGCCGCACGGCGCGGCACCGTCAGCTTGAGGTCGCCCTCGATCAGAAGCCCCACGGTCTCGGCCTGACCAAGCCACACCTCGGCGGTAGAAACGGTTTCACCGGCGGTGAACAGGCGGCGGTTCTCGAAGTTGCGGAAACCCCAATCCATGAGGCGCTGTGCCTCCTCGGATCGCGCCTTGACGCTTTCCAGGCCATTGATAACCAGGATCTGACGACGATCACCCTCCACCGCTGATGCGGTCAGGCCATAGCCCGCCACACCTGTATGCCCGGTCTTCAGGCCATCGGCGCCGCGCATAGTGTACAGCAGCGGGTTCCGGTTGGACTGGTTGATGCCGTTGTAGGAAAACTTCATCTCGGAATAGAGGGAGTAGTATTCCGGGAAGGTGTTGATAATGTAACGCGCCAGCGTCGCCAGATCGCGCGGCGTCATCAGGTGCCCTTCGTCGGGCAATCCGGTGGCATTGAGGAACACCGACTTGGTCAGGCCGATTTCGCGGGCGCGAGCGGTCATCGCCTGGGCGAATGCTTCTTCGCTTCCCATCAAGTTTTCGGCCACCACGACACAGGCGTCGTTGCCCGACTGCACAATGATTCCCCGCAGCAGGTCTTCGACGCGGGCCTCAGTGAAGGGTTCCAGGAACATGGTGGATCCGCCA
This sequence comes from Rhodospirillaceae bacterium, assembly GCA_041676205.1. GTDB lineage: Bacteria > Pseudomonadota > Alphaproteobacteria > Rhodospirillales > Rhodospirillaceae > Cauispirillum. The sequence goes on along the minus strand of JBAYSM010000030.1, from coordinate 12,107 downwards.
CTGGCCGCGCCGCCCTTGCGCCATGCGTTCTCACTCACCCGGAACTTCTCGTCCAGGGACAGCGACCCTTCCTTCAAGCGCTCAAACACCATGACCGACGTCATCAGCTTGCTCATGGACGACGGAGGCATGAGGACATCGGAATTCTTGTCGAGCAAAACCGAACCGGTTTCGAAATCAACCAGCAGCGCTTCGCGTGCGCGGCTCTCGATGCCTTGGGCCTGAGCCTCCTGGACAGCCGGCACGACGCCGGCCAGCAGCCCCAGGGTAAGCGCCAGGGCGGTCGGAAGAGCGGAAACCGGGCGGGACTTGCGGAAGTGCACCATGGAAACTGACCGTCCTCGTTCTCGTCGGATGACTATGACACAGGTTATGGGACACGGGTTGTGCGACACCCCGCGCCGGAGAGCAAGAGCCTCGCGGGGAAATCGGGCGATAGAATGGCGGCCTACTCCTTAAGGGAATATTGCCGGACCGTTACGGCACCGAAATTTCCGGCGACATGCCTTCGTCTTAGAAGATCTAGTCGCGGACCACCTTTGCCCCAGGCAAACCCTGCGCCTGCACCGCCGCCAACACGCGCGCGGCATCGACGTCCGAGGCCAGCGGTCCCAGCCGCACGCGAAGCAACTGGCGGCCATCGACGTCAATCGGCGTCACGATGACGGGAGCCAACTCCTTCAACTGGGATTCCAGTCGGCGCACGTTATCGACACTGGAAAAGGCCCCGGCTTGAACGAACATGCCCGTCCCCCCGTTGGACGGCGCCACATCCAGAGACGTCATGGAGGTATGTACGATGCTGACAGGAGCCATCTGCGGGGGCGGCTGGTTGGGGCTGGCGAGAGTAGCCGCCTGCACCGGAGCGCGCGGCGCGGGTGTGATGACGGGCATGTCCTCGGGCTGGCCACCGCCGATGGCGGCGCGTTTCAGGGCAAGGCTTTCTTCGGGCATGATCTCGACCCGCACCCGCGCCGTGCCCTGATTCGCAAAGCCGAGGAGTTCAGCTCCGCGCTTGGAGATATCGATGATGCGGTTTTTTGCAAACGGACCGCGATCATTAATCCGCAGGACCAAAGACCTCCCGTTTTCGAGGTTGGTGACGCGCACCATACTGGGCAACGGCAGCGTTCGATGCGCCGCCGTCATGTCATTCTGGTCGTAGATCTCGCCGTTGGCGGTCAGCTTGTTATGGAACCCCGGCCCATACCAGGACGCCGCCCCCTCCTCGCGGTATTCATAGTCTTCCTTGGGGTAGTACCAGGTCCCGGAGATCTGATAGGGGTTGCCGACCTTGTACGACCCTTTCTGGCCCGGCCCGGCACCGCCATCGGTGATTGTCTTGGCGGTATGGACGGCAAAAGTGGTTTCGGCGCACGCCGACAGGAGGCCTGCGCATGCTGCCAGGACGACCCCGGTGGCAAAGGCTCGGCCTATGGAGTTCACCCTGGCTGGAGGTCGCATGTGGTGCCCTACCCAAAAAATCTCGCTTCTGTGGCGAGATTAATAGGTAGAGCCTGCTCGTTCAACCGTCCCGCGCTGGCGTGACGCCATTTCCGTCCCGAGGCACCGGGACGACTCCCCGTTCAGTGGCAGTCGAGCGCAATCGAGTCAACACCAGCGGGTCGGCATGTCCGTCCGCCGGCATCCCGACCGACTTCTGAAAGGCCCGCAGGGCAGCGCGGGTCTGCGGTCCTGCCATGCCGTCTGGCTGCCCGACATCGTGGCCGAGCGCATTCAGCAAGGCCTGAATTTCTTCGACCTCGCCACGGCTGAGGGGGCGGGCGTCGGGCGGCGCCTTGGCCGTGATTGGCGGCAGCCCCGCCAGCCGATCCGCCAGATGCCCCACCGCCACGGCATAGAGGATGGAGCGGTTCCACTTCATGGTGACGCGGAAGTTCTCATAGACCAGGAAGGCAGGCCCGCGCACTCCCGCCGGCAGCACCACCGAAGCCTCCATCCCCTCGACCACGGTCAGCGGCCCGCCATCGGCCCGCCGCACGCCCAGCGCGGCCCAGTCAGCCAGCGACTTGCGGACCGTCATGGCGGCATTGTCGAGATCGAATCCGGCCGGTAGACGCACCTCGCGCCCCCAGGTCTGGTCGCCCTTCCAGCCCTCGGCCGAAAGATAATTCGCCGCCGAGGCAAAGACGTCGGGCAGGCTGCCCCAAATGTCGGCCCGGCCGTCGCCCGTGCGGTCCACCGCATGACGACGGAAGGTCGAGGGCATGAATTGGAGGTGCCCCATGGCCCCGGCCCACGACCCCACCATGCGGTCGGCCGGAATATGCCCGGCATCGACTATCGCCAGAGCGTCCAGAAGCTCGGCCCGGAAGAAAGCCGAGCGCCGTTCGTCAAAGGCCAAAGTGGCAAGGGCGGTTATGACGGGAAAGCCGCCGAAGTTGGCCCCGAAGTTCGTCTCCAGGCCCCAGAAGGCAACCAGGAACCGAGGTTGAACGCCGTATTGGCGCTCGATCTCCCCCAGCAGAGCGGTATGGCGGCGCAGCATCTCCTGGCCCTTCTGGATGCGCTGCGCGTTTACGGCGCGGTCCAGGTATGTCCAGTAGGTCTGGCTGAATTCCGGCTGCCGGCGATCGTACTCGATCACCTTGGGAATGGGCTGAATACCGCTGAGGGCGGCATCCACCGTCGCGGGGCCGATGCCCTTGGCGCGCGCCTCGGTCCGCAGGTCGTCAAGCCATGCCTGAAACGCCACCTCGTCGATTTGCACAGGCGCCGGTACGGCCTGTTGCGCAATCTGAGGCAACTGCGCCCCTGCCTGAACAGTGCAGGCACCGCCCCCCAGGACCATCGCCGCCATCAGAGCGGCTCCCATAACACGCTGCACCATGAAATTCCTTTGCTGCAACCCCTGCCCCACGCCGGGCGCCTCAGCAAGGGTTGTCGCACAAGGCCGGACCCGGAGCAACGCCATCCGAATAAGCACCCTCGGAGGGGCTTCCCCCACCGCTCTCCCTCTGCTAAACGAAACGCACAGGAAGGGTGGCCGAGTGGTTTAAGGCAGCGGTCTTGAAAACCGCCGTGGGGCAACTCACCGTGAGTTCGAATCTCACCCCTTCCGCCACCCAGCTCTTAATGCTGGTGTTCGGCCGGAGCGAACAGGATCAATTCTACCCGGTCGCTCCCTTTCACATAGGCGTCATGCCCCGCCGGGATCTCGAAAAAGTCACCCGCGCCGATGTTAGTCTCGGCACCTGTGTCGAGCATCCGAACTACGAGGTGGCCTCCGATGCAGTAGCCGGTGTGGTGCATTGGACATGAGTCCGGCGAACCCAGCAACGGCTTCTCGTCGGCCTCCCAAGTCCAGCCCGGCTCGAAGATCGCGTGCATCCCGGCGCTACCGTCTGCCATCTTGATGATGGCAATTCCTCCGTGTTCCTTCATGTCGAGGAGTTGATCGGGTTGCTCAAACCGTCGGATCTCGATGGCGCTGCTCATGTTAGTGCTCCAATCAGTAACCATGTGGTTTGTTAGGATGCGTGCACGGCGCATGTGAGAAATGCCGAAGGCGTCACACATGTTGCGAGATGTCGGCGCCAATTCTGCGGTAGAATAGCGACGCCCCGCCAATATCTCGGAGTCCCCGATGCGCCCTCACGTCCTCCGCTTCGCTGCCTACAACGCCTGGGCCAACGAGAGGCTCTACGAGGCGGTGGCCACCCTTCCGGCCGAGGAGATCGCGCGGGACAGGAAAGGCTTCTTTCGGTCCATCCTGGGGACGCTGAATCACATCATGGTGGCTGACCGGGCGTGGATGGGGCGGATCACCGGGTCGGACTACGGCATCCGGGCGCTGGACCAGATCCTGTTTGATGATTTCGCGGAGTTGTGGGAGGCGCGGCGGACGTTTGATCGGGTGATCGCCAACGTTGCCGCCTCGGCGCCGCTGGAAGAGGACCTGCACTACTGGACCATTGCTGGCGTGGAGTGCGTGACGCCCATGGGCATGGTGCTGACCCATGTGTTTAACCACCAGACCCACCATCGGGGTCAGGTGCACCACATGCTCGGCGAGGCCGGGGTGGAGCCGCCTGCGCTGGACTTTATTTACTACGCGCGCGAAACAGGCTCCCTCACCTGAACAAGGCAAAGATGTTCAACAGCGGCAGGGCAAAGAATGCCGCCGCCATATGAGGCGCGGTGCCGCCGTAGAACGCCCCATCGTACAGGTAAAGGTACAAGCCGAGGAATACGACAGCCGCGTTGGCGCCAATGGCAAGTGTACGCATGTCGTCCTCCTACGAAAAGTTTCTCATTTATAATAAGAATACACCCTTATCCGTTGTGCTCTTAGCCAGGGAAGCGGGGTAGTTCTCCCGAAGCGTTCCTGTGGGCCGATAGCGCCGCTTGACGGCGTGGTCAGCGCGGCTCTAGATAGCCGGGCGTCCGGCTTGGGCGTGTTCTTGAGGGTTCCCGCGCATGGCGCTTCTCCTCGACGACGGGACAGCTTCCCACTCTGCCGCTCCTTTGTGGGTGGAGCATCCAGATGCCTTTACCTTAGATGAATGTGCATTGCTGATCGGCCTTACCGCCACCCGCCCCCACAAGGAGGCCGGACTGGTGGATGGTCAAGCTCAGGTCGAAATCCGCCGCACGCTCATCCACTGGCTGGCCGAAGACGCGGAAACCGCCTGGGTTTACCAACGTCTTGCCAGCATCGTGGCGCAGGAAAACCGCGAGAAATTTCACTTTGCGCTAACGGGTTTCGACGAGGATGCCCAGGTCGGCCGCTATGCCGAGGGGCATTTCTATGACTGGCATATCGACCGTGGCGGACGTGGCACCGGGCGCAGCCGCAAACTGACGGTATCGGTCCAACTGACCGACCCGCGCGACTATGATGGTGGCGACCTCGAATTGAATCCCGACGGCCACCCCATCTGCGGGCCTCGCACTCGGGGAACGGCGGCAGTGTTCCCGGCCTATACACTGCACCGGGTTGCTCCGATCACGCGCGGGGTGCGTCATTCGCTGGTGTTCTGGGCCCACGGCCCTGATTTCACCTGACCGCAATAAGTGATTTTTCCACGGTAAAAGCGGCTTAGTCGCTTCTCCTTAGCTGTGAGCTATGCCATTGTGCGCGCCATTTTGCGGCCTCTGCGGGGCCGGGTGTAAGGGGGCCGCACATGGCTTTGCGCAAGATCCGTGTCGCCACGGGGATTTTCTGGGTCGAAGTACCGGAGGCCGACCTGCGGGTGTTGTGCGGCTGCCCGGCCGACGCCGTCAAACATCTGATGAAGCGTGGGCTTGTCGTGCCGACCGAGGTCGCGGGCGTCGCGTGCGAGACGGGGCCGAACGCCATCCTTCTGGCCGACGAACTGCTTCAGGGCGGCAGCTTCTGCAACCTGTCGGAATTTCCGGTTCTTCAGATGCTCTACCGCCAGGGCATGATGCTGCCCGGCCACCCCAACAACACCGGACGCAAGCCCCTTATCATCGGCAATGCCGAGCAGGTGGACAGCCAGATCCGCTATCTTCGGCGGGGTAACTACGGGCTTCTGAGCGAACAGGAACTCATGGAAGCAGGCGCGGATGCGGAAACCGCCCGCCGCCTCATGCGCATAAAGCTGAAATTCGCCTTCGGCGCCATCCGCGATCCGCATGAGTTCTTGGACACTCTGCGCCTCGGCGACACGATGGTCGACTTGCCGGGCGGTGTGCGCCTGGAACGCCTGGGTACCAACCGCTTCCGCTTCCACCACGAAGGCGAGAGCGTCGATGTGGACCTGTCCCTGCCGGTCCATTGCACCTATGACTCGCCCTACCCGCTCGGCTACCACGATGTCCCGCGCGGGTACTTTTCCGTCCTGCATTGTGGCGACGGCGACGGGTGGGACCAGGATCGGCCGTGCATGGGGTCCATCCTGATGTTCCAAGGAAAGGTGTACCTGATTGACGCCGGTCCCAACATCACCACCACGCTGAACTCGCTGGGCATCGGCATCAACGAAGTGCGCGGCATTTTCCATACCCATTGCCATGACGACCACTTCGCGGGTCTGACGGAGTTGTTCCGGTCCGATCAACGCATCAAGTACTATGCAACGCCCATGGTGCACCATTCGGTCAGCATGAAGTTCTCCGCCCTCCTGGGCGTGCACGAGGACCGCATGGCCGAGTTCTTCGACATCGTCCCGCTGACCGCCGGCGAGTGGAATGACGTCGAGGGTCTTCAGGTCAAACCGACCATGTCGCCGCATCCGGTCGAGACGAACATCTTTGCCTTCCGCGCCCACTGGTCTGGCGGCCATCGCAGCTATGCCCACCTCGCTGACGTTTGTTCGATCGAGGTGCTTGAGGGCATGGTGACGAGCGATCCCGACGCACCGGGACTGAGCCGCGCCGAGTCAGAGCAGGTCAAGACCGAGTACTTCGCCCCGGCCACCGTAAAGAAGGTCGATATCGGCGGCGGCATGATCCACGGCAACGCGCGGGACTTCGCCAACGACGATTCCGATAAAATCATCCTGTCGCACGTCGCCCGCCCCCTATCGGATGCCGAAAAGGCCATCGGATCGGGCGCGCCGTTCGGAACCATCGACGAGTTGATCCCGGCCAGCCAGGATTACGTCTCTCGGTTTGCCTTTGAATCCCTCGCCACCGCGTTTTCCGATGTGCCGTCGCATGAGATGCGGCTGTTGATGAACAACGAGATGACCACCTTCAATCCGCAAAGCACCTTGCTGCGCGAGAACACGGTGCCCGACCACGTCCATTTCGTCGTGACCGGCAACGTCGAGGTCATCAACCAGACGCAGGGCGTGCAGGCCGTGCTGTCATCGGGCGCGCTGATCGGCGAAATGACTGGGCTGCACGGCCTGCCGTCGGCTGAAACCTACCACGCCCGCAGCTTTGTCCGGACCTTGCGCATCCCGGTGGACCTGTACCTGGATTTCGTACGCCGCAACGATCTGTTCGGCGAAATCTCCAGGCTTCTGGAGCACCGCGAGTTTTTGCAACGCACGTGGCTGTGCGGCGAAATCGTCGGCACGCCGACCCTGAACCGCATCGCCCAGACCATGCGGCTGGTCCGGTTCCCGGAAGGCGCGGTGATCGACCCCGACGCCTTTGAGAACCCGGCCATCTGCTTCGTCAGCGAGGGCAAGGTGCGGCGCGAGTCCGAATGCGGCGGAAAGCCGTTCGAGGTGCTGCGGTCCGGAGAGTTCTTCGGCGAGGAAACCACGGTGTTCTGGACCACCTACAGCCACCGCATGATCGCCGCCACCCCAGTTGAAATCTACTGTGCCTCCCCCGAGACCCTGGCCGCTGTCCCGCGGGTACGCTGGCGTCTGTTCGAAACCTATCAACGGCGCAAGGCCATGGTGGCCTGACTTGACCGCAGGCGCCTTGGGAGTGCGACATGACCTTGAGCGTGTAACGCCGGTCGCCAATTAGCATGGTCGGCCCATGTGGAGGTGGTCGCCGTGCTCCGCTGCCGCTGTTCATAGGCTTTGCATCGCGGTAGTCTCCGCCAAAGAACTCACGGGGGATTCGGATCCATGAACCATCTGGCGACGCTTGTGCTGGCCGGCGCGGACACACAAGAAATCCGCGCTCTGCATGACTGCTTTACCTCCAACAGCTACGCGGGGCGCCGGGTGTCCAGCGGTGCGGCCGCGCTGGAGCAAGTCCGCACGGCCCGCCCCGACGTGCTGGTGGTCGGCCCCGGTCTGACCGATGACATGACGGCGCTTGATCTTCTGGCGACCGTAAAGGGCGACGAAGCCTTTGCCGATATGGCTGTCGTGGTGCTGACCGAGCAGCCTCTGGCCGAAGTGGGCGATGCCCTGCTGGCCGCAGGCGCCGACGACGCCCTGGCATGGCCTGCGGTCGCAGCTGTGGTCCTGGCGCGTGTCCGCCCCTTGGTCCGTGTTGCCACCATGCAGGCGGAGTACCACCAGCGCGCCGCCCTGGCCGGAACGCCCCGCACGCCCGAACCCGATGCGTCCGACAGCCGCCCGGCGCAGATCCTGGTCATCGGTCAAGCCGCCGATGCTGCCATGGTCGAAGCCACCTTGGCCGATGCCGCCCGCATCACGCAGACCGCTGACCTGTTCGAGGCGCAGTCCCTGCTGGAGGCCCGCCCCTATGATGCCGCCGTAATGGTTGGCCGGGGTGGAGCCGAGGCCGCGATGGACCTGTGCCTGCAAATCCGCCGCAATCCGCGCCTGTTCAACCTGCCGGTCCTGTTCCTGGCCGATGCAGCCCTTATGGCCGATGCCGCCAAGCCCTATGGCATGGGGGCCAGCGTGGTGTTGCCGCTGGCGGTGCCGGCTGGCGAACTGCGCTTCGCAGCTTTTGCTCAGGTCCGCCGCCAACGCCGGCGGTGGGCGCTGCGGCGCGCCATCGACTCAACCATGACCCCCGAGACGACCGACAGCGCGGCCCGCACAGCCTACAGCGCTGCCTATCTGGACCGCTATTTGGCCCGCCGGGTGGCCGCTGCGGTAGCGGCCCGCCGACAACTTTCGGTCGTCGCGTTCGACTTCGCGGGTGTGGACGCCATCCGTCAGGAGTTCGGCACCGAGGCCGAATCCCATCTGCTCGGCCAACTTGGCCAGTGGCTGACCCTACTGGTCCGGGCCGAGGATTTGGTGGCCCGCCAATCCGGGGCGCGGTTTATCGTCGTCCTGCCCGACACCCCTCTGTCGGAAGCCCAGGTCGTCATGCACCGTATTGCCGGCGTGATTTCCAGTACTGACTTCGCGGTATTTGACGTCTATCGCGTCGTCAATGTGTGGGCGGCCGTTCATGCGGCCGCGTTGACGGACGGTGACGATGACCACACCTTGATGCAGAGAGCGACCGCCCTTCCAAGGCTGGAGGAAGTCGGCGGAGCCTGAAGCCCCTCGCATACGAAAGGGCATCCAGGTGGGAACAGTTTTGACAGGACGCGGCGTGACGGGGCCGATGCGAATAGAGTTCATCTTCGACACCGTGTGCCCATGGTGTTTCGTCGGCAAGCGGCGCCTGGAGCGTGCCCTGGCCCGCCGCCCTCACGTGGCGGCGGAGGTTGTGTGGCGCCCGTTCCTGCTCAACCCTGACATGCCCGAGGATGGCATTCCCCGCGCCACCTATCTGGAACGCAAGTTCGGAGGCGCCGCCCGTGTGACGCGCATGCTCGCGGGCCTCATGGAAGCGGGCCAGGGCGAAGGCATCGCGTTCGATTTCAACGCCATCACCCGCACACCGAACTCCCTTAATTCCCATCGCCTGGTGCGATTTGCGGGCGCCCATGGCATGGCTGCCGCTGCAGTGGAGGCGATCTTCCGCGCCTATTTCCAGAAGGGCCGAGACATTGGCTCCACCAGCGTTCTTGCTGATATTGCGGCAGAAATCGGATTGCCGGGCAATGCCGTCGAGGCGTTCCTGAGCAGCAGTAATGGGCGCGGCGACGTGTTCATGGAAAACGCCCAAACCCACCGCCTGAGCATCAACGGCGTGCCCTGCTTCGTTTTCGACGGTGCCTATGGCATCGCTGGCGCCCAGGACCCGGATATCCTGGTCCGCATGATCGACCTCGTCACCGAAGGCCGCCTCGAAGCGCCCCTGTCCCGCAGCCCCATGACAGTGTTGGGGCGACCGGTCGAAGACGGCTGCTGAGGCGGCGCGCGCAGCACCCGCCCTTCCCCTACTCCACCGCCAACTGTGCCAAGGTCTGCAACAGCCTCCGCGCGCCGGCCACGCGCTGGGCGGGGTCGGACCAGTTGCGCATGTAGACGATCTTGTGGTCCGGGCGGACTTTCACGGTGGCGACGTTCTGGCTGATGAACTTCACCAATCCGCCGGGATTGGGGAACGTGTTGTCGCGCAGGGTCAGCACGCAGCCCTTGGGACCGGCATCGACCTTTTCCACGTTGGCGGCGCGGCACAGGACCTTGATGCCGACGATTTCCAGCAGGTTTTCGACTTCCGGCGGCAGTTTTCCGAAACGGTCGATCAGTTCGGCGGCCAGCGATTCCAGTTCCGAGGCTTCGGCCACGTCGGCGATACGGCGGTAGAGGCTCAGGCGGACGCCCAAGTCGGCGACGTAGGCTTCAGGAATAAGGACCGGCATGCCGAGGGAGATTTGCGGCGACCATTCTTCGGTCATCTCGCCCAAGCCCTCGCCGGATTTGGCGGCGGCGACGGCTTCCTCCAGCAGGTGCTGGTACAACTCAATGCCGACTTCCTTGATGTGGCCGGACTGTTCATCGCCCAGCAGGTTCCCGGCCCCGCGAATGTCGAGGTCGTGGGAGGCCAGCGAGAACCCGGCGCCCAGGCTGTCCAGCGTCTGCATCACGGTCAGGCGTTTTTGCGCCGCCGCCGTCATGGTCTTGCCCGGCGGCAGGGTCAGATAGGCATACCCGCGCGCCTTGCCGCGCCCGACGCGACCGCGCAACTGGTAAAGCTGCGACAGGCCGAACATGTCGGCGCGGTGGATGATGATGGTGTTGACGCGCGGCATGTCGAGGCCGCTTTCCACGATGTTGGTGGACAGCAGCACGTCGTATTCGCCGTTGGCGAAAGCCGTCATGACCTCCTCCAACTGGGTCGGCGGCATCTGGCCGTGGGCGACGGCGGCCTTGACCTCGGGGACGAGGCGCGACAGGCGGTCCAGGGTTCGGTCGATATCGGCCAGACGCGGGCAGACGTAGAAAGTCTGGCCGCCCCGGAACCGCTCGCGCAGGATCGCCTCGCGGATGACCACGCCATCGAATGGCAGCACGAAGGTCCGCACGGCCAGCCGGTCAACCGGCGGCGTGGCGATGATCGACAGTTCACGCACCCCGGTCAGCGCCAGTTGCAGCGTGCGCGGGATGGGCGTCGCGGTCAGGGTCAGGACGTGTACATCGGACTGAAGCTGCTTCAGGCGTTCCTTGGCGGCCACCCCGAAGTGTTGTTCCTCATCGACAACAAGCAGCCCGAGGCGTTTGAAACTAATGGATTTCGCCACCAGGGCATGGGTGCCCACCACGACATCGACGGTGCCGTCGGCCAGACCCGCCTTGATGCGGGCGGCGTCCTTGGCCGTCACCAGCCGGGACAGTTGTTCGACCCGTATCGGCATTCCCTTGAACCGCTCGCGGAAGCCCAGGTAGTGCTGGCGGGCGAGCAACGTGGTCGGCACCACGACGGCCACCTGCACGCCGCTCATGGCCGCCACGAACGCGGCGCGCAAGGCCACCTCGGTCTTGCCGAAGCCGACGTCGCCGCACACCAGCCGGTCCATTGGGCGGCCCTTGCCCATGTCATCGACGGTGTCGGAGATCGCCTTGAGCTGGTCCTCGGTCTCAGCATAGGGGAACCGGGCGCAGAATTCGTCATACAGCCCCTCGGCCGGAGCCAGAACCTCGGCCTTCTTGAGCTGGCGGGCGGCGGCGACCTGGATCAGCCGCTCGGCCATGTCGCGGATGCGTTCCTTAAGCTTGGACTTGCGGGCCTGCCATGCCGGGCTGCCCAGGCGGTCAAGCTGCACCCCGGCCTGTTCCGAGCCGTAGCGTGTCAGGACCTCAATGTTTTCCACCGGCACGAACAGCTTATCGCCGCCATCATAGATCAGCCGCAGGCAGTCGTGGGGCGCGCCGCCGACCTGGAGCGTTTCCAGACCGTCATAGCGCCCGATACCGTGCTCCACGTGGACCACCAGATCGCCCTCGATGACGGTCGAGGCATCCTGGATGAACTTGTCGGCCCGGCGCTTTTTCTTGGCCGGGCGGGCCAAACGGTCGCCGAGGATATCCTGTTCGCCGATGATCGCCAGATCAGGGCTGGCGAAGCCGTGCTCCAGCGGCAGCACCAGGACCGGCACCTGCTTGGGCGGCAGGGCCTGCGCTTCATCCCAGGTATCCACGGCGGTTAGGCCGGGCAGCCCGTGGTCGCGCAGCACGCCCGACAGGCGATCGCGCGAGCCCAGCGTCACCGCCGCCACCATCACCCGGCGGCCCGCCTGCTGTTCGGCCACCACATGCTGGCGCACGGCGTCGTAGACATTCTCTCCGGTGCGTGCCCGCACGTCGGCGAAGTCATGACCCGGCCGCCCCCCGGCCTCGGTTACACCCTCGGCCAGATCGACCGCCCCGAACGGCGAGAAATCCGCCGCCGGG
>JBAYSM010000029.1:0-23454 GCA_041676205.1 Rhodospirillaceae bacterium | reverse complement strand
GCCATCAGGGGCAGCGCGGCGTTCTTCGCCCCGCCAATAGGAATGCTGCCGCGCAACGGGTGTCCCCCGACGATGCGGATACGGTCCATGGTCAAACTGTCCTTACGTGAAAATTGGCGGCGTTGAAGGCGCGCATCATACAGGCAATTGCGGCACGCGCGAGGCGTTTACGCGGGAAAGTTAAAGGCGGGGCAGCGTCACGCCCTTCTGGCCCATGTACTTGCCCTTGCGATCGCCATAGGACACTTCACACAGGCTTTCGGCCTTCAGGAAGATGAACTGGCAGGCGCCCTCGTTGGCATAGATTTTGGCGGGCAGCGGCGTGGTGTTGGAAAACTCCAGCGTCACATGGCCTTCCCACTCAGGTTCCAGGGGGGTGACGTTGACGATGATGCCGCAGCGGGCATAGGTCGATTTGCCCAGGCAGATGACCAGTACATCGCGCGGGATGCGGAAGTACTCGACCGTGCGGGCCAGCGCAAAGCTGTTGGGCGGAATCACGCAGACGTCGGTCTTGCGGTTGACGAAGCTCTTATCGGAGAACGCCTTGGGGTCCACCACCGCGCTGTCGACGTTGGTAAAGATTTTGAACTCATCGGCCACCCGCGCGTCATAGCCATAGGACGATACGCCGTAGGAGATCACCCCCTCGCGGTTCAGGCGGTCGGTGAACGGCTCGATCATGCCGTGGCCTTGGGCCTGGGCGCGGATCCAGTGGTCGGGCATGACGGGCATGGGGCGGGCTCCTGGTCTGAAAGGCGCAATTCTTGTAGACCAGGAGGCACCGACCTACAACTCTTCACCTACTCCGTCGGCGCATCGCCCGCATCGGGGGCGTCCTGCTCCTGGCGTGCCCGCACCTGCTCCTTGCGGCGCCTCAGATTGGCCCGCAGAGCCTCGGCCTGACGGGCTTGCCGTTCGGCGGCGCGGGCCTGCCCGGTTGCGTTCATGCGCGGCGCCGGAGAGTCGGGAGCATCAGACACGGCGAAAACCCATTGTGGTCAGGAATGGCACGCATGGTGAGCCTCGCCGGGCGGCCCGTCAACCGATGCCGGTGCACGGATCATCACGTCACGTTCATTTTTTTGGGACCGACCTGATTTTTTAGTAAACAGAACGCTTGCGCCCCGCCAACCCGTATGCCATAAAGCGCGCCTCGACGCCGCCGGGGACACCGAAAGCCGCGGAAACAAAGGCCCGAGAGATTGGTTTGTACATAGTTTGCTGCCGTAGCTCAGTCGGTAGAGCACTCCCTTGGTAAGGGAGAGGTCGAAGGTTCGAATCCTTTCGGCAGCACCATTTCAGAGGCCCCGGAAACCCAGCGTTTCCGGGGCTTTTATTATGCATTTCAACGCCACTGATCGCCCGGCTGGGCAGTTTGCATCCATGCCTCCAACGCCACGGCGCGCGGCTCGCCCTCGCGCGGCGCCCAGGCCGCGAAGTCCTTGTCGCTGGCAGGGCTGTAGGGGCCGGGCTTGACCTCGAAGAATACCGTTCCGGGCTGGAGCGACACCATGCTGTGCCAGGTGTTGCCGGGGATCTCGATCAGCACGGTGTCTTGCCCCGGCCCCATGACATCGGCCGTCAGGACGTGACCATCCTCGGCGAACGTCAGCACGCGCACCACGCCGCGCAGCACCATGAACAGTTCCCAACGGCCGGACACATGGTGGTGCGGGCGCACGTAGGTTCCCGGCTCCACCGCATTGCACAGGCGCTGGATGGGATCCTCAAGGGCGGTGTGGAGGTTGAGATTCTTGCGCCGCCGAGAAAGGCTTGCCGCCTCGGCTGAAAGCGCATCGAGAATGGTGCGGTCGATGATGTTCATGCCATCAGGATGCCCACGTCGATGGCGCTCGTAAAGAGCACGAAAAAGGCCGCTTCCAAGGAAGCGGCCTTTTCTTTCGGAGAATGGCGCGAGAGACGGGGCTCGAACCCGCGACCTCCGGCGTGACAGGCCGGCACTCTAACCAACTGAGCTACTCCCGCTCCGAAGAGGCGCCGTTATACCCACGGGGCCGATGCGTTGCAAGTGCCTTTTTGTGCAAAATTAATTTTCTTTGGATTGAGAATTCTCAATTCGCTCATTGGAGATCGGGGGTTAACTCAAGACGTCTTCGTGGACACCCCACCCGGTCGCCGGCTGCGGTGTCCCGGCTTCACAGGCTTCCTCCCCGTTGCCTGACAAACTCAAGTGACCGGACCCCCGTGGTCCGGTCTTTTTTTGTCTTTCGGCGGCGAAAGAACCAGCCACAAACACAAAACGCCCTGCTGGACCGTGACGACGGGCCGGCAAGGCGCGGTGGTGGTGTGATGAAGGCGTCCACACAACGCGGACCAAACCTTAGTAGCAGCCAAGACCCTGCCTCGCAAGCGTTTTGCCGCGCCGCAACTGCCGCATTGCGGAACGTACAACACCTCCGCATTACTCCAAATAAGCAAGTGAGAGATATTAAGAAATAGCACCGTAGCGCTTGGAGGTTACTCGCAAGAATACGTACCTCTGAATACATCCTATGCACATGACCTGCAAAAGCTCTAGGATTTTTGTGATGAGGGTGCCCAGCACTATTATCCTGGAGCTTTTGATTTGAAAGCGCCGCGTCGGCGCCCTCGTTCGCCGCGGCGGCATGATCAACCTGCCAATGGGTACAGACATTGCTGTCGCCAAGAATCGGGAGGCACACCATGGGTTTATCTAAGTCCATACACCCCGGCCCCATTGATGTGTCCGCCGAACCCATCCCATTTAACCGCCCCGCGCTGGTCGGGCGCGAGCTTGAATACACGGCGGCGGTTCTTGGCGGCGCCTCGTTCGCCAGCATCGGGACATTTCATCGCCGCTGCCAGGGGTGGTTTGCCGAGGCCTATCCCGGTTTGCAAACCTTCCTGACCCCGTCGTGCACCCATGCCCTGGAGGCCGCCGCCCTGGCCTGTGGCCTCGGTCGCGGAGACGAGGTCATCCTGCCGTCATTCACCTTTACATCGACCGCCACGGCCTTTGCGCGGACCGGCGCAAAGCTGGTCTTCGTCGATATAGAGCCGGGCACCATGAACATCGATCCGGCCTGCGTCGAGGCCGCCGTGACCGACCGGACGCGTGCGATCATTGCCATGCACTACGCCGGGGTGGCGTGCGACATGGAGCGGCTGGGCCGAATAGCCGAGCGCCACAGGCTATGGGTCTTTGAAGATGCCGCCCAGGCCCTGCTGTGCACTTGGCGCGGTCGCCTCCTCGGAACGCTGGGCCACTTCGGCGCTTTCAGCTTTCACGAAACGAAAAACATCCATTCGGGCGAGGGCGGCGCCCTGATGGCCGGGCCGCTGCACGCCACGCTGTGCGAGACCGTTCTTGAGAAAGGCACCAACCGATCCCGCTTCCTACGCGGCGAGGTCGACAAGTACACATGGGAAACCCTGGGGTCATCCTTTGCCCTATCAGAATTGCCGTCAGCCATGCTGCTGGCGCAACTGGAGGCCGCCCACGACGTGATCGCACACCGGCGAATGCTGTGGGACACCTATGCGCAGGACCTACGCCCCCTGGCGGAAACCGGGCGGATCGAACTGCCCGTGGTGCCCGAAGACTGCGTGCACAATGGCCATATCTTCTTCATCAAAACGGCGGACTTGGCCGAGCGCACGCGCTTGATCGACGCCCTCAAGGCGGCGGGTGTCCACGCCACCTTCCACTATGTGCCGCTGCATTCCAGTCCAGCCGGACAGCGGCTGGCGACTTTTGCGGGCGAAGATCGGTTCACGACCCGCGAAAGCGATCGCCTGCTACGCCTGCCGTTATTCCACGCCCTGCGCGAGGACCAGGTGCGGCGGGTCACGGCTCTCATCCACCGCTTCTATGACTCCTCTTGGCGCTAGGAAAAAGTCTGATGCATGTATGGCATATCGGGGCGGAGGCCAGCCGGGCGAGCATCGGCGGGGTCAATTTCGTCGTCTGGCTGCTGGCCGAACGTCAGGTCGCTCAGGGCGCCCGCGTGACGATGATCGTTCCAGACGCACCCGAGCCGGCAACCCTAGCCGCCGCCGCCGCGCGCGGCATCGAGGTTGTGCATGTCCCGCAACGTCATCTGCTGTTCGACGGCAAGGCATTGCGCGCCGCGCTGGAAAGTCACCGCCCCAATGTGGCGGTTCTTCACTCGGTCTTCCTGCCCCGGTTGATCGGGGCGAGCGGAGCATTGCACGCAGCGGGCATTCCGCAGATGTTCATGGCGCATGGGGCGTTGGCCGAAAAGGCCATGCACCGCAGCCCCATCCGCAAGCGCCTGTTCGTGCGCTTCCTGGAGCGTCCGCGAATCCTCCGATCAGCCGGCGTCCTTCTGTGCACGCCGAGCGAGGCCGGCGATGTGCGGCGAGTCGTGCCGGACTATGCCGGAATGCTGGCAACTCTGTACAATCCCATAGAACTGGATGAGTTTATAGCGCAACCGTGGGAGCCGCCAATCGGGCGCCCGACCGCGCTGTTCATCGGTCGGCTGGACATCGAACACAAAGGTATTGATCGCCTGTTCGCGCTGGCGCACCACATGCCCGAGATGGACTTCCACCTGTACGGCAACTCGGATCCTCGCTACGAGGCCGCCATGCGCGCCCTCTTGAAGGCAGCGCCGCCGAACCTGCGCCTGTCGCCGCCAATATTCGGTGCCGAGAAAATCCGCGCCTATGCCGAGGCCACTGTCTTGGTGCAGCCGTCGCGCTGGGAAGGTTTCCCCATCATTGACGCCGAAGCGATGGCGGTCGGCACCCCGGTTGCCATTTCGACGGATGTGCCGCTAGCCCAGGATCTCGCGGCGCAAGACTGCGGCCTGTTGCTGCCGACCGAGACGGCGGCAGGCGTTTTGGCTTTGCGGGCGGCCTTGGCGGACCGTGACCGCCTGCACCGGATTAGCGCCAACGCCCGCCACTTCGCGGCCACTAATTTCCATCCGGACCGGCAGGCGGCGGCTCATCTGGACGCCTATCGCGAGGCCATTGCGATGGCCGCAGCCAACGGAAACAAGCGCCCGGCCCACGGCAAAACGTCAACCGCATCGCCGACCGTCCTGCATCGTCGCCATTAGTGATTTTTATGCTTGCACGACCATCGGAGCCTGGATATAACGACGCCTCTTCGGAGCGGGAGTAGCTCAGTTGGTTAGAGTGCCGGCCTGTCACGCCGGAGGTCGCGGGTTCGAGCCCCGTCTCTCGCGCCATTCTCCGAAAAAAAGACCGCTTCTTCGGAAGCGGTCTTTTTTCTTGCCCTCGCGGAACCTGCGGCAGAGTAAAGCGCAGAGTCACCCCCTGGCCGTCTGGCCCGCAGCCACCATTGGTATCGACCCAGATCCGGCCACCGTGCTGCTCCACGATCTTGCGGCAGATGGGCAGGCCGATGCCCGTTCCGGTCGTGGCATCACCGCTTTCCAGACGTTGAAACATGAGGAACACCTTGTCGGCATAGGCAGGCTCGATCCCTCGGCCGTTATCGGCCACGGCGACGGTCCAGTCCGTGCCGGCCTGCTGCGCCGAGACCTCAATGGCGGCGACCCGCTCGGCAGCCCGGTACTTCAGGGCATTGCTGACCAGATTTTCAAACAGCCGAGAGAGCGTGTCCTTATCGCCCAGCACGGTGGGCAGATCGCCAACGACGGTCAGGGACCCATTGGTTTCGGCAAGACGCGGCGCCATCGTCCGCCGCACGTCATCAACCAGCCGCCCCAAGGCGACCGGGCGCGGGGCGGCACGGGTTTCGCCGATGCGGGCATAGTCCAGAAGATCGACGATGAGCCGCTGCATGCGCCGCGCACCGTCAATGGCAAAGGCCATGAATTCCCGCCCTTCTTCGCTCAACCGTCCGCCTTCGCGGCGCTCCAGAAGCTGAAGATGACTGGCCACGGCGCGCAACGGTTCCTGAAGGTCATGGGACGCGACGGCGGCGAATTGACCGAGTTCGCGGTTCGACGCCTCCAACTCCGTCACCAGACCATGCAGGCGCGCTTCATAGGCCTTGCGCTCAGTAATGTCGCTGATCCCTGTCAGCAACGCGGGGCCGCCGTCCAACTCGACCATGCGCACCGAGATCAAGGCCCAGAAATCGTGCCCATCGGCAGTCAGCAAACGGGCCTCGAAATCATCCACGGCCCCTTCATGCCGCAGATAATCGACCATGGCGGCGCGGCGGCGCGGGTCCAGCCAGAAATCGCGGGAAAGGCGGCCGACAACGGTTTCGCGCTCCGCCCGGAACAGCTTGCAGGCCGCCTCATTGGCGTCGATCACTTCGGAGGTATCGATCCGCGCCATCAGGAACGGCACCGGCGACACATCAAAGATGAAGCGGAGCTGGCGTTGGCTACGCTGGGCTGCCCGCTCCTTTACATGGACATCGGCCAACACCTCCGCCAACCGCTCGACCGACCGCCCGACGGCGTCAAGTTCCTCCAGGCTGACCGGCGGCAGGTTGACCATACGCTGCCCCCGCTGAACGGCCTCCAAGGCGGCATGGGCACGCAGAACCGGCGAGGCGACGTGGCGCAGCAGCAGCCATGCCGCCAGAAAGAGAGCAATGAGACTGCCACCCACCGCCGCCACCCCTACGACGATGCCACTCCGCCCCTCCTCCACGATCTCGGTCGACGTCTCTATGGCCGTGGCCGCCGCGTCTGCCGACAGGACGTTGGACAAGGCGGCCAGCAGACCGCGCGCGGTGACAGCCTCGCCCGCCATCTGGCCCTGGACCTTGAGTTGCTCGCGGCGCAACCCGAACACCACGCCAAAGGCTTCCAGGTCGCGCATTTCAAAGGCACGGCCACCCGTTGCCATGCCCGCATCCCGCCCCGCAACGGTGCGCATTTCTGCGATCAGAACGGCGAAGCGGGCCTCCAGCGTGTCAAGCAAGTCAGAGTCGGGGGCCTCGACCGTTCGATAGAGGACGTGGCGGATTTCAAACAGGAGCTGGGTCGCATAGGGTTCACGGCGCCCCTGAAATCCGCCAAGCGGCGGCAGTAATCCGTCCAGCCGGTCCAGGTGCGCCATCGCCGACTCGCTCAGTGCATCCAGGACGTCGCCGCGATAGGCGCTACGCCGGACGGCGTGCACGGCGGCATCCAGGCGCCCCATCACGGCAACATTGGCGCGTCCGGCCAGTTGCTGCGCCACGCCTTCGACATCCGCCAACGCCTGACGACGTTCAGCGCGGGATCGGGCGCCGAGGATGACCTCAGTCAGGCGGGCCAGTTCGATGGCTTGAATGGCCTGTTCCTGTTGCTCCAGAACCAAGGGCACGACTTCATCGCGTGCACGCTCGGCGATGTCCACGATCCGCAGAAAAGCTCCTACCACCAGGGCCGCCACCACCGCCACCAAGACCGCGCCGACGGCAGCGCCCATGACCGCTGCCGAGGCCAGCCGCAAACGTGGCGCGGCCCCGACCTCGATCACCGACGATGCGGCGGCGTCAGAGGGGAACGGAGTATCCAGCGGGGTGTCCTTCATGGGTAGCGTCTATGCACTCACACCGGTACGAGTTGCGCCCATTGAGCCAGAAGCGGCACTCAATTGCACCAAGCGATTAACCTTCCACACCGCTGATACTCTGGTAACACAAAGGCGGAACCTCCATACTCTGCCGTATGACCCGCATATTGCACCACCTGTTGCTCGCCTGCTGCGTCGTGCCATTCCTCGGATGGCCGGCCGCGCTCCATGCGGCGGACGAACCACCGCTGCTCGGTAACGGCGGAACAGCGGTCACGCTTCAGTTGCGCTGGTCGGCACCATTCAATGCGGCGGGATACTACGCTGCCCTGTGGAAGGGCTTTTATAGCGGTGCCGGGCTAGACGTCACCATTGAGCCAGCCACCGACTCCGCCGGAAGGGTGCGGCAACCCACGGCCGAGGTGGTATCCGGCCGGGCGCACTTCGGGGTCGGGGCGGCCGACATCCTGATCGCCCGCGACAAGGGGGCCGACCTGATCCTTTTGGGATCCGTTTTCCAAACCAGTTCCGGCACCCTCTACGTGAAGCGCGATTCGCGGTTTCGTACCTTGGCCGACCTACGCTCCATGACGGTGCTGCGCGAACCAGGAAGCGGACTGGACATCGAATTCCGCGCCATGCTGCTGGCCCAAGGCATCGACCCGGATTCGATTACCTACGCCACGTCCATGGACGAAAATTTCGATGCCATGATGGGCTATTCGGTTTCGGCCCCCTTTATCCTGGAGCGCCGGGGAATCGATGTCGTTGAGGTTCGGCCACGCGATTACGGCATCAACTTCTATGGCGACAGCTTGTTCACCTCGGCCGAGATGGTCAAATCGGACCCGGCCACGGTTGACGCCTTCCTCCAGGCGACGCTGCAGGGCTGGGACTATGCCTTGCGCCACCCCCACGAGATTGCCCGCAGCATGGCTGCTGCCTTTCCTGTAAATCCAGACGGCCTGGATCAACTGGAATACCTGCGGTCACAGATTACCCAGGTCCAAGTCCTGACCGGCCATCCGGTCGTCGAACCAGGCCACGTCAACCCCGAACGCTGGCACCGCATGAACGAGACGCTGCAAAGCCTGGGAATGGTGGCCTCTCCCCTGGATTTGTCGACGTTTATCTATACTCAGATGCGCCAGCAGGCGGCACGCGATGCCGCCCTTCGCAACATCATTATATCAGTGGCGGCATCGCTGGCGGTCCTGATCCTCGCCGCAGGCATCGGTGCCATGCTCATGCGCGAAATTCTGGGCCGCCGCGCACGCGCTCTGGCACGCATTGAGGAAAGCTATCGGCTGTTGGTCGACAATCTGCGCGACTACGCCATTCTGGGGCTCGACCCCTCCGGCCGCGTGACCAATTGGAACCGGGGAGCCGAGCGGATCACAGGATTCTCGCGCGAAGAAGTGTCCGGGCGGCACGTATCGATCCTGTTCCCGTCCGCCGATGTCGAGGCGGGGCTGCCCGACCGCGAGATCGAACAGGCCCGCCAATTCGGCCGCATAGAGGTCGAAGGCATGCGCGCCCGGCGCGACGGCAGCAGTTACTGGGCCAACGTCGTGTTGTCGGCCCTACGCCGCGAGGACGGAGCGATCCTTGGCTTTGCCTTGGTCATCCGCGACGCCTCGCAGCGCAAGGCGCAGGAAGACCGCATCCGATTCCAGGCCGCCCTGCTCAATCGGGTCCGCAGCGCCGTCATCGCGATCAATTCCGAAGGCCGCGTGAGCTATATGAATGCCTATGCCGAGGCGCTGTTTTTGCTGCCGTGGCGGGACGCCGACAACCGCCCCTTGACCGAACTTGCCATCTTGCCCGAAGACGCGACAACCCCGCGCGGCATGATCGAACGGGGCGAGCAGGAAGTCACCGCCCACCGACGGGACGGTACAGCGTTCCCGGCCCTGTTGCTGGCTTCCGTCACGCCGGATCCGGCGGGAAACGAGCGGTCCGCCGTCTACGTCATTCACGATCTGACCGAGCGCAAGAAGCTGGAGGCAACCCTCCAGCATTCGTCCAACCTGGCGCTGCTGGGCCGCATGTCGGCCAGCCTGGTCCACGAAATCAGCCAGCCCATGAACGTTATCCGCTTAACCGCCGAAGGTGGGCTGCTGAGGCTGGCCGCCACGCCGCTCGACACGGCCAATCTGGCTCAGCGTTTCCGCACGGTGTCCGAGCAGGCCGCGCGGCTTTTCGACACCATCGACTTCATGCAGACCTTCAGCCGCCGCGATGCCGGCCGTATCGATGGCACGCCAGGGCCGCCATTCGACATGGCGCTGGCAATACGCAATGCATCCGAGATGATGGCCGAACGCTTCGAGGCGGCAGGCATCGGCCTGGAGCTTGACCTGCCTCACGCGGTGTGCACGGCGCGGGGCCGCAGCCGGCAGTTCGAACAAGTCCTGCTCAATCTTCTCGGCAACGCCCTGCACGCCCTGCGCCTGCGGGCCGATCAGGCTGAACGGCGCGTGCGCGTGCGTCTGGACGTCCCCGAAACCCTGCCCGGAGAACTGTGCCTGAGCGTCGAGGACAATGGGCCGGGTATTCCCGCATCCCTGCACGATCAGGTGTTTGAACCGTTCTACACCACCAAGCCCCCCGGCCAAGGCACAGGCCTGGGTCTACCGATCAGCCTGGGCATCGTGCGCTCCATGGACGGATCCATGGAAATCGGCGAATCCGATGATTTGGGTGGCGCGGCCTTCGTCATTCGACTGCCGGCCGATCACGTGGAAATGCTGGAAGGCGCCCCCGCAGGCAACGCCTCCGTCGAGGGGCAGGCCGTCCGCGACGACAAGATGCTGGTGGCGCCCCGAGCGCCGCACGCCGCCAAGCCAAGAGCCTCTGCCGCGCTCCCCCATGTGCTGGTGGTTGATGACGAGGAACTGGCCCGGCGCGAAGTTGCCGATTATCTCGGCGCGCATGGGTTCCACGTCAGCCAGGCCGCAGGGGGAATTGAAGCGCTGGAGATCGTGCAGCGGTGCAACGGCGATACGCCATCACCCCAGGAAGGCCCACCGATTGACGCCGTCATCACCGACATCCGCATGCCGCGCGGCAACGGAAAGGAATTGATCGCCCATCTGGCCGAACACTATCCGCAGGTTTTCATCATCGTGATGACCGGCCAGCCCCTGTCCGACCGTGAGGATCTGGAGGATTTCGATTCCGGCGCCGACCATGTACTGCGCAAGCCGGTTTCCCTGAACGAAATCGATAGCTGCCTGCGCACCATGCTCAATGAAGCGGCGCAGGACGGCTAGAGTATCGTGCGCAGCAAGGCGTGGAGGCGCGGCATCCGCTCGAAGATGGTTTCAGCGCGCACCACCAGCACAGTCAAGCTTTCAGGCATCGGCTCATCGCCCGCAGACGGCAGGGGCGGACGCTGAATGTCAGCCAGGATGCCGTCCATTTGGGCCGGAATATCTGGCACGCCGACGTCCTGCCCGGACTCCACGGCCTTGAACAGCAACAGGAGCGAGATCGCCGCCGTCGCCCTGCTGGTCAGACGCGACAACTCCTGAGACGCCCGCATCCGCGCCCGTGGCGTGACGGCCGGGTCCGCATGACGGGCCGACCCGTCGGCAATATGATCGCGGGCGGCCTCGATCAGAGCCATCGTGTCGTCGAAGGTGGCCTGCACGAACTCGGCATCGGCGGCGGAAAGGCTTAAAACAGGCATGGAAACTCCGGGAAATGCTGTCAGCCGGCAGTCTCGCACCTGGATCGTGGTGGCGCAACCTTGGGGCAGATGCGTTGACGGACGGCGGCGAACGCCACACCTTACGGGAGAGAAGCCCGCCTCCGCCCCCCATGCACTCCAGCAAGGATATGCTCATGGCCCCGCGACTGCTTCCGCTGATGGCGGCCCTGGTGATGCTCCCGGCTGCCGCAATGGCGGCGCCCGATGCCGCGCCTGCCATGCCCGAGGCCGGATGGACATCACCGCACGAGCAGTCTCACCCCCTGGTCGGGCGGCTGTGGGACGCGGCGAAAGGCCGCTTCATCGACGAAGCCGCGTTGGTCGACCAACTGGCCAAGGCACGCTTCGTGATCCTTGGCGAAAAGCATGACAACCCCGACCACCACAGCCTCCGCGCCCGCTTGATCGCTGGCATGGTGGCACGCGGACGCACTCCGACGGTGGCGCTCGAAATGCTCGACGATAGCCAAGCCGAGGCCCTGGCCGCCCATTTGCGCGACCACCCCGGCGATGCCGCCGGACTGGGGGCTGCGGTGGCGTGGGACAAAACCGGCTGGCCGGCATGGGAGTTCTACCAGCCCATTGCGAAGGCGGCCCTGGCCGGCGGCCTGCCGCTGGTGACGGCCAACCTGTCGCGCGATGCCGTCCGCGCCCTGGCGCGTGAAGGACTGTCGTCCTTGCCCCCGGACCGGTTAAAGGCGCTGGCCTTGCCCGACGCCCTGCCGCCGGAGGTGGACGGCGTGCTGCGAACGGCGGTGGTCGAAGGTCACTGCGGCATGATGCCTGAAACGATGGCCGAACCGATGGTCCGCGTGCAGGCGGCGCGCGACGCCCTGATGGCGCGGGCCATGATCGACGGCGCGGCGCTGCCCGGTGCCGATGGCGCGGTGCTGATCGCCGGCAACGGGCATGTTCGCGATGACGCCGGCGTGCCGTGGCACCTCAAGCGGCTGGGCGGGGCGGACGACGTGATGACGGTTGCCATGATGGAAGTCAGCGACGGCGTGACAGACCCTGCCGACTATGGACCGCGCTTCTGGACCCGTGCCCTGCCGTTCGATGTGGTGTGGTTCACCCCGGTCATTGACCAGGGCGACCCCTGCGACGCCATGCGCAAGCATATGAAAGGGACGGCGCGGCATTCAGCCGAACCGCCCCCTCAAGAGCAGAAATAGCCGCTATTCCAGCGACTGGAGATAGGCAATCAGGTCCTTGCGCTTGGTCTCATCCCGCAAACCGGCATAGGTCATCTTGTTGCCGGGAATGGCTTCCTTGGGATTGGCGAGGTAGGCGTCCAGCGCCTCGACGGTCCAGGCGCCCTCGGCAGCCTGGAGGGCAGCCGAATAACTGTAGCCGTCCTTGGACGCAATATCGTTTCCAACAACCCCATGCAGGTTGGGGCCGACCCGGTTCGGGCCACCGGCATCAAAGGTGTGGCAAGCAGCGCAAACGCGCGACGCGGTCTGCCCGGCCTTGGGATCGCCCGCAGCCGGCGCCGCGGCCTGCTGCGGAGCGGCTTCGGCAGGAGTTGCTTCAGCGGGGGCTGCTTCAGCGGAAGTCGCCTCGGCGGGGGCGGCATCGGGTTTTGCCTCAGCTTGGGCTTCCGTCTGGGCCGCCGAGCCTTCCTGGGTCGGCACCGCATCGCCCGTTTGGGCCTCTGGCTCGGTCGTGACAGTCGGGGCGTCCTGACCGGCCTTACCGACATCGGCCGTCGTCACGGCCGGCGTTTCAGGCAGGGGAGCGCCACGGACATCCCGATTCTCCGCCGTCGGAGTATTGGCGTCGTACACCAGATTGCCGATGCCATTGATGGCGATCACCAGGACGATGGCAGCCGCAACAGCGGCCAGGGTCTTCCAGATCATAACGTACCCCCATGCTGGGTTGGACGATGGCGGAGTGCACCGCGAGGTCCGTACATAGGCGCATCAGACCGCATGATCCACCCTTTCACTCACAACGCGCGAAAGACGGGGGATGTTCATAAACTGCTGGAGCCGATAAACGGCGGCGCTCCAGGCGGCCAGCCGCCCCTCCTCGGGGACCGGAAAGCCCGGCACCGGGGCGGGCACACCGTCCGTCCACGGCACAGAAACTGGATCTGGGCCGAGATTGAACACGCACAGTAGGCGTTCGTCCCCCTCGACCCGCTCGAAGGCCAACAACGGGGCATCCGCCGGGCGCAAGGTCAGACTGCCGGTGCGCAGGGCCGGGCTGGTTTTCCGCCATGCCAGCAGCGCCCGCGTCGTATTCAGCATAGAGCCCGCATCGGCCTCCTGCACTGCCACAGACAGGCCCAGATGCTCGGATGGTAACGGCAGCCAAGTGTTGCCAGCGGGCGCCTCGGGCGTCCACGGCATTGGGGTGCGGCAGCCGTCGCGCCCGGCGAACTCAGGCCAGAAGGTCAGGCCAAACGGGTCTTGCAGGCGATCAAAGGGAACATCGGCCTCGGGCAGCCCCAGTTCTTCGCCCTGATACAGGCACACCGAACCGCGCAGGCACAAAAGCAGCGCCATGTAACACTGTGCCGCCCGCCGGTCGCCGTTGCCCCAGCGGGTCGCCACGCGGGCCACGTCATGGTTGGAGAACGCCCACACCAGCCACCCCTGCCCGGCTTCGTCCTCAGCCTCGCGGATGAAGGCGGCAAGGCTCGCCGCATCGCCCGGCTGCTTCATCATGCGCAGGGAATAGGCCATGTGCATTGGCCCGGCCTGGGCATCGGTGTACTGCCCCGCGCGGGCCAGCGGCGGGATACGGGTCATCTGAGAGCCGACCTCGGCCATCGCCACGGTGCCAGGATAGGTGTTCAGCAAGCCCCGGATGGCGGCCAAGACCTCGACGGTCTGCGGCCCAGCCATGTCGTGCAGGTGGTCCTGCATGGCGAATGGCTTGGACGGCACCTCGGCCAGCGGGCGGGCCGGGTTGTCGGTCAGCGCGGGGTCGTGGGCCATGAAGTCGAGGGCATCCAGGCGGAACCCGTCCACCCCGCGATCCAGCCAGAACCGCCCGGCATTGAGAACGGCGTCTAATACGTCGGGATGGGCCAGGTTCAGCTTGGGCTGCTGTGGCAGGAAATGGTGCAGGTAGTACTGCCGCCGTCGCGGCTCCCACGTCCACGCGCTGCCACCGAACACGCCGAGCCAATTGTTGGGCGGTCCACCATCGGGGCGCGGGTCGACCCAGATGTACCAGTCATCCCGCCCAAAGCGTCGCGCCCGGCTGTCGGCGAACCATGGGTGAGCATCCGACGAGTGGCTCCACACCTGATCGATCAGCACCCGCAGGCCCAACCGATGCGCCTCTGCCACCACCGCGTCGAAGTCCTCCAGCGTCCCAAACTGCGGGTCCACGCCGGTATAGTCGGACACGTCATAGCCGAAGTCGTGCTGCGGACTGGGGAAGAACGGGGCGATCCAGATGGCGTCCGCCCCCAGCCCGGCGACGTGGCGCAGGCGCGCCCGCACGCCGCGCAGGTCGCCGATGCCGTCTCCGTTGCTGTCCTGGAAACTGCGGGGGTAGATCTGATAGATCACCGCGCCGCGCCACCACTCGCCCACCGCCGCCCACTCTATTGACCAACTCTCCGTCAACAGTGGTAGCCGCCAACCATGGCCGAAGCAAGGCGGTGCTGGAACCCCGTCGCGCGCCCGGACGTTGTGAATGCGGCGGTCGAAAGGGGTCTAGAGGGGCCTCTAAGGAACCTGGGCGGGTTGACGGGCGCAGTCAGCGCGCCAAAATAAACTTATGACAATTCAGCCTCCGCCGAAAATCCTCGTCACGGAGATGGGTGCCCTCATGAGCCAAGCCGTAGGTCCAAGAGGGCCCAGAATATACAATCTGTTCCCACTTCTCGTGGGGGCAATTTCAGACTGGATGACGCATCTGCCGCGAATTCAGGCGATGGGGTTCAATTGGATTTACGTGAACCCGTTCCACTTCCCAGGATTTTCCGGCAGCCTGTATGCTGTCAAAGATTACTACCGCCTGAACCCGCTGTTCCGGGGGGCTGGGTACGAATCCGATGATGACCTCATCCGCGACTTCACGCAGGCCGCCTCGGCCCGTGGGATGAGTGTCATGATGGATCTGGTGATTAATCATACATCCAAGGATTCCGTGCTGGCCCAGGAGCACCCGGAGTTCTTCCTGCGCGACGAGGCTGGGGATCTTATATCGCCCTTTGCCGTCGATCCCGATAATCCGGCAAAGAAAACCGTGTGGGGCGATCTGGCCGAGATCGACTTCAGCGAACGCCCCGACCGCGACGCCCTGATCGCGGTGTGGGAGGACTTGGTGCGGCACTACGTAGGGCTGGGTATTCGTGGCTTTCGCTGCGACGCCGCGTACAAGGTTCCGGCCGACGTGTGGCAGCGGGTGATCGCCGCCGCCCACGCCGAGAACCCCGACGTCCTGTTCTTTGCCGAAACGCTGGGCTGCCGCCTGGACGAGGTGGAGGCCCTGCGCCCGGCGCGCTTCGACTACATCTTCAACTCCGCCAAGTGGTGGGATTTCGGCGCGCCGTGGCTGCTGGAGCAGTACGAGCAGTTCCGCGGCATCGCCCCCTCCGTCGCCTTTCCCGAAAGCCACGACACGCCCCGTCTAGCTGGCGACATGATCGCGCAGGGCATCAGCGATAGCCGCAGCATCGAAGCCGCCTACCGGCAACGCGCCTTGTTCACGGCGGTTTTCTCGGCCGGGGTGATGATCCCCATCGGCTTTGAATTCGGTTTCGCCACGCCGCTGAATGTCGTCACCACCCGCCCCGGCGATTGGGAGGAACCGCGCTTTGACCTGTCGGGCTTCATTGGCGAGGTTAACCGCCTGAAGGCCGAACTGTCCGTTCTCAACCAGGAAGGCCCGCAGCACCGCATCTCGTCGCCGACCGGGGCGTTCGGGCTGCTCCGCCGCAACGACTCCGGGCCGGAATGGGTTCTGATAGTCATCAATCCCGATGACAACGGCCCCTGGAGCCTGGAGACGGACGGCTCCGACCCGGTGGCGGCCATCGCCATAAAGGGCGAGGAAGTCACCCCCGGCTGGCCCCGCGGCGCGCCCACCCTGGACGGCAGCGGCAGCCTTGCCCTCAAGGCCGGCGAGATCCGCATTTTCGCCGGCACCAGTTCCGTGGAGTAAGCTGATGACTGAGACTCATCCGTCGGCCACGCCCCCGGACCTTGAAGGGTCCGTGCGCAGCCGCCGTATCGTCATCCAGAACGTCCGCCCGTCCATCAACTGCGGCCGTTACCCCGTCAAACGCGTGGTCGGCGATGCCCTGGAGGTGACGGCAGAAGTGTTCAAGGAAGGCCACGGCCACCTGCAAGCCGTCCTCAAACTGCGCCCCGCCCCCACCGTGGCGTGGACCGAAATCCACATGATGCAAGCCAACGCCGGGCTGGATCTGTGGACGGCCAAGGGGCCCCTAGTGTCACTCGGCCGGTGGCAGTTCAGCGTCGAAGCGTGGGAGGACGACTACGGCTCCTGGGCCTCGGACACCACTAAAAAACGCGATGCCGACCAGGACGTGGCGCTGGAACTCGATGAAGGCGTTGCGCTTCTGGAGGCCGCCTGCGACCGTGCCGACGGTCTCAGCGCCGACCGCCTAAAGGACATTCTGGCCCGCGCCACCGCCGCCAGTGCCGACGAGGATGCCGAGACCCTGGCCGACGTTCTCCTGTCGCCGGACCTGCAGATGCTGATGGACCGCTGCCCCGACCGCTCCAACAGCATCGAGCTGGACACTCCGCTGGAGGTGGTGGTGGACCCCGTCAACGCGCGCTATGCCGCGTGGTACGAGATGTTCCCCCGCTCCCAGGGCACCGATCCGAAAAAGGGCGCGACCTTTAACGACTGCATCAAGCGCATTCCGGACGTCGCGGCGATGGGCTTTGACGTGCTGTACTTCGTGCCCATCCACCCCATCGGCGAGCAGTACCGCAAGGGCAAGAACAACACCTTCCCGGCCAAACCCGGCGAACCCGGCAGCCCCTATGCCATTGGGTCCAAGCACGGCGGGCACACCGCCATCGATCCGGGGCTGGGCACGCTGGAGGACTTCCGCCGCGTCGTGAAGGTGGCCGGGGAGCACGGCATGGCCGTGGCGCTCGACATCGCCGTCCAGTGTTCGCAGGACCACCCCTGGCTGATCGAGCATCCCGACTGGTTCATCTGGCGGCCCGACGGCACCATCAAGTACGCCGAGAACCCGCCGAAAAAGTATCAGGACATTGTGAACGTGAACTTCTACGGCGGCCATCAACAGGCGCTGTGGGAGGAACTGCGCGCCATGTTCCTGTTCTGGTGCGACCAGGGGGTCCGCATCTTCCGCGTCGACAACCCGCACACCAAGCCGGTGCCGTTCTGGGAATGGGTCATCCGCGAGGTCAAGGACGCCTATCCCGACGCGGTTTTCCTGTCCGAAGCCTTCACCCGACCGACCATGCTCAAGATGCTGGCCAAGGTGGGGTTCTCGCAGTCCTACACCTACTTCACATGGCGCAATTTCAAAGGCGAACTGACCGACTACCTGAACGATCTGGTGAACACCGAGGCGCGGGAGTACCTGCGGCCCAATTTTTTCACCTCCACCCCCGATATCCTGCCCGACTTCCTGCAACGCGGCGGGCGGCCCGCGTTCATGATCCGCGCCGTCTTGGCAGCCACGCTGTCGTCGGTCTATGGCATCTACAACGGCTATGAGCTGTGCGAAAACCGCGCCCTGCCCGGCAAGGAAGAATACCTGGATTCCGAAAAGTACCAGTACAAGGTCTGGGACTGGGACCGGCCGGGCAATATCAAGAGCTACATCACCACGATCAACCGCATCCGGCATGACAACGCGGCGCTGCACGAACTCCATAATCTGGAGTTTCACAATTGCAACAGCGATAGTGTGTTATTTTATTCCAAGACATCGGCCGACGAGGCCAACATGATTTTCATCGCCGTCAATCTGGACCCGTTCGAGGCCCACGAGGCGACGCTGGACTTTCCGCTCGACCGCATGGGCTTGCGCGAGGGCGACAGCTTCGCGGTCGAGGAATTGTTCACCGGGGTCCGCCGCCTGTGGCGCGGCGCACGCCATGCCGTCACCCTGGACCCGGCCGAAAACCCGGCCGTGGTGTTCCGTGTGCGGCGGTGGAAGTCGGTCGACTACGTCGATCCCTGCTACGGATGATGGAGACTGCCCGGCCCATGACGGACCAGACCCCCGCCCTGCTGACCGAGCCTCGCGTGAGGACCGACGATCCCTTGTGGTACAAGGACGCGATCATCTATCAGCTTCATATCAAGGCGTTCTTCGACTCGACCAACGACGGCATCGGCACGTTCGAAGGGCTGTCGGCCAAGCTGGACTATCTGGTCAGTTTGGGGATCACCACGGTCTGGCTGCTGCCGTTCTATCCGTCGCCCTTGAAGGACGACGGGTATGACATTGGCGACTACAAGGACGTCAATCCGGCCTTCGGCACCGTCCGGCACTTCCGGGAGTTCGTGAAGGCGGCCCACAAGCGGGGCCTGCGGGTCATCACCGAACTGGTCATCAACCACACGTCGGACCAGCACCCGTGGTTCCAGCGGGCGCGGCGGGCCAAGCGCGGGTCGGTCTACCGCGATTACTATGTGTGGTCGGACGACGACAAGAAATGGCCGGAAACCCGGATCATTTTCTGCGACACCGAAACGTCCAATTGGTCGTGGGATCCGGTGGCCGGTCAATACTATTGGCACCGCTTTTTCAGCCACCAACCGGACCTGAACTTCGACAACCCGCGCGTCATCGAGGAAGTGCAGCGGGTCATGAAGTTCTGGCTCGACATGGGCGTGGACGGGATGCGCCTGGACGCCATCCCCTATCTGGTCGAGCGCGACGGCACCAACAACGAGAACCTGCCCGAAACCCATAGGGTCATCAAGCAACTGCGCGCCTGGGTCGATACCCACTACCCCGGCCGGATGCTGCTGGGCGAGGCGAACCAGTGGCCCGAGGACGTGCTGCCCTACTTCGGCGAGGGTGAGGGCGACGAGTGCAACATGGCGTTCCACTTCCCGCTGATGCCACGCATGTACATGGCGCTGGCCCAGGAAGACCGCCACCCGATCACCGACATCATGCGCCAGACGCCCGACATTCCGGCCAAGGCGCAGTGGGCCATCTTCCTGCGCAATCACGACGAACTGACCCTCGAAATGGTCACGGACCGCGAGCGCGATTACTTGTGGAACTACTACGCCGCCGAGCCGCGCGCCCGCATCAACATGGGCATCCGCCGCCGCCTTGCCCCGCTGGTCGATAACGACCGCCGCAAGATCGAACTGCTGAACAGCCTTTTGATGTCCATGCCCGGCACTCCCATCGTCTATTACGGCGACGAGATCGGCATGGGCGACAACATCTACCTTGGCGACCGCGATGGCGTGCGAACACCGATGCAGTGGAGCCCCGACCGCAACGGCGGGTTCTCCAAGGCCAACCCGCAAAAGCTCTACCTGCCTGCCGTGGGTGATCCGATCTATGGCTATCAGGCGGTCAACGTGGAGGCCCAGCACGCCAACCCGTCGTCGCTGCTCAACTGGATGCGCCGCCTGATTACCGTGCGCAAGAACCACCAGAGCTTTGGGCGCGGCGCGTTGCGGTTCCTGTATCCGGGCAACCGCAAGGTTCTGGCATACCTGCGCGAGTACGAGGGCGAAACCATTCTATGCGTTGCCAACCTGTCGCGCGCCGCGCAGCCTGTGGAACTGGATCTGTCGGAGTTTCAGGGCCGGGTGCCGCTGGAACTGCTCGGCCGGTCGTCATTCCCGCCGATTGGCGAGTTGCCCTACTTCGTGACCCTGCCCGCCTATGCGTTCTATTGGTTCCTGCTGGCCGACAAGGCCGCCGCGCCGTCCTGGCACGAGAACTTCCTCAGCCCGCTGCCGGAGTTCGTGACCGTGGTCACGACCGAAGGCTGGTCCGGCGTGTTGTCCGGGCGCGGTGCCCATAGCCTCCAGGATCAGGCCCTGCCCGCGTTCCTGCCCAACCAACGCTGGTTCGGCGCCAAGGGTGGAAAGATCGAGGCCGTCAGCCGGACCTCGATCACGCTGTTCGAGACACCGGCGCAATCGTACCTTCTCAGCACATGGCAGGTCGCCCTGCGCGGTCAGGAGCCGCAAACCTACCTGCTGCCGCTCGGCATGGCGTGGGAAAGCCGCGATTATGAGCCGCTCACCGCGCTGGCCGCGCAGACGGTCGCCAAGGTGCGGCGCGGGGCGCGCGTGGGGGTGATCCATGACGCCGCCTTCGAGGACCAATTCGCTCCCGCCTTTGCCCGCGCCATCCTGGCCGGGGGGCGGATTGAAGGCTCCGACGGGTCCGTCCTGCGCCTGGAGCCGACAGCCGCCGGGAGCACCGTCACAGTGCCAGAGGAGTGCCATGCCTCGCGCCTTGGCAAGGAACAATCCAATACCTCGGTGCGGATTGGTGAGGACCTCGTCCTCAAACTTTACCGCCGCCTGGAACCGGGCATCCATCCCGAGGTTGAACTGGGCCGCTACCTGACCGACGTGGCGGGATTTGCCAACACGCCGCCGGTTTACGGCCACGCCGTTTTGGAGGCGCCCGACGGCACGCCGAAAAACGCCATCGCAGTCGCGGTTCTGCAAGGCTTCGTCAGGAACCAGGGCGACGGCTGGACCTATGTCATGGACTACCTCGACCGCTTCTTCGACGAGGCCGAGTTGAACGGCCCAGCCACTGAGGACGGGCAGCCCCATGCCTACATCCAGAGCCTCGCCCGGACCTTGGGCGTGCGTACCGGCGAAATGCACCGCGCCTTTGCCTTGCCCAGCGACGACCCGGCCTTTGCGCCAAAACCGATCACCGAGCATGACCTTGAGTCCTGGCGGTCCCACGCTCACGATCAGGCGCGCGATGCCAAGCAAGCGTTGAAGCGCCTTGTAAAAACTGCCGAAGGAGCGCGGCGCGAGGAAATCGAGGCGGCCCTCAATGACTGGAAATCGGTCAAGGACCGCATCGACACTTTGCTGCGCGGACCGCTGGACACGGTGAAGACGCGCTTTCATGGCGACTTTCATCTGGGGCAGGTGGTGCTGGTCCGCGATGACTTTTTCATGCTGGATTTCGAGGGAGAACCCGCCCGCGCCCTCGCCGACCGGCGGCGCAAGCATAGCCCGCTCAAGGACGTGGCGGGGATGGTGCGGTCCTTCGACTACGCCGTCTGGGCGGCCCTGTTCAAACGCGCCGAGCTAAAGCCCACGGCTGTCGAAACCCTCGCCCCACACGCCGAGGCGTGGGAAGCCCTGATGGTCAAGGAGTTCCTGGACGGGTACCGCGAAACCGTCGCGGGCGTTGCCATCCTGCCGGAGTCCGCAGAGGATGCCCAGCGGCTCATGGACGCTTTCATCCTTGAGAAGTCGCTTTACGAAGTTTGCTACGAGGCGGCAAACCGTCCAGACTGGCTGCGCATCCCGCTCAAGGGGTTGCGCCGCGTGCTGTCAGAGGAAGTTCGATGAAACGTCTCGTCCCCCAGGCCCAGATCGATGCCATCAAGTACGGTGACGCTCACGACCCGTTCAGCATCCTCGGCATGCAGCGGCCCGGCGGCGAAGGCCCGGTGCAAGTCCGCGTCTATGAACCCCGCGCCACCCGCGTCGAGGTTCTGGACGGCGCCGACGGCAAGGTTTTGACCGACCTGCCGCGCATCGACTCCGAAGGGTTCTTTGCCGGGCAGATTGCCGGCCGCGATATGTGGTTCCACTATCGCCTGCGCATCCACGAAGGCGACACGTACCGCGATGTCGAGGACACCTATCGCTTTGGGCCGTATCTGGGCGAACTGGACTGCCACCTGCTGGCCGAGGGCAACCACCTGCGGCCGTTTGAAAAGCTGGGCGCGCATCCGGTCGAAATGGGCGGTGTGCGTGGTGTGGCCTTTGCGGTGTGGGCACCCAACGCCCGGCGCGTGTCGGTGGTCGGGCCGTTCAACAATTGGGATGGCCGCGTCAACCTGATGCGCAACCGCGTCGATTGCGGCGTGTGGGAAATCTTCATCCCGCACATCGACGCCGGGGAAATCTATAAGTACGAGATCAAGAGCCGCGACGGCGTGGTCCTGCCGCTGAAGTTCGACCCCTATGCGTTCTATGGCGAACGGCCCCCGGCCAATGCGTCAGTGGTGCATGGTCTGCGCGACTATGCCTGGGGCGACGAACACTGGATGCGCCGCCGCGAAGACATCCACAACGGCCCCGGCGGCGGCCTGGACACCCCCATGAGCATCTACGAGGTGCACCTGGGATCGTGGCGGCGCGTGCCCGAGGACGGCCTGCGGTACCTGACCTACCGCGAGATGGCAGACCAGCTTGTCGGCTACATCAAGGACCTGGGCTTCACCCACATCGAATTGCTGCCGATCCACGAGTTCCCCTTCGACGGGTCGTGGGGATACCAGCCCATCGGCCTGTTCGCGCCGACCAGCCGGTTCGGCACGCCCGAGGACTTCAAGTTCTTCATCGACCGCTGCCACCAGGAAGACATCGGCGTCATCATCGACTGGGTGCCCGGCCATTTCCCGACCGACGCGCACGGCCTGGGGTTCTTTGACGGCACGCACCTGTACGAGCATTCCGATCCGCGACTCGGGATGCACATGGACTGGAACACGCTGATCTACAACTACGGCCGGACGGAGGTTCAGAACTTCCTGATCGCCAACGCCCTGTACTGGATCGAGCAGTTCCACATCGACGGCCTGCGGGTCGATGCCGTGGCGTCCATGCTGTACCTCGACTATTCGCGCAAGGAAGGCGAGTGGATCCCCAACCGCTACGGCGGCAACGAGAACCTCGACGCCATCGCCTTCATCAAGCGCCTTAACGAGATCGTCTACGCCCAAGGGCGCGGCGCCATGATGATCGCCGAGGAGTCTACCGCGTGGCCGATGGTCAGCCGGCCGACCTACCTGGGTGGCCTGGGGTTCGGGTACAAGTGGAACATGGGGTGGATGCACGACACCCTCGAATACTTCAAGAAAGACCCCATCCATCGGCGTTACCACGGCAACCAGCTCACGTTCGGGCTGCTGTATGCCTTCAACGAGAACTTCCTGCTGCCGCTGTCCCATGACGAAGTGGTCCACGGCAAGGGATCGCTGTACACGCGCATGGCCGGGGACCGCTGGCAGAAGTTCGCCAACCTGCGGGCCTACTATGCGTTCATGTACGCCCATCCCGGCAAGAAGCTGCTGTTCATGGGCGCCGAGTTCGGCCAGGAGCGG
>JBAYSM010000028.1:0-23745 GCA_041676205.1 Rhodospirillaceae bacterium | reverse complement strand
CCTTGCCCTGGAGGGCGGCGACGATGGCGCGGGCCGCGACCTTGGCCTGCGAGTTGGCGGAGTAGCCGGACTTCGGCATATCCGTCGCCACGGCGGCGTCGCCCAGGACGTGAATGCCGGCGTGCACCTTGGACTCGAAGGTCTTCATGTTGACCGGGCACCATTTCCCTTCGCCGGTCAGTCCGGCGGCGAAAGCGATCTTGCCTGCCTTCTGGGCGGGGATGACGTTGACGACGTCACCCTTGTACTTGTCGAACTCGGTTTCCACGGTCATGTCGGCGACGTTGACCTTGGTCACGGTGCCCTGCTTGGACGCCGGGAGCCACTCGATCATCGACTTGTCGGTGCCGTATCCGTAGAACTTCGTCCACGCCTGGATGAACAGGCCCTGCTTGGAGAAGGCGTCCTTGGGGTCGAGGATGAGGATCTTGGACTTCGGCTTGTGCTGCTTGAAGTAGTTGGCCACGAGGCTCGCGCGTTCATACGGGCCGGGGGGGCAACGGAAGGGGTTCGGCGGGGCGACCATGATAAAGGTGCCGCCGTCCTTCATGTCTTCGAGCTGCTTGCGCAGCAGGGCGGTCTGCGGACCGGCCTTCCAGGCGTGCGGCATCTTTTCGGCGGCGGCTTCGTCGTAGCCCGGCAGGGCGGCGAAGTCGATGTCGATGCCCGGCGCGACGACCAGACGGTCATAAGCGAAGGACTTGCCGTCCTGGGTCTTGACGGTCTTTCCGGCCGGGTCGATCTCCGTGACCATTCCGAACACGACCTTCACGCCATTGGCGGCGAGGCTGTCGTAGCCCACCTTGATGCCGTCCATGGTGCGTTCGCCGCCGATGACCTCGTTGGACATGAAGCAGGTGTAGTGCTCCTTGTTCGCCTCGATCAGCGTGACGTCGAGCGAGGGATCGGCCCGGCGCAGGTACTTGGCGCAGGTGGCGCCACCGGTGCCGCCGCCGACCACGACCACGCGGGCTCCGGCAGCGCGCGCGACATGGGGCATCGACAGGGTGCCGGCAAAGGCGCCCGCCGCGGCCACACCGCCGGCGATCTTGATGAAGCTGCGGCGATCGGTCTTGAATCCGTACTTAAGCATGGTGTCGCCCCCCTTTACTGCTGACTGGCGAGGTAGTGAAGAACGGCCGTGAAGCCTTCGTCACCGGCCTCGGCGGCCATTTCTTCCATCTTGGCTTTCTTGCGGCGTTCCATGGTGCGGATGCCAGCCTTGAAGTCGTCGAGGGAATGGGCGAGGTAGGGGGTCCACTGCCCGGCGACCTTGGGGATCAGTTCCCCCGCAGTGCCGCCCTTTTCATGGCAGTTTTCGCAGAAGCGGCTCTGGAGATCCTTGCCCTTGGCGGCCAAGGCGGCGTCGAACGGCTGCTTTGCCGGACCCATCTTGCGGTCGGCGAAGTAGGCGGCCATCAGCTTGTAGTCGGCTTCGGTGTAGCCCTTGGCGATGCGGCCCATCACCGTGGACGGACGGGCGCCGGTGGCGTAGTCCTTCATCACGGTGATGAAATATTCCTTGTCGGCGCCCGCGATGCTGGGCGTGACCGGACCCATGCTGGTGCCGTCGGTGCCGTGGCAGCCGGCGCAGGTTTCCGCCATCATGGCGGCAGCGTCATCGGCCATGGCGGGGGCGCTGAACAGCATCGCTCCCAGAACGCCAGTGGCCGCCAACGCGGAAATCTTACTTACCTTCATTGTGATCGTCCTCCCCGTGCGGGATCTCCGTGGATGGGTGGCTTTTCTTAGTTGCCTGCTTTTGCGCAGGCATTGGATCGCCAACGGATTCCACCGCTACGCGATGGTCCGGGTGATCAAGTTGGGGGTGTGACTGGATTAGCGGCGCTAGCGGCGCAGCGTGCCCCTCGGGCTACGCCGACCCTGCATGGTTCCCATGCGTGCCGACAATTTCATCCTCCCCTAAATTAGATTTTTATTAGTTACCCGCAGAGGCTAACAAACCTTCGATATTTCCACAAAGAGAAAGTTACGTTTCGCCGCTGTAGAATGGAACAATGGTTATAAGTAATATCTAATTTAAAAATGCGAGTATTTTGCAATGGGGCCGCACCCTTTCGCAGGTGCAAAAAGTAGGGGCCCATCCCAGGAGAGATGGACCCCATATTCATGCAGTGCGTGCAGGTGGTCAGGCCGCTTGGGCGCCATAGAACAGGGTCACGGTATGCTTGGCCTCGGCGAAGAATAGCCAGCGTTCGGCCAGCAGGCCCGCAGCCATCGCCGTCACGGCGACGAAGGCAGCCAGACCGGCCAAGGGGTTGGGCACCACCAGCGTCAAAACGGCCAGCCCCAGCGGCACCGCGAAGATCAGCAAGTGGGCGAGCGCCCGCAGTTTCAGGGCGTGCTTGCGCGCCACCTGGAATCCCATCTCCTTCTGGAGATAGTTTTCCTGGGTGTGCGGCCAATCGACCGAGCGCACCGGGCTGCCGCGCAGGCCGGTCGCGGTGTTGGAGGTCGACAGAGACCGGGTGCGGTCGATGAAGGCCCAGTATCCGGCCTTGATGACCCAGGCGATGGGCAGCAGGACCACCGGCAGGGCCTTGACCACGGTTTCGGCGACCCCGAACAGGTGCGCGACAAAGCTCAGCACCACGGCGCCGCTGGCGACTCCGAGCGCCACGTAGACCGCGATGGTCCAGTCGTTGTGCCACTGGTGAATGGTCTTGAGCGAGCGGTAGATCATCGAGGTGCAGACGATGGTCAGGAACGCCCCGACCGCCGCCAGCACGCCCATGACGCCCCAGAACCCGGTGGTCTGACCCAGGAAAACCCAGCCGATGCCGAACAGCCCGGCCGGGATATAGGTCAGGATGGCCATGACGCCTTCGCGGGCCAGCCACGACGACCGCCACTGACTAACCGCCCGCCAAGCCCGCTCGGGACGGCCGAGGTGGAAGGTCGATGACAGCAGGCCGCCGGTAATCAGGCCGAGCGCCAACGCCAGCCCGACGAAACCGAGCCAGCGGTCGGCCGGCAGAACGCCGGACACGCCCAGGATGGCCATCAGGGCCAGCATGCCGTAGCCCGCGCCCGATGCGGTGGTGAAGAAGATGACGGAATATGCCGGATGCATCGTTCGATTCCCCCTAGCGCGACAGAACTGCGTCGACCCAACCCAGGAAGCCCTTGCCGTTGGTCTTGACCGGCTGGAGGGACTCCTGAGCACCGATGGCTGCCCCGGTCAGCTTGCGCGGCCGTGGCGGCAGGTACTTGTTGGTCGGCTTGTAGCCCTGCTCGGGCATCAGGTCGTACCCGCCGCGCTCGGCGACCAGTTTGGACACCGCCGAGTCGGGATCGCCCAGGTCGCCAAAGTGGCGCGCCCCGGACGGGCAGGTGATGACGCAGGCCGGCTTGCGGTCCACTTCATCGAGGTTTTCATTGTAGATGCGGTCCACGCACAGCGTGCACTTCTTCATGACGCCCTCGTCCTCGTCGAACTCGCGGGCGCCGTACGGACAGGCCCAACTGCACAGTTTGCAGCCGATGCACTTGTCATGATCGACCAGCACGATGCCGTCCGAGGCGCGTTTGTACGACGCCCCGGTCGGGCATACGGTCACGCAGGCGGCGTTCTCGCAGTGCAGGCACGACTTGGGGAAATGGACGGTGCGGGCGTTGTCGCCCTCGCCGTATTCAAAGGTATGGACGCGGTTGAACCACACGCCGTCAACCTTGTCCCCATAGGGGTTGAAGTCAGTCAGCGGGGCCGAATGGCCGCCGGTGTTCCATTCCTTGCAGTTGGTCACGCAGCCCTGGCAGCCGACGCAGGTGTCCAGGTCGATGACCAATCCGAGCTTGGTGGTGGTCGAGGTCGGGAGCGTCGTCATGTCACACGCCCTCCTTCTTCGGGACCGGCTTGGTCATGGGTTTCACCTCGGGCGCGCCCTTGCCGACCACCTGACGGTTGATGACGGAGTTCTCGACCGTCTTGCCGCCGTGGCGTTCGGGGTTGAACTGCGCGCCATAGCGCAGGATGTCGGGCGAATCGGCGATGTTGGGCGGCCGCTTGAGGGCCGGGAACTGCGGCGAGGACTCGCCGAATTCGTCGGCCGCGGCCTTCTCCACCTTCACCCGCAGGTCGAACCATGCAGCCTGTCCGGTCACGGGGTCAGAGTTGGAGTAGCGGTATCCGCCCCCGGCGCCGGTCTTGTCCTCGGGCAGCAGTTCGGAGATCAGGTGGTTGAGCAGGAAGCCCTTGGTGGCCTCCGGCGCGTCCTCCTTGAGGTTCCAGGCGCCCTTGCGCTTGCCGATGGCGTTCCAGGTCCACACCGTCTGTGGATTGACGCCTTCGATCAGGCGGACCTGACACTTGACGCGGCCGTGGTGCGACGTGACCCACACCCAATCGTCATCGGCGATGCCCTGATCCTTGGCTGTCCCGGCGTGCATGTACAGACGGTTCTGGTTCATGATCTGGCGCAGCCACGCGTTCTGGCTGCCCCAGGAATGGTACATGTATATCGGCCGCTGGGTCAGCGCGTGCAGGGGGAAGGCCTTGGTATCGACGGCAGCTTCCTCGAACGGCATGTACCAGATGGGCATGGGGTCGAAATAGGCCTCGACCCGCGCGCGATGCTGCTCAGGCACCTTGACGGAGCCGTGGCCACGGGCGGCATTACGGAACTTCTGCATGATCTCGGAATAGATCTGCAAGACGATCTGATCGGCGTGGCCGATGAAGCCCATATGCACGGCGTAGTCGAGATAGTCGCGGTTGGCGAACTTGTAGTACTTCTGCGACGGCTTGAGGTGGCCCTGCCAGAAGCACTCGTTCTCGACGTACTTCTTGAGCTGGTCGGGGTTCTTGGCCCCGCGCCCGTGTTCATCGCCGTTCTCGCCGCGCCACCCGGCC
The DNA here is from genome assembly GCA_041676205.1 of Rhodospirillaceae bacterium. Classification (GTDB taxonomy): domain Bacteria; phylum Pseudomonadota; class Alphaproteobacteria; order Rhodospirillales; family Rhodospirillaceae; genus Cauispirillum. The sequence continues at coordinate 18,872 of JBAYSM010000028.1, read as the reverse complement.
AGTGGCCCGATGCCGGGCATCCGTTCGTGGTTGACGATGTAGTCGGGATAGCCGCCGGGGAACTTGGGCGAGCCGTCCTCGTTGGTCATGCCGGGCAGGCCCAGGCGGGCGCCCAGGTCGAGCAGCACGGTCTGGAAGGCGCGCACGTCGCGGTCGGGCTCCACCACCGGCTGGCGGATGGCGTCGGCAGGGCCGTCGGCCTCGCAGATGGGGCGGTCGAGCAGGGAAATGCAGTCCCAGCGTTCCAGGTAGGTGGTGTCGGGCAGGATCAAGTCCGCATAGGCCACCATTTCCGAGGCATAGGCATCGGAATAGATGATCTTGGGGATCTTGTATTCGCCGGTCGCCGGGTCCTTGTCGGTCAGCATTTCCATGACACCCTTGGTGTTCATGGTGCTGTTCCACGACATGTTGGCCATGTACATGAACAGGACATCGACCGGGTACGGGTCGCCCTTCCACGCATTGGTGATGACCATGTGCATCAGGCCATGCGAGGACAGCGGGTTTTCCCAGCTATAGGCCTTGTCGATGCGCAAGGGGTTGCCGTCGTCGTCAACCAGCAGGTCCTCGGGCTGGGTGGGGAAGCCCAGCGGCGCGCCGGCCAGCGGCTTGCCGGGGACGCCCCCGTCCTTGCCCGCCGGTTTGGGGTTGGGCGGAATGGGCTTGGGGAACGGCGGCTTGAAGCGGAACCCGCCGGGAACCTCCACGGTGCCGAGGATCATCTGCAGCAGATGGATGGCGCGGCAGGTGTGGAAGCCGTTGGAGTGGGCCGAAATGCCGCGCATGGCGTGCATGGCGATCGGGCGGCCCTTCATGGTCTTGTGCGTGCGCCCGGCCCAGTCGGTCCATTCGATGGGCAGTTCGATGGCTTCCTCGAACGCCACGTGGGCCAGTTCGGCGGCGATGCGCTTGATCTGCGCGGCCGACAGCCCGCAGGTCTCGGCCACCGCTTCAGGGGCGTACTTTTCGTCCAGGTAGCGGCCGGCCATGAGCTGGAACGCCGGGATCACCTGCTTGCCGTTGACCGTGTATTCGCCGGTCAGGGCGGGCGTGACCTCGGGGTCGAGCGCCTTGGCGGAGGCGTTCTTGACCTTGTCCCAGCACAGCGGCACGCCGTCGGTGTCGCGCAGGAACAGGCCGTCGTCAGCCTCGCCAGGGGCCTGGATGATGAGGTAATGGGCGTTGGTGTAGCGGACGAGGTATTCCAGATCGACCTTGCCCGCCTTCACCAGTTCGTGGATGAGCGCGAAGACGAACAGGCCATCGGTGCCCGGCCGGATGCCGACCCACTCGTCGGCCACGGCGGAATAGCCGGTCTTGGTCGGGTTGACCGACACGAACTTGGCGCCGCGCGCCTTCAGCTTGCCGATGCCGGTCTTGATCGGGTTCGAGTCGTGATCTTCGGCCACGCCGAACATCAGGAAATACTTGGCGTTGTCCCAATCGGGCTCGCCGAATTCCCAGAACGACCCGCCGATGGAATAGAGCCCGGCCGCAGCCATGTTGACCGAGCAGAACCCGCCGTGGGCAGCGAAGTTGGGGGTGCCGAAGTTGGTTGCCCACCAGCCGGTCAGCGACTGGCTCTGGTCGCGGCCGGTGAAGAACGCCAGCTTCTTGGGATCGGTCTTGCGGATGGTGCCCAGCCAGTCGGTGGCGAGGTCCATGGCCTCGTCCCACTCGATCTCGACGAACTCGCCAGAGCCACGTTCACCAACCCGCTTCAGGGGCTTTTGCAGCCGCGCCGGCGAGTAGTGCTGCATGATGCCCGACGACCCCTTGGCGCACAGGACGCCCTTGTTCACCGGGTGATTCTTGTTGCCCTGGATGTAGCGGATCTGGCCGTCCTTGACGTACACGCGGATGCCGCAACGGCAGGCGCACATATAGCACGTCGTATATTTGACCTCGTCTGCCACCGGCGGAGACGTGTCCACGCCGTCGCCCTCGACCGGATGGTCTAGCGCCATGTCCCAATTTCCTCCCGTTGCGCCGGGCAAAGCCGGCCGCACCCTTTATGCCCGCCCGCCGACGCGGGGCGCCAACGGGCAGGGCAGGGGCTTCGTTGCCATGTTCCGGGGAGAGAATATTAGACTAGACTGATTTAAGTCAAATCGTCTATCTCATCGGTGCTCAGATTACCGGGCACGATGGTCACGGGAATGCGAAGTTTCCCTGCATACTTCCCGGTCAGGGCCTCGATCAGCGGGCCGGGGCCTTGGTCGGCGGATGACGGCGAGGCGAGCACCACCACCGAAATCCCGTCGTCCTCGGCCACAAGCTCGAACAGCGCGTCGCGGATATCGCCGTCGCGCAGGAAAATTTCCGGCATCTCGCCCGAGCAATGATGCACTGCCGCTGCATACTGTTGCAGGCGTTCCTCGGCATCCTCGCGGGCTTCATCCTGCATCATGTTGCCGACGAACATCCAGTGCTGGAACTCCTGCGGATTGACGGCCGAGAACAACGCCACCCGGCCGCCGGTGTTGTGCGCCCGGCGGCAGGCGAAGCGCAAGGCGGCCTCGACTTCTTCGGTGTCGTCTATGATCACCAGGAAAACCCGGCGTTCGCGGCGGTCCCGCGTCGTCGGGGTGCCATCGGCGAAGGGATTTAGGTGGTTGGAAAACGTGCGTTCATTAGCGCCCATCGGTGTTCCTCCCTGCGGTATCCCGGTAAACGAGGTGCCACATCCGCGGTCTTTGCCGCTGCGGTCGGTGCCGCTTTTGTAACCTCCATGATGGACACGTTCGGGGCCACCTTTCAAACGGAACCGGCAAGATGTTGATTCGGGCGCGTTTCTAGCAACTGTAGAAGATGCCTTAGGTGCCGCTCTTTGACGGAAGTCCCTGGCTCTGCCAGTTCATCATGCCGCCTTCCATCCGGTTGATCTCGCCGTCAAAGCCCGCGCCGACCATGCGCGCCGCAGCCATGCCGCACCGGTTGCCGGACCGGCAGTGGAACACCAGCTTTTTGGTCGGATCGACCGGAACCTTGGCCGGATCAAATTGCGACAGCGGCATCAGGATGGCGCCGGGAATGTGGGCCTGGACGTACTCATTGATCTCACGCACGTCGATGACGACGCACTCGTTGGCGCCCATCCACTGCTGGATGGTGCGCGGAGAGACCATGCGGACCTTATCGCTCATTACTGCTTCTCCGGGGGTTACGTAAATCAGGCATCGCTCATGTAAGGCGGCGCGGCGCACTGTGCTATACTGCCAGCTCGGCAGAAAGCAATAACGCAGGGAGGTTGACCGTGGTGAGTTGGTTTTCGCGGAGGCTATGCCTCATTGTTGCGCTCGCCATGGTGCCGCTGGGGGCGCCTGCGCTGGCGGTCGACTCCGCACGGGCGGTCGAACTGGCTGATCCCAAGCCCGATTGGGACAACCCCCGCCGCATCGTTCTTCAGGTCTCCACCAACGATCCAGCGCGCTTTGAAGGCGCCATGTCGAACGCCATCAACCTGCAGAAGTTCTATGGGATCGACCATCTGGAGGTCGCCATCATCACCTTTGGCGGGGGCGTCCGGCACCTGATGACCGAGGGCGGAACGGCGCCCGACCGGGTTAAGAGCCTGCAGGATTACGGCGTGTCGTTCGTCGCCTGCGGCAACACCATGGACACCATCGGCAAGACCGAGGCCGACCTCGTGGCCGGAGTTACAGTGGTTCAGGTGGGCATCGCCGAAATCGTGGAACGTGGGCTGCGCGGGTGGACTACAATCGTCCCCTGAAGGGAAAGTTATTGCTGCGGCTAAAACGGGAGGATGTCATCCATGAGCTTCTTCAGGACGATCATGATCGGGCTGGCGGTTGTGCTGGGCACCACGGCCGGCGGCCATGCCCAGGAGCGCATCGTACCCAAGTTGGGCGATGACGGGCTGCATCATCAGGAGTGGTTTGTCAATTCGTTCATGGATCTGCGCGAGGACTTGGCGGCATCCACCGAAAGCGGAAAGCGCTTTGCCATTATCTTCGAGCAAAACGGCTGCCCGTACTGCCGCGACATGCACACCATCAATCTGGCGGATCCCGCCCTGAACGCGTGGATTCGCGAACGGTTCAACATCCTGCAGATCAATCTGTGGGGGGACCGCGATGTAACCGACTTTGACGGCACGACCCTGCCCGAGAAGGATCTGGCATCGCGTTATGCGGTGAATTTCACCCCGACCATCCTGTTCTTCCCCGAAGACCCCGCCGCGCTCGACGGCAAGACCGGGCCGCAGATCGAGGTGGCGCGGATGCCCGGCTACTTCCGGCCGTTCCACTTCACCGCCATGTTCGAGTACGTGTGGGACAAGCGGTACGACAAAGGGCAGCCTTTCCAGCGCTATATCCTGGAGAAAGTCGCTGCGCAGGACGCTGCACAACAGCGGTAGCAGGGGACTTTTGACCGAGTGGGTCAAGTCCGGGGGCTGGCCCTCCGCATCTGCGCGGGTCGCGCTGGAGTAGCCTTAGTTCAGACCGCCCAGTACCGGGAAGGTTTGCAGCATCCAGCCGGTGATGTCGGTCAGGCTGCCGGTCAGGATGAGGATGCCGGTCAGCACCAGGAACCCGCCCATGGCCAGTTCCACCTTGCGCATGTGCTTGCGGAAGCGCGACAGGAACCGCATGAACGGACCCGCCGCCAACGCTGCGAGCAGGAACGGGATGCCCAGTCCGGCCGAGAACGTGGACAGCAAGCTCACGCCATAGAACATATCGTCGCCGGTCGAGGCGATCATCAGAATGGTGGACAGGATGGGGCCGACGCAGGGCGTCCAGCCGAATCCGAAGGCCAGCCCGATGATGAACGCCCCGGCCAATCCGGCCGGTTTGTTCTGCAGGTGGATGCGCTTCTCGAAGTTCAGGAAGCCCAGGCGGAACAGGCCCATGTAATGCAGCCCGAACAGCACGATCACCACGCCGCCGATGGTGCCGAGGGTCCGCTTATGCTGGGCGATGAACTGGCCGAATCCGCTGGCTGCCGCGCCCATGGCAATGAACACCAGGGACAGCCCGATCACGAAGGCGAGGCCGGGCAGGAACACGGTCCGCCAACTGACCGTGGGGCCGGAGCCTTCGAGGGTCGCGGTGCCGTTGGTATTGGGGCGGATGTTCTGGCTTCCGGCGATCTGCTCCAGCGACTGGCCGCTGATAAAGCACAGATACGCCGGAACCAGGGGCAGGATGCAGGGGCTGAGGAAGGTCAGCACTCCGGCTGTCAGTGCTCCGAAATAGGAAACATCGAACATGGCGTGCTGACCTCCCCCTTGCTTTAGACCCCGACGACCTTGACCAACTGGTTTTCCGGCTGGCTGATGGTCTTCTTGCGGCGGATGTAGTTGGCGACCATATCCCACACCGGCGGCCCCTGGGTATCCGGGTTGACCGAGGCCCAGCCCGCGACAACATACTCGCGGTTGGGGTCGATCATTTCGCCGGTGCGTGCTAGGGTCATGTTGGAAATGCGTCCGCCCATCTTCTCATGGGGGTTGATCGTATAGGACATGCCGCCGACGCGCACCATGTCTCCGCCCTGCTGGTAATAGGGGTCGAGGTGGAACAGGTTGTCGGCCACGTCCTCCAGGATCGCCTTGACCATTTCGCCCTTCATCTTGGAACGGTAGACGTTGGGGTAGGTGATGGCGGTCTGGTTATAAACGTCGTCCATGGTGATGTTCGACCCCGTGGGCAGGGATGATCCCCACCGGAAGCCGGGCGACATGGAAATTTCTGCGTCGCGTTCTTCCAGCAGCGCCTGACAGATCAGGTCATCAAACGTGCCGTTGAAGTTGCCCCGCCGATACAGCAGCGAGTCGGTGCGGCCGAGCACCTCGTTGATATGCGAGGCATGGGGGCCGCGAATGTCTTCGACCAGCTTGGCCATTTCGGCGTCGGCCGCGATGACGTCCGAGAATACCGGGATCAGGCGGAAGCTGTGGGCGACCACCTTCTTGTTCTCGACCTTGACGTCCAGGCGAGCCAGGAACTTGCCATGCGACCCGGAGGCGACCATCAGCGTGTCGTTGATCTTCACCACATCGGGCACCGCGTCGTGGGTGTGGCCGGTCAGCAGGACGTCGATACCCTGCACGCGGCTGGCCATCTTGCGGTCCACGTCAAAGCCGTTGTGGGATGCCACGACCACCAGTTCAGCCCCCGCGGCACGGGCCGCATCGACCTTTTCCTGCATGTTGTCGTCGCGGATGCCGAATTCCCACTCGGGGATCATGTGGCCGGGGTTGGCGACCGGAGTGTAGGGGAAAGCCTGGCCGATCACCGCAACCTTGACGCCGCCGCGTTCGAAGAACGCCGTGTCCTCGAACACCGGGTCGCCCCAAGTCGAATCGCGCACGTTGGCGCACAGGAACGCGGCGTCGAGCTTTTCGACCAGTTCCTTGACCCGTTCGGCGCCGTAGGTGAATTCCCAGTGGGCGGTCATGACGTCGACGCCCATGGCGTTCATCACCCGCACCATGTCCTCGCCGCGCGATTCGAGCGAGGTATACGACCCCTGCCATGTATCGCCGCAGTCGATCAGCAGGGTGTTGTCCGGGCGCTGGGCGCGAATGGCCTTGACCAGCGTCGCCATGTGGGCGACCCCGCCGACCCGGCCGTATTGCTTGGCAAGCTGGTCGAAGTCATTGAAGGCGAGCGCATAGGCCTGCGGCGTCCCGGCCTTGACGCCATAGGTTTTCAACAGAGCCTGCCCAGTCAGGTGCGGGACAAGCCCGGATACCGCGCCGACGCCGATGTTGACCGACGGCTCGCGGAAGTAGACCGGCATCAACTGGGCGTGAATATCGGTGAAATTGAGCAGCGTGACCTGTCCGACCGGCTCGAAGGCCAGCAGTGCGTCTTGGGTCAGCGCCTGGGAGGCGGCGGCCCGGCCCAGGGTTCCCGCCACGGGACCGGCAAAGGCGGCGGCCGCAATGGCCACCTGCAGGAAATCACGGCGACTGAGCATGGCAACGGAACTCCTGATCTGACTGGTCGCACGCAGCAAACGTTGGGTGCACGCGGCAAAGATGGGGCGGCGGGTGCGGTATTACCACGCCCACCGTTAGGGGTCGGTCTGCTGAGGGGCAAATTCTTGCGGACCCCCGTCAGGGGGAAGCGGCGGCATGGGATGTGCCCGCTTCCCCCGTCCGACAGGGGTGCCTCGACGGTACTACTTGCGGACCGACGGGGATTCCACCGGCAGGCCTTGGGCGCGCCAGGTGATGTAGGTTTCAACGGCCAGATAGTCTTCACCCAGACCGGGCAACTGTGCCGCCCGGATTTCGTCGTTGCAGCCACGCAGGCGGCGGTGCAGCGAGCCGAGTTTCTGCCACTTCATGCGGTAGGTGGGAAAGCCGTTGGGCATGCCCTGGCTGAGCACCTCGGCGCGCATCTTCTGACCGGCGCCGGTGATGTGGCAGTCCGCGCACGCCAGATCGAGCTGGCCGCGACTGGTGAAGTAGAACTCCTCACCCTTCTTGAACCACTTCTCGTTGGGGCCGGTGATGTCGATGTTGGTCGGCATCCCACGCGACTGAAGCTTGACCAGTGTGGTCATGCCGAGCAGTTCGTCGCTCTCGAACTTCCACGGTGTGGCGCCCATGCGGCGTTCGCGGCAGTCGTTGATGCGCAGTTCGATGTTCATGAACTTGCCGGTTTCAGCATCGGTCTTGGGGTAACTGGTGGCGGCGCCCTTCAGGCTTGCCACGTCGCCATGGCAGTCGGCACAGCTCTTGTTGGCGGTGCCTTCGGCCTTGCTCCACAGAGGCTCGGCCCGGTCCACCCACAGGAACGCCGGGTTCATGATGTCGTCGTCCTGGATCTCGCGCGTGGTCGGATCGGCGACGACGTAGCCAGAGTACTTGTCGCCGTTGCGATAGGCGGCAAAGGGATCGTCCTTGGCGTCGTTGGCCAGCGCGGGCGTGGCCAGCGCAAAAGCCAGGACTGCGGCGGTTAGTCCGCCGATGCGTTTCGCTCCCATGTTCTCAGTGCCTCCATTACCGTTCGTTCGGGGCGATCCAAGTGTCTTCGTGCCGCCGGCTTTTCGCCATTCGGTCGGCTTCATCGGACCGCCCCCGCGGTTTTCAATTGTCCCCGGCGCGGGAAACCGCGCTCAGGTAACCGTGATGTCGGCGGTGGCGGTGAACGTCTCGCCGCCTTCGTCGTGCCACGTGAACTCCAGCGTGCCGCTTTCGGTGGCGGTGCAGAAGAACTCCAGGTACGGATTGGCCGAGACGGCGCCATGCCATTCGGAGGACATGACTTCCTTGCCGTTGTAGGTGCAGACGAACTTATCGATGATCTTGCGCGGAATGGGGCTGCCGTCGGCGGCCTTGCGCTGGCCGGATTCCATGGTGTGGGAAATCACGGTCTTGATCTCGAACACTTCGCCCTTCTTGGCGGTGCTGGGCACGCGAACGCGCGGCTTTGCGGACATTTCGGTACTCTCCTAGGTTCTCGCCCGATTACTCGTCGCTCAGGTCAGTAAGGCTCTGGTCGTTCAGCCGCCGCAGCCGCCGATGGTGACCTTGATTTCCTTGCTGCCGATGTAGGACGACCCGTCGCTCATCACGGCCACGGCCTTGACGTTTTGGGTCTTGGCCAGACGAATGCGGAACTTGGCGTAGGCCTTGCCCGACTGCGGCGTGAAGTTGAAGCTGGCGACGTCCGGGGCGGGGTTTCCGTCGGCGAACACGTACACGGATTTGACGTAGTTATCGGCGGTCATGGGCGATTCGACCTCGATGGTCACGGGAACGGTGTTGCCGTTCTCGGCGATCTCGGGGCCGTCGATCTTGACGCGGCCTTCCTTGGGAGTGCCCCCGGCGACCTTGGTGATTTGTTCTGCGGCGGTCGGGGCGGCGGCGGCGGGACGGGCAGCAACCACGGACAGGCCGGCAGCGGCCACCAAGCCCGTTCCGGCGGCGGTGAGCAACCGGCGGCGGCTCAGAGCCAGGTGCGTATCCTTCAGCACAGACATTCCTTTCTTTCCTTTTTCGCCGGGCGGCCCCCGAGGGCGGGGGCAGGCCAGGATTGTTATCTCAAGCGGTTGGGTGCGGTCGGGCCACGCTTACTTCAGGGTCTGAAGGTAGGCGATGATGTCCTCGATATCCTGGGGTTCGAGCATCGACTTGCCGACGAAATCCTTCTTCAACTGGCGCAGGCCGGCGGTGCGATAGAAGGACGGCATCATCGAGTCGGGCAAAATGGCCTTGGCATCGACGATGCGCAGGCGCATTTCCGAAGCGGTCAGGCGATCGGCCACGCCGACCAGGCTCGGGCCGATCTCTCCGTGGAAGTCCTCTTCTGGAATCGGCGCGGTGTGACAGGCGAGGCAGTTGCCCTTGCTGCGCGTCACGAACGCCTTCTTGCCGCGTTCGGCGTCACCGGGCGTTGTGGTCAGGGGCTGAGGGATTTCGTGGCCCACAATGGTATAGGGCTGGAGCCCCGGTTCGTGGACGCGCGCGATTTCGGCCGCAGTGGCCGAGCCGGCCATGGCCAGGCCGGCAAGGGCCGCAGCCCAGGCGATCGCGGGGCTACGAAGCCCCCGGTTTTTCGGGGTCGCGGTCATCATTCCTCCCAGTTCAATGGATGAGGCATCCCTTAGGGGAGGCCCCATCGCCATGTCCATTGATGGACTTAATCTTGTTCTAGAAAAGTGTAGTGAAAGAACGCCACGCAGTGCAATCCTTTTATGAATGTTTCCTAATGTTAGATCAGTAGGATGGAATATTGCGGCGCACCTAAAGAGGGCGTCTTCCAATCGGCTGAGATTGCTCATGACCTTCGGTCAAAGCTCAAAAAAACGGCCCGGATTAACCGGGCCGTTGCAGCGCACACTATCCTTTGGTGTTGCGGGGAATGCTTTTTCACATTCCTGCTTGAGTGTGTGCATTCTTATGAGTCGTCAGGCGCGGCCGGGGACCATGGCGCGAATGGCTCCGAAAATCGAGCCTTCCTCCATGTACTTCATGCCCAGCACGCCGCCGAAGATGATCGAGCCAAGTGCCAGGAACGAACTGAGCGCCAGGGTCGACATGCCCGTGATACCCTGGCCAATGGTGCAGCCCAGCGCCAGTACGCCGCCGATGCCCATGATCGCGGCGCCGAACGAATGGCGCAGCATGTCTCTGGCATCGCCGAAACCTTCGAGGTTGAAGGTCCGGGTCGCCATGGCCATCAGGAACGATCCCAGGATAACGCCGAACACCGACGCGATGCCAAAGTTGATGGTCGCCCCCGAGAAGATCATCAGGTACTGGATGGTTTCGCCCGACGGTGCGACGAAGGAGAACGACATCAGCGGCTGCGGCGCAAAGTCGTCAAAGCCGATGACGCCGGTGATGTACCAGCCCGCCGGAATCAGCAGCCCGATGATCAGGCCGCCCAGCATGTTGGCGGGCGAGGCGCGGAATTCGGCATCCTTGAAGCACCACACCAGCGCGCCGCCGGCCAGGATGCCGACCAAAACCCACCGCACCAGATCGCCGCTCAGGCCCAGGCCGCCTGCGATCAACTCATCGACGCCCTGCGACGTGTACCCCGCCGCGGTCAGATCGACGTTCATCAGGGCTTCCATCTCGACCCGCGCCATGCCGGTCAGGCCGCGCAAGGTCATGATGGCGAACACGCCCATGATCAGGAATACGTAGATGCTCTTGAGGTTGCCGCCGCCGATGCGAACCAGCGTCTTGTTGCCGCACCCTCCGGCCATCGTCATGCCGAAGCCGAACATCAGGCCGCCCAGTACCGCGCCGAACCAGCCAAGATTGGCGGTGCGATAGATGCTGGTGTTGATGTCGATCAGGCCGCCGGCGTGAAGCAGCGTGGTGCCGATCAGCGCGATCGCGATGGCCAGTACCCAGGCCCGCATGCGGCCATAGTCTTCCATGAACACCATGTCCGAGATGGCGCCCATGGTGCAGAAGTTGGTCTTGTTGGCGGTGGCGCCGAAAATAACTCCGGCGGCCAGCGCCCACCAGCCGACCAGGGTGGTAATGGGCATGTCTTCCACGAGACGTCCTCCCGATGTGTCTTCCCTAGAGGGGTGTTTCGGTCCCCTCTATTTTTTTGTCGTTTCGCCGCTGCGGGCGCAGGCCCGGTTAAACACGATGAACGGCGGATGGCGTGTAGGGTCTTTGTTTTTATATTGGGATGTTCTAAATTAGCAGTCGCTGCGGTCGCGCGGCAAGTCTTCACATGCGGGGCGTCCGGCGGAATCGGGCAAACCGTAGCGAAAGGACCCGGAGCGGCACCGCAAAGTCGCGTCCGGGCCATCGGATGCACGGCACCAACCGGCCGCAAAAGCGGTCCTGCCCCTGGGCGCGTCTTCAACCGGAGCGCGGGATCGGGGGCAACCATGGGAGGGATTGCATGTCCGAGGCTAATGCCAAGAGCATGTCCATTATCGTGACCAAGGGCACACTCGACTGGGGCTATCCGCCGCTGATTCTGGCCACGACGGCGGCCAGCATGGGGCTGAACGTCACCTTGTTCTTCACCTTCTATGGCCTGGCGCTGCTCAAGAAGAAGCTGGACGTCAAGATGACTCCGCTGGGCAATGCCGCCATGGAAATGCCCATGATGGGCATGCACATGCAGATGCCCAATATCGTCGGCATGCTGCCGGGTGTCGATTCGATGGCGACGTCGATGATGAAATCCATGATCAAGAAGAAGGGCGTCGCCTCGCTTGAAGAACTGCGCGATCTGGCCGTCGAGGCCGAGGTGCGCATGATCGCCTGTCAAATGACCCTCGACCTGTTTGAGTACAAGCAGGAAGACCTGATCGACGGAATCGAATACGCCGGTGCGGCGACGTACATCGAAACCGCCACCAAGAGCGATATCAACCTGTTCATCTGATCCGGCGTGGATTTGCCGGGTTTTGTGTTCGAAAATAACTAAACGACCGAGTTAGGGAGAGTTTCAATGAGCGAGAAGACCGTCCTCGACGTCAAGGGCCTGAACTGCCCGCTGCCGATTCTGCGCGCCAAAAAGGCCATCAAGGACCTTGCCGCTGGTGCTATCCTGGAAGTCCAGGCCACCGACCCCGGTTCCGTGAAGGACTTCGACGCGTTCTGCCGCCAGACCGGCAATTCGTTGCTCGGCCAGCAGGAAGCCGGGGGCGTCTATACGTTCCAGATCCAGAAGAACTAGGCTTCGGCCGGGGTCCACTTCGGAGGAAGCCCATGACCGCACGTGCTGTTTTCCGACCTTTCGCACCCGACGCCCCGCGTCCGGTACGGCGTGGCAACGGGTGGCGGCGGCGCGGCATGGGCTTTCGCCGCTTTGGCGCCGCCATTGCGCTCGGCCTGAGCTTGGCATGGCCCAATCTGGCCGACGCGGCGGAACTGATCTATTACTACGGGGTTGGGTGCCCCTACTGCGAGGCATGGGATGCCGAGGTGGCGCCCATCTACGCCAAGACCGACGAGGGCGCCCGGTTGCCGTTGCGCAGCATATCCTCGGGCGAGCCGTGGCCCAAGGAGCTGGCCCACATCAAGGGCGTGGTGTTCACCCCGACCTTTATCGCCTTGGACGATTCGGGCAAGGAAATCGGTCGAATCGCAGGATACCAGCCCGTTTGGTTCTGGGCCTTCCTGCGTAAATTCATCGACGCCATGGATGCCGAGCAGGGCTAATCCACAATCGCCTTATACGCATGCCAACTGGCGTGGCCGACCAGCGGTAGGGCCAACGCCAGTCCGATGAAGAACGTGAGCATGCCGACGGCCGTGATGAGCACGATCATGGCCGCCCACCCAGTCATCACCTTCCAATTTCGGCGCACGGCCAGCACGCTGGTTGCCATGGCGTGGACCGGGGCGACTCCGCGATCCACCACCATCGGCAGCGACACCGCGCTGATGGCGAAGACGATTGTGGCGAGGACGCCGCCCGCCGCCGTACCGACCAGCAGGAACAGGGGCGCTTGCGGGGCGACCAGGATGTCGCTCACGAAGGTATCCATGCTCGGGGGGGCGCCATTATAGAAAATAGCGAAGATGTACATCGCCGTGACCACCCACAGCATGAGCATGAGCATGAGCGCCATGCCGATGACGAGTAACTGCGAGCTGTAACGGGTGAACGCTGCCAGGGCAATGCTCAGGCTGACCGGCTGGCGCTGGGCGTGGCGGCGGCTGACCTCATACAGGCCCACGGCGGCCAGGGGACCGATCAGCATGAAGCCCGCCATCAGCGGCAGGATGAGCGACGTCATGCCGATTTGAGCCAGGCCAAAGACGATCAGGTACGCCACGACCACGAAGATGGCGCCATAGGTCAGGCTGACTGTTGGGGCGGCGAGCAGATCGTTCCAACCCCGGACAAGCCAGCGGGTCGTGTCATCGACGCTAACCGAGCGAATGACCGGTGCGACGCCTCCGGCAAACCAATAGGGGGCGTCATTATGGTGCGCAGGCTGTGTGTATTTCCCAGCCTCTGGGTGGAGGGGTGAGGGGTGAGTGGCCATTTGGCTGCCTCCCTATCAGGCCCGGATCAACGTGCACCGGAAGCCGGGAAAATACCCGACCTGAGTACACAAGTATAACAGCGTACAGAGAACCGGCAATGGGGGAACAGGCCGCTGACCCCTTTGTGTACCGGGCGTTCCTCGGGGGAGCACGCAGGTCCGCCACCCGCGAAAAGCCGCATGACCATAGGGGGTAATTTTCACTCCAATCGAAAAAGGGGGCTTTCACCACACCGTTCGGAGCGTTACGCTGGATTTTCGTTCCCTGACAAGGAGGCAGCTCGATGCCGCACACGGGAAAAACGACACCACCGTCCAATCGCGCCCTTGGCGTCGTTTTGGGTGCGGTCGTCCTCGGGCTGTACCTGAGCATCCAGTTGGTGTGGGCCGCCAAAGGCTTCAACTGACCGCGAGGAGCGGACGACGCGGGGGACGGATGGATACAGCCTCGATCCTGCCGCACGTCAATGCGGCACTGAACGCCATCACCACGGTCCTGTTGGTCGTCGGCCTTGTCATGGCGCGGGCGGGGCGGGCCGATGTCCATCGTCCGGTGATGGCGGCGGCGTTAGTGACGTCTGCGATTTTCCTGGTGTCCTATGTGATCTACCACTTCACCGCGCCGATCTTCGTGTTTCGCGGCGAGGGGTGGGTGCGGCCGGTTTACTACGCGATGCTGATCAGCCATGTGGTGCTGGCCGCCGTGGTGACGCCGATGATCGCGGTCACGGCATGGCGGGGGGTGCGCGGGACTATCGATCGCCATCGGCCGCTTGCTCGCTGGACCATGCCGATCTGGCTGTATGTGTCGGTAACGGGAGTCATCATCTATGCGGCGCTGTATCACCTTTATGCTCCGGTGATGTGAGTTGTTGGCGCGGCAGGCCCTTGATGAGGAAATGCGGCATTGGGCCTTGCTGGCGGTCGGCGCCTTGGCGCTGGGCGGACTGATGGCCTTGTCACTGGCCTTGCTGCGGACGCCGGGGGTGCAGGACTGGCTGCCGGCCGGGTACTTCCGCATGGCCTTGGTGGTCCATGTCGTGTTCACGGTGGTGCTGTGGTATCTGGCGATGCTCGGCCTGATGTCCACCTGGGCCGCATCGGGATTGGCTGAGGATGGCGTCGCCGTGCGCGTACCTCAGGTGGGGGCGCTGGCGGTGCGTGGTGCGGCACTGAGCTTTCCGGTCATGGCCGTGCCGGTACTGGTTGGATGGGGTGAACCCATTCTCAACAACTATGTGCCGGTGGGTGCTCATCCGGCGTTTTTTGCCGGACTGGTGGTATTCTTCGGGTGCATCGCCCTTCCGGTCGGGCGGTTGCTGGCCTCCATGCCGCGCCCGATGGAGGGGGCGTCGTTCGGTGTGGCGGCGGCTGGAGTCATTTACCTTATCGCTCTGTGGTGCTTCCTCCTGGCGTGGGCCGGGCTGCCGTCCGATTTGGAGGTTCATCCCCGGTACGAAGCGCTGTTCTGGGGCGGCGGCCATATCCTGCAATTTGCCAACACCGCCTTGATGCTGGTCGCGTGGCAGGTGGTCGCAGAGCGCCTGCATGTCGTTCCACCGCTGCCGCAGCGGTGGTTCCGCTGGGTCTTGGCGGCGCTGGCGACGGTGGCGTTCGGCGGGCCGATCCTGTATCTGCTGCTGGATGCCGCCGATGCGCGGCTCGTCACCGGGTTCACCGATCTCTACCGCTACGGCCTGATTGTCCAGCCAACGGTGATGATGGCTGCCCTGACTTGGGCGTTGCTACGGCGCGGTGTGCATCTGCGTGAGCCGGCCGGCGCGGGGCTGGTATTGTCGCTGCTGTTGTTCGCGGTGGGTGGGGTGCTCGGCTATTTCATGGGCGAGGGCGATACCCGGACCACCGGCCACTACCACGCTGTGATCGGCGGCGTAACCCTGGCCTTCATGGTGTTTCTGATCGAGGTCGTCCTGCCCCGACTCCGCCGTGCGCTGACCGGGCGGAGATGGCCCCTGGCGTTCATCTGGGCCTATGGCAGCGGCCAGTTGCTGCATGCGGTCGGCCTGTGGCTGGCAGGGACCGGAGGCGTGGCCCGCAAAACCGCCGGAGCCGATCAGGCTTTGTCCTCGCCCCTGGAGGTCGGCGCCATGGTGGTCATGGGCGGCGGCGCCGTTCTGGCCGTGTTCGGCGGCGTCACCTTCGTCGTGCTTGCCCTTGGTCAGTTGACGCGGAGCCGTCCTTCCGTCGCCTGAGGGAACTTTTGGTGCTCCAGGAACATTCCCCTAAATATCCTACTGTACTAGTGGGACTTGCCGGGCAGGGGCCGGCTCTGCCACACTGGTCCCGTCCAAGAACCGCAAGCAGCCGCATGAATATGGGCAAATCAGCGGCCTTTGGGAGGTGGGACATGACCCTGCGCAGCACCCTCGAACTGTTCAAATTGCGGATCGGGTTCATGATCGCGCTGACCGCCATGGTCGGGTACGCCGCCGTAGCCGAGACCATCTCGGTGGTTCATCTTTTGGTGCTGGGCCTCGCCATGTTGCTCGGCTCGGCCAGTTCGTCGGTGTTCAACCACTTTTACGACCGAGACATCGACCGCCTGATGGTGCGCACGCGGGGGCGGCCCATGGCCTCGGGCGCCATGCGGAATCCTTATATGGCCGTATGGCTGGCCGGAGGGCTACTGATCGCCGGGCTGTGGCTGGCCGCGGGGTCGTTCAACTGGGCCGTCGCGGTGCACCTGTTCCTTGGCGCCTTCGTATACGGCGTGGTTTACACGGTGTGGCTGAAGCGGCGGACGTGGTTGAATATCGTCATCGGTGGTGCGGCGGGCAGCTTTGCCATCCTGGCCGGAGCGGCGGCGGTCGATCCGACCATCTGGCTGTTGCCAACTCTGATGGCCATCACCTTGTTCCTGTGGACGCCGTCGCATTTCTGGGCGTTAGCCATCCTGCTCAAGGACGACTACGCCAAGGCTGGGGTGCCAATGCTGCCGGTGCTGGTGGGCGAAGTCCGCTGCGCGCGGTGGATTCTGCTCAACACCATCGCCCTAATCGGGTCGGCCGCGCTGCCCTGGGTGCTCGGCGAATTGGGGATGCTCTACGGCGTGCTGGCGACGGCGGGCGGCCTGCATTTCCTGTGGCTGAACATCAAGCTGTGCCGCGATCCTGGCCCTGTTATGGCCCGCCGCACGTTCCTCGGCTCGATGCAGTATCTGGCAACGGTGTTCCTTGCCGTGGTCCTCGACAAGCATCTGCCGGTGTTGTTCTAACCCTTGCGCCGGTCGCCGCGAGGCCGGCCGTAGCCGCAGTCGCAGCGGTCCGAGCCTTTAACCACGCGCAGGCTGAGTGGGGCACGGGGGCGGTCGAGGTCGGCCCGTTCCCAGCGGAACGTGGCGCCGCACTTCTGGCAGGCTTGTTCGGACAACGCGGGGATGGGCCGTTCCTTCTCCGGCGGCGGGACCGGGACGATGGGGGTGGGAGGCTTGCTCATCGGGCGGCTCCATCTCCAATGTCGACGTATCCGGTCTCGATGCAGTGACGCAGGGCGTCGAATCCGGCGCGGGCTTCCTCGTACATCTCGCGCTTGTGCCGCAACTCCTGGAGCGCCGTTTCGCTGGGGTCGGCCCAGTCCATGGCAAGAACCCCGTCCAAGTACCCCGCCCGCACCTTGCCCACCGCGACGGCAAGGCGCACGAAGGCATCGCGGGTCATGGTGGGGATGTGCCCGCCGATGATTTCCCGGTTGGCGGCGCGAATCGCCAGTTCCACTTCCTCAAGGAAGCGGCGCTGACGGCGCAGGTCGTCGGTCATGGGCAATGTCCCCCGAACTGGTGCCGCAGGAGGGGCTCGAACCCCCGACCCCCTGATTACAAATCAGGTGCTCTACCAGCTGAGCTACTGCGGCGTGCCTCACAGATAGCGCGTCTTTGCGCCGGAACCAAGAGGCTATGAGTGTATGTCGTTTTCTGCCGCTTCAAGGCTGGCGTGCGTTACCGCGTATAGAGCCACGGCGGCGGCGTTGGACACGTTGAGGCTCTCGATGGCTCCGGCGACCATTGGCAGGCGCACCAGATGGTCGCAGTGTTCGCGGGTCAGCCGGCGCATGCCTTGGCCTTCCGAGCCGAGAATCAGAACCACGCGGTCGGGCAGCTTGGCTCCGGCGACGGTGTGCCGGGCGTCGGCGGCGAGGCCCGCCGTCCAGAACCCGGAGTCGCGGAAGCGATCCAGGGCGCGGGCGAGGTTGGCTACGCGGACCAGCGGCACGCGCTCCAAGGCACCAGATGCGGCCTTGGCCAAAACGCCGGTTTCGTCGGGGGAGTGGCGGTCTTGGACCACCACGGCAAGCGCCCCAAAGGCCGCCGCCGAGCGCAGCACCGCACCGACGTTATGGGGGTCGGTCACTTGGTCGAGGGCGATGACCACGGCGGGCTTTCCTTCTGGCGCCAGGGCCACGACATCGTCGGGGTCCAGGGCCGGCAGGGCATCGACCCGCAGGGCAAGCCCCTGGTGAACAGCACCAGACGGCAAAAAGGCGTCGAGCTCCGCCCGCGCCACCGTCTCGGGGCGAATCCCGCGCTGACTCAGCAGGCCGGCGGGGATGGAATCGGCGGCGTCGGGCGTGGCGAGCAGGCGTCGCACGGTGCGCTCAGGGTTGGCCAGCGCAGCCTCGATGGGGTGACGGCCGTAGAGCCATACCTCCGAGGCGCCCATGCGGCCCAGGCCGGAGGCCCGCGGCTCGGCCGGCGCGCGGCGTCCACTTTTGGAAGGCGGAGGCGTGGCCGGTTTGTCAGGCGCGGCGGCGGGGGACGATGGTGATGCGGTCGGACCACCACGGGACGGCCGGGGGGCGCGGGAAGGGCGCCGGGACATGAGCAGGCTCCAGGTCGAGGGGAGAGGGTAAGGTCTGGTGCACATTGTGAACTTTGCCGTTGACAAGGCAACCCAATTCCCATAGTTCCTGTGCTCCCGCCGCCAAGGAGCGGTTGGGAAGGTGCCCTGTGGAGGGGTGGCCGAGCGGTCAATGGCAGCAGACTGTAAATCTGCCGACGTATGTCTACGTAGGTTCAAATCCTACCCCCTCCACCAACCTTCCTGAACTTCCGGCGCGGGGCTGTGTGCGCGAAGCCACGGTGCCTTGTGCATCGTGGCCGCTGTGGCACGCACGAGGCGGGTGTAGCTCAATGGTAGAGCTCCAGCCTTCCAAGCTGGCTACGTGGGTTCGATTCCCATCACCCGCTCCATTCGTTTAATCATTTCAGTCGGTTGACCGCACTGGTGCGCCGCCTGCTCCATCCACCAGTAACTTAGACGGGTTCCAAGATGGGTAAGGAAAAGTTCAATCGCGACAAGCCGCATTGCAACGTGGGCACCATTGGCCACGTCGACCACGGCAAGACGACGCTGACCGCTGCGATCACCAAGGTCCTGGCCGAGAGCGGCGGG